>NZ_QTJP01000001.1:2492500-2792500 GCF_003391115.1 Sphingomonas crusticola
CCGCTCGGCGTCGAGCGCCTTCGCCTCGGCAATCGCCGTGGGATTGATCGCCAGCATGGCATGGAGAGTGGGATCATATGCCCGGATTCGGGCCAATGAGAGGCGGACCAGCTGCTCGGAGGAGAGGCTGCCGGCCTGGAACGCTGCATTGATCTGGGCGACTGTTGCTACTGCCGGATCAAACCGCGGTTGAGTGCGAACGCCTGGCATATGTGTGAACGAGCAGAATGCTATCACGGTCAACATCCACCGAGCGCCCACCTCATTCTCCCTAAAGTCCTGCGGCTCCGCATCATCAGCCGGGCCTCACACGTCAATGTAATCGGTTACAGCCCGTTGCGACGACGAGTAATGGCGGCTCAGTTGATTGTCCAACGGATGGTGAAAGCGCCCTGATAGCGGAGCTGCTTCACTAAGCGGCTTTGGACGGCACTTGCGAGGGACTGTGATATCGTTGGGCTTCAAGGCGCTCTGGACTGAAAATCAGAGAGTTGCGTTCTTCCAGAACGTGGCGAAGCACATGCCCTCCTGCGATTGGCAGCCGCTCCTAGGCTGCATAACGTCCGCAACTGGGCCGTAGGCGGCGGGTGTTTGCAAGCACAGGCCAGTCGAGCTGAGGGCCTGCTCGAGGCAGTCCTTACGTTCGACGCGCGCGCAGGGGGGCCAGATCGTGCTGGCAGAGGAGGCGGGCGATCCGTTCTACCCTCGAGCTCGTCATGCCAGTCTCCGCTCCTTCGCTCGACTTCAGCGGCCACGGTGGCCGATGAAAGCTGTTGGGTTTGGGCCAGCGATGCCAATTGCCCCAACGCGATCAGCAAGACGAAAGCTACTGCGATCCACAACGGCCATCGCACCTTGCGTCCATCATGGCGTTTTCGCGTAAGCCATCGCGAGATAAAAAAGCCGATGGCGATTATCCCGCCATAGACCAGCAGAAGTGCCAGGATGAAACCGACGCCGACGCCAGCATTAACGGCTGCCGATTGTTCGATGCTGACCCTCCATGGTGTGCGGGGTAGCAGGAGTGACTATCGCTCGCAATGATATGCGGATCTTACCCTCCGGCGCTTCAGCCGATCCTCACGATCAACACTATAGTCGCGCGGGCGGTGGTCCGCGCTGCGCTTGGGGCAGCGCCGCTGACGGAGCCTCGTTACAGGTTCAGCGCCGCCATCTGGGGAGCGGCATAGCGCGTGCCCTCGGCGGCGCCGGGCGGCAGCACCTCGTCGATGCGGGCGAGATCCGCTGCACTCAGCGTCACGTCCAGTGCGCCAAGATTGTCCTCAAGATATTTGCGGCGCTTGGTGCCCGGGATCGGGACCACGTCCTCACCCTGTGCCAGCACCCAGGCGAGCGCGAGCTGGGCAGGGGTGCAGCCCTTCTCGGCGGCTAGCCGCTCGATCTCGCTGACCAGATCGAGATTCTTCTGGAAGGCTTCGCCCTGGAAGCGTGGCGCATTTCGCCGATAATCATCTGCCGGCAGGTCGTCCGGGCTCTTGAACTGGCCGGTGAGAAAGCCGCGCCCGAGCGGGCTGTAGGGCACAAAGCCGATGCCGAGCTCGCGGATCGTCGGTAGAATCTCGGCTTCCGGATCGCGGCTCCAGAGCGAATATTCGGTCTGGAGCGCGCTGATCGGATGCGTTGCATGGGCGCGCCGGATCGTGGCGGGTGCCGCCTCCGACAGTCCGAGATATTTCACTTTGCCCGCGGTCACGAGCTCGGCCATCGCGCCGACCGTCTCCTCGATCGGCACGTTCGGATCGACGCGGTGCTGATAATAGAGGTCGATCACGTCGATCCCGAGCCGCTTCAAGCTGGCGTCGCATGCCTGGCGGACATAATCGGGCCGGCCGCTGACACCCTGGAAGCTGCCGTCCGCGCCGCGGACGTTCCCAAACTTGGTGGCGACCACCACCCATTCACGCCGCTCGCGCACGACGCGACCGACCAGCTCCTCATTGGCGCCGACGCCATACATGTCGGCCGTGTCGAGGAAGGTGACGCCGAGATCGAGCGCGCGGTTGATCGTGGCGACCGACTCCGCGTCGTCACGGCCCGCATAGAATTCGGACATACCCATGCAGCCGAGGCCGAGGGCGGAGACTTCGAGGCCTTGCGAGCCGAGCTTGCGCATTTCCATTTTTCGGTTCCGTTGATGCCGCCTGGCTGAGAAGCCGAGCGCGGGTGATTGTCGATCGACGTTCCGCCCTCCAATGCCCGTGCGCGATCAAGGTTGCAGGTCCATCGACCAGCCGGGGGTGTCGCGCGTCATGTCGCAGCTGTCCCGAAATCGATCGTGATGTGGGACGATGCGGCGAGGCGGAGTTCCTCCGGTGGCTAAACCTCCTCCTCCTACTCTTCGTTTCTTCTCGACGTGTCATAGGCACGCTGTGCTGTTTCCATCGCGGGGCCGTTGGCGAGCGACCAGCTATACAGGGCAGCGAAGGGTTCGCGGAGCGAGCAGCCAAGGTCGGTAATTGTATATTCGACCCCGATCGGCTGCGTCGGCAGCACCTTGCGACTGACAAGGCCGTTGCGTTCGAGACGCTTCAACGCTTCGGACAAAGCCTTGTGCGTGATACCGTCGAGGCGGCGCTTGAGGTCGTTGAACCGCGCCGGCTGCGTGCAGAGGACGCTCAGGATCAGCACGGTCCACTTGTTGGCGATATGTTCGAGGATGGGCCGCGCCGCGGTGACATCGAGCGGTAGATCGAGCACGTCCTTGGTCATGGATATACGCCTCGATATCTAGGCACCACTGGGTGCGTTCTTGTGATTAGATATAGGAACTATACCTAGTCGTCATCACCAGCGATGTGAGGACGTATGAGCAGGCTTTCAGGAAAAATCGCGGTCGTGATCGGTGGCCATGGCGGCATCGGTGGCGCGATCGCAGAGCGGTTCGCCGCGGAAGGCGCCACGGTTTACGCAACCAGCCGTGGCGCCGAAGAGGGTGAGGTCGAGCGGGGCGCCGGCCGGCTGCGCGCGCGCCGCGTCGATGCTTCCGATCTGGCGGCGCTCGCCGCCTTCTTCGCGGCGGTGCACAGCGAGGCCGGACGGGTGGACGTGCTCGCCGTCAATGCCGGCATCTCCCAATTCGCGACGCTCGACGCCATCAGCGAGGATCATTTCGACCGGACGTTCGACCTCAACGTGCGCGCGCTGCTGTTCGCCGCCAAGGCTGCGACGGCGATCATGCCGGATGGCGGCTCGGTCGTGCTGGTGGGCTCGATCGCCGACGCCATCGGAACCAAGGGCTATGGCGTCTATGGGGCCACCAAGGCCGCGGTGCGCTCGTTCGCGCGGACCTGGGCCAACGAGCTGGCGCCCCGCAACATCCGCGTCAACGTCGTGGCACCGGGACCGACCGACACCGCCATGATGGCGGCAGCGTCCGACGAGGTGCGCGAGACGCTGACGAAGCTGATCCCGCTCGGCCGGATGGCGCGTGGCGACGAAGTAGCCTCGGCCGCTTTGTTCCTCGCCAGCGATGAAAGCAGCTTCATCACGGGCGCCGAACTGCCGGTGGACGGCGGCATGGCGCAGGTCTGACCTGGCCTTCCGCCAAGGCGACTGCGCGACCCTTGCGAGGCTCGGCGGCGTTTGTTTTTGGGAAGGCAGGCCTGGAAGCGTGTGGCTTAATGCCCGGCCCTGGGGCGGGGGATCGCGTTGTCCAGCGGATCGGCTTCCCGGCGTGGATCAGTCATAAACTATCTTCCCAATACCATCGCCACGGATCGCGGCCTATTCGTTGAGGCTGCTCCGCAGCTTGTGCGGCAGATCGGGATTGAGCATTTCCCAGCCGATCCTTTCTCCGGTCCAAATCTCCACCGTCGGCGGGAAGGCTTCTGGGTCATCCAGCGTCGCGGTGGTGACGTCGCGATGGCCGGGGCGGGAATCACGGCGGTAGGTGACGAGGCTGCCACAAGTCGCGCATGAACCCCAGAAGATGCCGGGCGAGGAGGAATATTCGCGCACCTCGCCTTGCAGCAGCGCGAAATCCTCCTCCGCGAACACCGCCCACGCGACGCTGACGCCGCCGGTGGCGCGGCGGCAGGATATGCAGTGGCACAGGGTCTGCGCCACTGCCTTGTCCGCGACGCGATAGCGGACCTGGCCGCACAGGCAGCCGCCTTCGATCATGGCAGCCTCGGCAGATCGGGCGGCGCGATCCGCTGGCGCGCGGCGCGGACTATGGCAGCGCTCGAAAGCAGGATCGCGGCCATCAGCCCGCCGACGGCGAGCAGACCAACCGGCGTCACCGTCAGGCTTGCCTCGCTTTCGAAGCTGCCGATGCGCATGCTGGCGCGGGCGGTTTGACGTTCGGTCAGGCTTTCGACGATGCGGGAGATGGCTGGTTACTCCGCTGCCGGCGGGCGATGTCCGCTGGCGGCCGTGAGCTTAAGCAAGCTGGACCCCGGATCAAGTCCGGGGTGACGATAGAGATGTCGGCACGTCACCCACCAAGTCCGGGCAACGCGCCGGCGATGGCTCAATCGTGCTCGCGGTCGCCCGCGCCCATGTAGAGCTCGCGGCCGGTCTCGTTGTAGAGCTGGCTCATCTTCTGCATGCCCGCCTCCGCCTCCTCGGCATTGGCGGCGATGAAGGTGTCGGCCGGGGCATTCTGCTTGGCGGCGAAATCCCTTGCGGCATCTTGCCCCTCGGCAAGCTGCCGAGGTTCGGGATCGCGATCTGCTCCCAGCAGATCGCTGTTAGCCGCCCTGCCGGCGGCGAAGTCACGCACTTCCTGCGTGATCTTCATCGAGCAGAATTTGGGGCCGCACATCGAGCAGAAATGCGCGGTCTTGGCACCTTCGGCCGGGAGCGTCTGGTCGTGATATTTCTCGGCCGTGTCCGGATCCAGCGACAGATGGAACTGATCGCGCCAGCGGAATTCGAAGCGGGCGCGCGACAGGGCGTCGTCGCGCAGCTTGGCGGCGGGGTGGCCCTTGGCGAGATCGGCGGCGTGGGCGGCCAGCTTGTAGGTGACGACGCCGACCTTGACGTCGTCTCGGTCGGGCAGGCCGAGATGCTCCTTGGGCGTGACGTAGCAGAGCATCGCCGTGCCGTACCAACCGATCATCGCCGCGCCGATGCCGCTGGTGATATGATCATAGCCCGGCGCGATATCGGTGGTAAGCGGCCCCAATGTGTAGAAGGGCGCCTCGCCGCAGGCCTCGAGCTGCTTTTCCATATTCTGCTTAATCTTGTGCATCGGCACGTGGCCGGGGCCCTCGATCATCACCTGCACGTCCTGTTCCCAGGCGCGCTTGGTGAGCTCGCCCAGCGTATAGAGCTCGGCGAACTGGGCCTCGTCATTGGCGTCCGCGATCGAGCCCGGGCGCAGGCCGTCGCCCAACGAATAGGCGATGTCATAGGCCTTCATGATCTCGGTGATCTCGTCGAACCGCTCGTAGAGGAAGCTCTCGCGGTGATGCGACAGGCACCATTTGGCCATGATCGATCCGCCGCGGCTGACGATGCCGGTGACGCGCTTGGCGGTCATGGGGATATAGGGCAGGCGCACGCCGGCGTGGATCGTGAAATAATCGACGCCCTGCTCGGCCTGCTCGATCAAAGTGTCGCGGAAAATCTCCCAGGTCAGCTCCTCGGCGATGCCGCCGACCTTTTCCAGCGCCTGATAGATCGGCACGGTGCCGATCGGGACGGGCGAGTTGCGCACGATCCATTCGCGCGTGTCGTGGATGTTGCGGCCGGTGGAGAGGTCCATGACCGTGTCCGCGCCCCAGCGGATCGACCACACCATCTTGTCGACCTCGGCGGCGACGTCGGATGCCACGGCTGAATTGCCGATATTGGCGTTGATCTTGACCAGGAAGTTGCGCCCGATCGCCATCGGCTCGCTCTCGGGATGGTTGATGTTGCTCGGGATGATCGCGCGGCCGCGCGCGACCTCGTCGCGGACGAATTCGGGGGTGACGAAATCGGGAATGGACGCGCCCCAATCCTCGCCGTCGCGGTTCAGGCTGATCATCCGCTCGCGGCCGAGATTCTCGCGCTCAGCGACATATTCCATCTCGGGCGTGATGATGCCTTTGCGGGCATAGTGCATCTGGCTGACGTTCATGCCCGGCTTGGCGCGCAGCACGCGGCGGCGGACATTGGGGAAGGGCTGGACGCCGCCGGAGCGGTCAGGGCCCAACTGGCCGTTATCCTCGGGCTTGAGCTCGCGCTGATCGACCTCCTCGACATCGCCGCGGCCGCGGATCCAGTCGCGGCGCAGCTCGGTGAGGCCTGCCATGATGTCGATGCGGGCATTGGGATCGGTATAGGGGCCGGACGTGTCGTAGACGCGCAGCGGCGACTCATTGGCGCTCGGCTCGAGCACGATTTCGCGCATCTTCACGCCGAGCGGGCCGACATGGATCTTGCGCGAGCCGCGGATCGGCCCGGTAGTGACGGCGAGTTCGGTGCGGGCGGGAATGTCGGCCATGCTTCGGTCTTCCTCATGTTCGAGGGAGGCCTGCTTGGGCGCCCGCCAATCCCCCGGACCGGTTTTGCGCGCCTTCGCCCCTCCCTACGCCGGTGTCAGCCGGATCAGGTTCGACGGGTCGCGAGGAACGCCTCGCCTCTCAGCCGCACGAGTCTCGCGGCCCCCCGGGGATACGCGCATCGTAGACCGATCGCCCGGCGCCGGGAAGCGCTCAATGCGCTGCGGCAGAATATGGGCGAGGAGAGCAAGGCTCGGGTTTGAGGCGTCAGTCGACGATCGCCGCCGGGACGACCGCGGGGCTCGCCTTGGGCTTGAGCAAGGCGGCGCTTTCGATCCGGTCGAGCGCGTTGCGGGCGAGCACGTAACGGCGCGCCTGGGCCAGCCAGTCATTGGCGCGCGCGGCACCGGGCATGCGCGCGACCTCGGCGGCGGCGGCGTCGACCTGGCCCTCCTCGAGCGCGTGCTCGGCACGGGTCAGGCGATCGGCCGGGACGGTCGAGGGCTGGTCGGCGCGGCGCACCACGAACAGGCTGGACAGCTCATGCTTGAAGCCCGGCCACCAGGCCTGATCCGAACCGCGCGTCACGAGCGTGGGGCGCAGCGCTTCCAGGCCGTCGCGCAGCTGGGCGAGCGTGACCGGGCGCTGCGCGGCGGCGATGATCTGGACGACCGAGGGGGCGTCGCTGCTACCGAAGCGGTCGCGCAGCAGCCCTTCGATATAGCCGAGCGGCTGGCCGCGATCGAGCGCGCGGCGGGCGGCGAAAGCGATCAGCAACGCCTCGGCGCGATCGGCGTCGCCCGACGCCTCGGCCGCGCGGGCATCCAGCATGTTGACGCGCGATTCGATCGCGGCGAGCCGCTCATCGAGCGCCGGATCACTGGGCGGCGGCATCGGGCGGACGACCGGCTGGGCCGGCGCGGGCACGATTGCGGCGACCTTGGCAGCCGGGCGGATGAGGCCCGCGAGCCGATCCCAATTGCGGACGGCGAGGATCGTGGCACCGACGCCGAGCACGAATGCGACGAATGCGATCAGCAAGAGGCCATAACGCCCCCGCCGCCTGGTCGTCCCGTAATAGTCGGTCTGGGTCATGGCGCCTTGTCGCACAGAGACAGGGCCGCCGCCAACAGTGCCGCATCATCGGGCGTGGCGGCGATCGCGGCCTCTTTCCAGCTGCCCGATGCCGCGTCCGCGCTGATCGCGGCGATCGAGACGGTGAGGGGGCTTAGTTCGGCGGCGGCAAGCAGGCTGGCGAACAGCCTGCCGGCGCGCGGCGAGTGGACCAGGGTGACTGCGCCACGGCCCAGCGCGGCGCGGGCGGCGCCGGGGAGGGCCGCGACCGGATCGGCGGCATAGACGATCCGCCGCGCGATGGGGAAGGGCGCGGCCCCGGACTTGCGATCGCGGCCGGCGAGGTGAAGCGGGCGGGCCACGCCATCCCGCGCCATCAGCCCGATCAACGCGGCGGCATCGCTCGCGCCGACGCGGACATCGGCGAAGCCGGCGGCGCTCGCGGCGACGGCGGTGGCTTCGCCGACGGCGTAGGCGGGCAGGGCGCGATAGAGATCGAGCGCGGCGCCGGCGTGGCGCACGGCATTGGCGCTGGTCAGCATCAATGCATCATGCTCGCGCGGAGCGGGTGCGTCCCACGCCACCGATTTGAGCGTGAAGATCGGTGCGGGGATCGCCTGGAGGCCGGCCGCGGTGGCGCGCGCGAAGGTGGCGGACGCGCCCGGCTCGGGCCGCAGAACCAGCACCGGCCTCATGCGGCGAACAAAGCGCGCAGCGGCGGCGGCGCGCGATCGAGCAGGGTGCGGGCCAATGCAGCCGGCCCGGCGGCGTCGGCGATGGCGAAGCGAGCCTCCCCGCTTTCCCACAGGGCGCCATCTTCGCTCAATATTTCGGCGCGGAGCAGGATCGCGTCGCCCTCGACGCAGGCCAGCGCGGCGACGGGGGAGCGGCAATCGGCGCCCAATGCGGCAAGCAAGGCGCGCTCGGCCAGCACGCAGCGGCTGGTCGCGGCATCGTCGATCGCGGCGAGCAACGCCCGCGTCGCGGCATCGCCCGCCCGCGCCTCGACGCCCACCGCCCCCTGAGCAGGCGCGGGGAGGAAGTCGAGCGGCGTGCCGATATCGCCGCGGCCGAGCCGGTCGAGACCGGCGGCGGCCAGCAGAGTGGCGTCGGCCTCGCCCTCGGCCAGCTTGCGCAGGCGGGTGTCGACGTTGCCGCGGAACAAGAGGATCTGTGCGTCCGGGCGGGCGCGGCGGATCTGGGCGGCCCGGCGCGGCGACGAGGTGCCGACGCGCGCGTTTTGGGGAAGCGCGGCGATGCTGTCCGCCCCGATCAGCCGGTCGCGCGTGTCGGCGCGCGGCGGCATCGCGGCGATAACGATCTCGGCGGGACGGATCGTCTCGACATCCTTCATAGAGTGGACCGCGAAATCGATGTCGCCGGCGAGCAGGGCGCGGTCGAGCTCCTTGGTCCACAGCGCCTTGCCGCCAATGTCCGCCAGCGCGCGATCCTGCACCCGATCCCCGGTGGTGCGGATCGGCACGATCTCGATCGCGGCTTCGTTCCAATCGTGCGCGGCGCGCAGGGCAGCCGCGACCATATTCGCCTGCCACAAAGCAAGCGGCGAGCCGCGCGTGCCGAGACGAAGGGTGCGTGTCATGCGCGCCTTCTAGCCAAGCCGAACCGAAAGCCAATGCGGCGCCCGGATCGTGCCGCAAAAGGGTGGTGGCGCGGCCCACGAAAGACTATAACGTCCCCGTAACGATCCGTTGCGCTTGGCGGAGGGGTCGGGGGAGCGGCGATGATCAGCTACAGGCTCTACCGCCTCCGGGATGACCGCGTTTCCAGCACGGCCACGTTCGACGCGGCCGATGACGTCGCTGCGATCGAGGCGGCGCGCGCCGAGACCAATGAAGTCGATTGCGAATTGTGGTGCGACAATCGGCTGGTCGCTTTCATTCCCGCGACCAAGCGCGACGCCTAACCCGGCGCGGGCAGCTGCCAGTCGATCGGCTGCCGGCCATGGGCCGTGAGGAAGGCATTCGCCTTCGAGAAATGGTTGCAGCCGAAGAAGCCGCTATGCGCGGACAAGGGCGAGGGGTGGGCGGCCTTGAGCACGAGGTGGCGCCCGCCCTTGTCGATACTGTCCACGAACGCCGCCTTCTTCTGCGCGTAATTGCCCCACAGCATGAACACGACCGGCTCGGGCCGCGCATTGACCAGGCGGATGATGGCGTCGGTGAAGCGTTCCCAGCCGCGGCCTTGATGCGATGCGGCCATGCTCATCTGCACGGTCAGCACCGCGTTGAGCAGCAGCACGCCCTGCCTGGCCCAATGTTCGAGGAAGCCGTGGCGCGCGGGCGGGATGCCGAGGTCGCGTTCCATTTCCTTGTAGATGTTGACGAGGCTCGGCGGCGTGCGGACCCCCGGCTGGACCGAGAAGCACAGGCCATGCGCCTGGCCTTCGCCGTGATAGGGATCCTGGCCGAGGATGACGACGCGCACGTCCTCCAGCGGGGTCAGATCGAGCGCGCGGAACCAGTCGGCGGGTTTCGGGAAGATGCGCTTGCCCGCCTGCTTCTCGCGCAGCAGGAAGCTGCGCAGGGCCTGCATGTAGGGATCGTCAAACTCGCCCTTCAGCGGTTCGAGCCAGCTTGGATGCAGCCTGATCTCGCCCATCGATTCCTCCCCGCTCCGAATGTCCGAGGCGATTACCACGGTCAATCGCTGCCGCTCTCCTCCAGCCTTGACCATGGGCGAAGGTCCGATCCGGACCGGATCGCGGTTGCAGCCGATTGCAGGAAGAACATAGGAAGAACAAATCCTGGTCATTTATCGGAGTTCGCGATGCCCCGATCGGCTTCGTCGCCGCAGCTTGCGGTGCACAATCTGTTCTTTGCAATTCAGCCGCCGAAAGACATTCGCCTGCGTCTGGCCAAGGCGACCGCATTGCTGCCTGTGGGTGGCAAACCGGTGGGTGCCGATCGGCTGCACATCAGTACTTTGAACCTGGTGCACGAAGGCGCCTTGCCGGAGGGTTTGCGGGAAGAAGCCGCGGAGGCTGTCACAGATATGGAGGCAAGCCCGTTCCCGGTCATGTTCGATCGGCTGGCCGGCGGGGCCACATCGATCGTACTGTTGCCGGGCGAGCCGCTCGATCACCTTCGCCTGTTTCGCGAACGGCTCGGCCTTCGACTGATCCGGGCGGGCATGGATGTCCGGCTGGAGCGGCGCTTCCGGCCGCACATCACATTGCTTTACGGCAACGAACTGACGTTCGAGACGGAGATCGACCCGATCGTCTGGACCGTGGAGGATTTCGTGCTGATCGATAGCTTCGTGGGGCAGACGAAGCATGTCGAGGTGGGGCGTTGGCCGTTGCGGGCCTAGCGCGCCTTACGCTTCTTGATTTCGCGCCACACGAACCAGACAATGCCGGCGGCGAGAGCGGCGACGACGGCGGCATCGGCGCCGTGGAGGATGTGCGACAGGCGCGGATCGGTCGCCCAGGCGGCGCCCAGCTTCATGCCGACCCACGCCAGCGCGAAGCACCACGGCCACGAGCCGATGAAGGTATAGATGTGAAAGCGGAGCAGCGGCATGCGGGCGACGCCGGCGGGAAAGGCGATGAAGGAGCGCACGAACGGCAGCAGGCGACACACCAGCACGGTGATGCTGCCCCAGCGGGCGAAGAAGCGCTCCGCCTGGTCGAGATGGTCCATGTTGAGCAGCACGTAGCGGCCCCAGCGCGCGACGAAGGCGCGGCCGCCATGCTTGCCGACCTCGTAGGCGACAATCGAGCCGAGATTGCAGCCGATCGCGCCGGCGGTCGCGACCAGATACAGATTGAAGCGGCCGGTCGAGACCAGATACCCCGAGAAGGGCATGATGATCTCGGACGGGAGCGGGATACAGGCGCTCTCGATCGCCATCAGGAAGGCGATGCCGGCATAGCCGCCGGCGGAGATCACGGCGATGATCCAGGCGGCGATGGGGGCGAGAATGCGTTCGGTGAGGGACATCAGGCTGCTGTGGCAAGGCCCGCGCCCGCTGTCGAGCGGGCGTTACCGGGCCGGTGCGGCCGCGGGGGCGTCGGCAGGGGCGGGCTGGTTGAGCAGCGGGACGATGACCTTTTCCAGTTCGTCCAGTTCGAAGGCCCCGGCCTTGGCGTAGCGCACCACGCCGGCGCGATCGATCACATAGTTGGTCGGGACGCCGTTATCGATGATCGGATAGGCGTCGGCATGCGCACGATCACCCAACACCACGGGGAAATGCACCATATTGGCGACCTCGCGCATCGCCTTGTTCGCTTCGGCACCGCCGGTCTCGATCGCGATGACGGTGAAGCCATATTTCGCGCGTAATGGCGTATATTGCTCGAACAGGATGAATTCGGCGCGGCATGGCACGCACAGGTCGCCCAACGATTGACGATCACCACCTTGCCGCGGAGCGACGCGAGATCGATCTTGTCTTTTCTGACGGTCGTCACGCGAAAGTCGGGCGCGAACTGGCCGATCTTCGCCTTCACGGCATGAAGGGCGGGCGTCGCCAGCACCGCGGCCGCGATTGCAATCGGCAATGATGGTCTCACGCGACGCCCCCCTTGGGCAAGGGTCGCCGCGATCCTCCGTCGAGTCAATCGGGGGAATGGCAGCGCACCCACCCAAGTCCCGTGCGTGCTTCGAGCGGCGGAAGAGCCTTAACCTCGCTCTCCACGCGCAGGCCGCTGCACGCTACAGGACATATTTGCTGAGGTCGGTGTCGCGCGCGACCGCCGCCAGCTGCGAATCCACATAGGCCCCGTCGATCGTGAGCGTGGTGCCGCCGCGATCCTCGGCGTGAAAGCTCACATCCTCGAGCAGCTTCTCCATCATCGTCTGCAAGCGGCGGGCGCCGATATTCTCGACGCTGTCATTCACCTGGGCGGCGGTCCGCGCGATCGCGGCGATGCCGTCTTCGGTGAAGGTCAGTTCGACCTGCTCGGTGCCGAGCAGTGCACGATATTGGGTGGTCAGGCTGGCGCGCGTATCCGACAGGATGCGCACGAAATCCTGTTCGGTCAGCGGCTTCAGCTCGACCCGGATCGGCAGGCGACCCTGCAGCTCGGGCAGCAGATCGCTTGGCTTGGCGACGTGGAACGCGCCCGACGCGATGAACAGGATATGGTCGGTCTTCATCGGCCCATATTTGGTCGCGACCGTCGTGCCCTCGATCAGCGGCAGCAGATCGCGCTGCACGCCTTCGCGGCTGACCGATCCGCCGCGCACGTCGCTGACCGCGATCTTGTCGATCTCGTCGAGGAAGACGATGCCGTTGGCTTCGGCGTCCGCCAGCGCCACCCGAGCGACGTCCTCCTGATCGAGGCGCTTGTCGGCTTCTTCCTCGACCAATTTGGTCCAGGCGGAGCGCACCGGCAGCTTGCGCTTCTTCATGCGACCGCCGCCCAATTTGCCCATGATCTCGGACAGATTGAGCATGCTGACCTGGCCGGGCACGCCGGGAATCTCCATCGTGCCGTTGCCGCTATCCTCAACCTCGATCTCGATTTCCCTGTCGTCGAGATGGCCGTCCTGGAAGCGCTGCCGGAACGACGCGCGGGTCGCTTCCGAGGCGTCCTTGCCAACCAAGGCGTCGACCAGGCGGGCCATCGCCGCTTCCTCGGCCTTGTCCTTCACCGCGGCGCGGCGGCGTTCCTTCTCGAGCCGGATCGCTTCCTCAACGAGGTCGCGGGCGATCTGCTCGACGTCGCGGCCGACATAGCCGACCTCGGTGAACTTGGTCGCTTCGACCTTCACGAACGGGGCATCGGCAAGCTTGGCGAGGCGGCGGCTGATCTCGGTCTTGCCGCAGCCGGTGGGCCCGATCATGAGGATGTTCTTGGGGCTGACCTCGTCGCGCAGTTCCGGCGCGAGTTTCTGCCGGCGCCAGCGGTTGCGCATCGCGACCGCGACCGCGCGCTTGGCGTCGTCCTGGCCGATAATGTGCTCGTTGAGCGCAGCAACAATGGCCTTGGGGGTAAGTGCGTCGTTCATTGGATACTCTATCTTCCTCCCGCGCGGGGAGGGCGGAAAAGGAGGGGTCGAAGCGGACGGTGCGAATTAGGTCGCGCTGTCCAGCGTCTCGATCGTCAGGTTGCCATTAGTGAAGACACAGACCTCGCTTGCGATCTGCATCGCCTTGCGCGCGATCGTTTCCGCATCGTCTTCGTAATCGACCAGCGCGCGGGCCGCGGCGAGCGCATAATTGCCGCCCGATCCGATCGCGGCGACGCCTGCTTCGGGCTCAAGCACATCGCCATTACCGGTTAGGATCAAAGTAACTTCCTTGTCGGCGACGATCATCATGGCTTCGAGGTTGCGGAGATATTTGTCCGTGCGCCAATCCTTGGCGAGTTCGACCGCCGCCCGCAGCAATTGACCGCGATGCTGTTCCAGCTTGCGCTCGAGCCGTTCGAACAGGGTGAAAGCATCGGCGGTGGCGCCGGCGAAACCGCCGATCACCTCGCCATTGCCCAGCCTACGCACCTTGCGCGCATTGGGCTTGATCACCGTATTGCCGAGGCTGACCTGGCCGTCGCCAGCCACGATCACCTTACCATTCTTTCTCACCGACAGGATTGTCGTTCCATGCCAGCCGATCTTGTCTTCGCTCATTGCCCGTCCCGTAAGTTGTGGCCGGGATATGGGAAGGCGAAAAGGCTTGTGCAACGCGCGCCCGTCAGGATCGCCGCGCCACGATCAATCGTGCATTAATCGGGGATAAATTACAGTTAAGCCTTAGCTATAGCTGGCGGAGGCAGAAATCGCCTCCTATATGCGCCGTTTCCCCAAGGAGTATTAAAGTGGCGACTGACAATCAGGAATTGATTACCCTCACGGCCGACATTGTTGCAGCTCACGTCAGCAACAACAGCGTTCCCACCGCCGAAGTGGGTAGCCTGATCCAGAGCGTTTATACTGCGCTCCAGCAGGTCGGCACCGGCGCCCCCGAGCCGCAGGCTGAAAAGCCCAAGGGCGCAGTTTCCGCCCGCGCATCGGTCAAGCCCGATTATCTCGTGAGCATGATCGACGGGAAGCAGTATAAGATGCTTCGCCGCCACATCTCGCAGCATGGCTACACCCCGGAAACCTATCGCGAAGCCTTTGGCCTTGCGCGCGATTATCCGATGGTCGCGTCCAATTATGCCGAGCAGCGCCGCGCGCTGGCGCACAAGATCGGGCTCGGCCGCAAGCCGCGCACGGGTGGCGCCAAGCCCGGCCGCAAGCCGAAGGCCACGGTCTAAGCTTCAACGACATTCTTAAAGGCGGCCGCAGACCAACCTGGTTTGCGGCCGTTTTTCTTTGCCTGATCCTTGCCGCACCGCAGCAAAGGCGGCATAGAGGCTTCCATGCCCACACAAATCGATCCAAAACCCGCGTCCCAGGGCGCCGGGCCCGGCATGGCGTTCGGGCTGTTCGTCGCGCTGATCGCATCGCTGATGGCGGTCACCCCGCTCGGTATCGATTCGATGTTGCCGGCGCTGCCCGAGATCGGGCGTTCGCTCAATATCGCCACCGAAAATCACCAACAATGGGTGATCGCGATTTACGTGTTCGGTTTCGGTGCAGCGCAGATCGTCTACGGGCCGCTGTCGGACAGCTATGGGCGCAAGCCGATCCTCGTCGTCAGCCTGCTGCTGTTCAGCACGATGAGCATCATCGCCGGCCTGTCCCAAAGCTTCGAGGCATTGTTGGCGGCGCGCCTGTTCCAGGGCATTGCCGGCGCGTCGGGGCGCGTCTTGACGGTGTCGATCGTGCGCGATTGCTTCTCCGGACGCCAGATGGCGCGGGTCATGTCGATCTCCTTCATGATCTTCCTGGCGGTGCCGATCATGGCGCCGAGCATCGGCCAGTTGATCATGCTGCTCGGCAGCTGGCGGCTGATCTTCTTCTTCCTGGCGGGTTTCGCCGGCGTGGTCGTGATCATCTCGGGCTTTCTGATGCACGAGACATTGCATCCCGAATATCGGCGGCCCTTGTCGGCACGCGCGATCGGGCAGGGAATCGCGCAGACGCTGCGCGAGCGGACCGCTTTGGGCTACATGCTCGCGATGACGCTCATCTTCGGGTCGCTGATGGGCTTCATCAATTCCGTCCAGCAGATCTTCGCCGACATTTTCCATGCGCCGAAATGGTTTCCGGCGGTGTTCGCGGGCGTAGGCCTGTCGATGGCGGTGTCGGCCTTCATCAACTCGCGCATCGTCGAGCGTTTCGGCACGCGCAAGGTCTCGCACACGGCGCTGCTGGGCCTGATCGGGGTCAGCGCCGTCCATGTCGTCGTTGCGATGACCCGGCACGAGACCATGCTGAGCTTCGCGATCCTGCAATGGGCCACGATGTTCTGCTTCGGCCTGATCGGTTCGAACTTCGGATCTATGGCGATGGAGAATGTCGGCGAGATCGCCGGTACCGCGTCGTCGGTCCAGGGCTTCGTCTCGACTTGCGGCGGCGCCCTGCTGGGACTGGCGATCGGCCAGGCTTTCAACGGCACCGTCGTGCCTTTGGCGCTGGGCTTCTTCCTGCTCGGGCTGGCCGCACTGGGGGTAGTGCTAATCACGGAGCGCGGCAAGCTGTTCCGGGCGCATCATGCGGCGCGGGCGACGGAGCCGGCCTTACACTAAGGCGGTCGCTGCGCTGAACCTACCCCGTCATTACCGCTGAGGCGGAAAGCCGCGTCTTTGTCGCCCTCGGTAACATAGGCGAAGCGGTGTCCCGCTTGAGCAGGATATTGGGAACGGAAGGCGATCGGCGAACCTATCAATAATCCTTCGAAACGCGCAGATTGACGCTCTGCCGGCCGATGGTCGAGATGGTCGACAGCACCGACAGCCAGCGGGTGATGCGGAATTCCACGCTGGTGGCTGAATAGCCGGCGCCGTCGGTGATCAGCTCCACATAGGTGCGCCGCCCGACATTCTTGCCCGCGGCAATCGCGCTCTTCTGGCCGGTGGTGACGTCCGCCGGCAGGATGCGCAGCCGATCGAGGTGGACCGCCTTGCGGATCGCGTTGATCGGATCGAGATTGAGCCCGCCGCCGCTTCCGCCGCGCAGGCCGGCCACGGCCGCCGCCAATTGCAGCGCTTCGGGTGCGGACAGGTTGGTGATCGAAGTGCCGAACAGCAGCCGCGACAGCAGCTCATCCTCGGGCAAAGCGGGCGTGCTCTGGAAGGCGATATCCGGGTGGAGCCCGGTGCCGGTGACGTGGATGGTCGCGTTCAGCCCCTGAATGTCGGCCAGCGCGGTGATGTCGAGCACCGGATCGGCGGGCGCCTCGCCGGTGAAGCGGATCGAACCGCGGTCGAGATTGAAGCGGCGGCCGGCGAATTGATAACCGCCGCGCACGAGATCGGCGCGGCCGCCGATTGCCGGATTGTCGACCGCACCCTTGATGGTCAGATCCGCGCGCCATTCGCTGTCCAATCCCATGCCGGTCACCATGAGGCGGCTGGGGGCGTGCGCCTTCAGGTCGAGCGTCCACGGCACCGGAGCATAATCGTCATCGTCATCGTCGTCGGGACGATTGAGCTCCACCACCTTGAGACGCGGAACCTGCGCGGCGGCAGCGCTGCCCATCTTGAAGCGGCCCTTTTCGATCTGCAGATCGCCCGCGATCGTGCCGCTGACGCCGTTCGATTTCAGGGTGAGCGGGCCGGTGACGGTCGCACCGATATCGTCGCGATTGAGCAGCACGGCATTCTGCGCCTGGATCGCGAGATCTATGCCAAGGCCCTTGCCGGCGCCGAAATCGAAGCTGCCGCGGCCCCTGACGGTGCCGCCGCTGCCCGCCCGTCCCGTCATCTGATCGATGTTGAGGCGCGAGCCGTCGAAGCTGCCCGATGCCTTGATGCCATCGATCACCGTGCCGGTGACCGCGCTTTCGATCCGCGCGCCGTCGCTGGCCAACCGCCCGCTGATCTTGGGGTCGGCGGGCGTGCCGCCGATGTCGGCCGCAACCGAGAGCGGGCCCGACAGGTCGATCGTCTCGACTCCGATCAGCCGCCACAATGTGTCGGCGGGACCGGCATAGCGGATTTGCGCGAACAAAGGTGCGTGGAGCAGGCGTGCCAGGATGTCGTTGCCCGGCGGCAGCGGCGCGATGCGCGCTTGTCCCCGCCCGAGCGTCTTGCCGTTGCTGACGACGACCGCGCGGCCCGCCAGGCCCCGCTCAGTCAACACCGCCGCCAGGCCGAGATCGACCGGCTGCGAACTCAGTACCAGTCCCGAGCGCGTGATACCGCGCACCGCGACGTCGATGCGGCCGGTCGGGGCGCCGCCGGCGTCGTGACGGAAGCTGAACTTGCCGCTGGCATAGCCGCCCAGACCGAGATTGGGGTTGAAGATGTCGAGCAAGGCCAGCGGCATATGTTCCAGGCCGGCATCGATACTGGCCGAATTGCGGCCAAAACGGCCGGAGAGCGTCGCCTCGCCACCCGCATAAGCGATACGGGCGGGGGCCAGCGTCCAGGCATCGTCGGTCATGGTCAGTTCGACCGGCCCGGCCAGGGTCAGCGGCTTGCCTTCGACATTGCCCTTGCCCGTCACCGACATGTGGCCTGGCGTCAGCGTCGCGGTGGCGGCGATATCGAAGGCGCGGCGGCGTGTCCCCGCCGCGGTAATCGCAACCGTGCCTTGTCCTGCCTTGAGATGTGCCTCGGCACCGATACGGGCCAGCGAAACGCCGCTGCGCGCAAGCCCGATCGCGCGCAGGCTGCCATCGATGACGGTACCGGCGGGATCGAGCAGGACGGCCCCGTCGGCGCGGCCGCGCCGCACCCTGATCGGCTGGGCTGCCGCGATCGACGCGCCGGCAAATGTAAGATGCGGTTCGATCCGCTGCAGTGCACCTTGCGGCGCAAAGCTGATCGAGCCGCCAATCCCGCCTCCGGCCAGATCGAGCCGGCCGGTGAAGCCCCCGGTTCCCGAGGTCAGAACGCCCTTGGCGTGGGTGCCGGAGACTGCGAGATCGGCGATCTCGATCATCGTCGGTTGATTGGGCCCGGTGCGGATCAGACCATGTGCCTGGAACGGACCGGCCAGCGATCC
Source organism: Sphingomonas crusticola (assembly GCF_003391115.1). Lineage (NCBI taxonomy): Bacteria > Pseudomonadati > Pseudomonadota > Alphaproteobacteria > Sphingomonadales > Sphingomonadaceae > Sphingomonas > Sphingomonas crusticola. The sequence goes on from NZ_QTJP01000001.1 coordinate 2,511,054, forward strand.
GCCCGCCGCGCGGAACTGGAAGCCTTCCGGCACCGGATCGAGATTGAGAGCAACCTGGGTGAGGCCGAGCGCCTCGACCGGGCGGTCGAGCTGCAATTGTACCTTGGGATGATCGATCGCCCCGTCGAGCTGGATCCTGAAGGGCCCGTAACTGGTCTGCGTGCCTGCTCCGGCAAACTGGAACGTGCCGTCACGACGCCGGATGCCGGCGCCAAGGATGCGGATGGCGGGACCGGTCAGCAGCGTGTTCGAGAAATGCATCACGCCATCCGGCGTCCGCACGAGCCGCGTGTCGATGCGCGGATTGCCCCCGGCAAGGCTTGCGAGGAAGGCGTTGTCGAAGCGCCGCACGATCGCCTGGCCGGTGCCGGACACGATCGTGCCGACGCCATTGGGTCCGGGCAATACGCTGACCTTCGTCTGCACATCGACGATGCCGAGGCCGGGGATCAGATAGCGCGCGAGCCCGCCGGCGACGGCGATGTCATAGCGACCGGAGACAAGGTCGAGCCGCAGCTGGAGCTTGCCCTTGAGCTTGTCGGAATTGAGGGAAAGATCGTTGCCGACCACGGTCTTGGGATCGACCTTGAGCACGCCCGCGACGGACAGGTTGCGCAATATGCCGCCCGCGACCGTGCCGAGCCCGGTGACCTGCGTCGCCTGCAGCCTGATCGGAACCGATACCGGCGCGTGCGACCAGCGGCCCTCACCGACTGCGCGGATATTGTCGAAGCCGGTCGTATCGAATGCGATGTGCGGGCTCGACAGCGAATAGCGGAAAGCCGTCGTACGGAAGGGCCCGTCGAGTAGCGCATGGAGATGGACGTCGCGCCCGGTCATGTTCGGGAACAGCGCTGGCGGCCTGAGCAATCTGGCGTCGATCGAGAGGTTCGAGAAAGCGGAGCCGCCGAGGTCGATCCCGCCGGCCGCGGCGAATTGCAAGGCGGGCGAGGCGAGGTTGATGCGGCCGTCGAGTTTGCGGTCGGCGAGCGTCGCGGCGCCCGCGACCTTGATCCTCGGCGCAGTCAGCCGCTGGAGTTTCCCGGCCAGGAAGAAGGAGGGCGCGACCGTGCCCGCAAGGCTATAGCGCCCATTGCGGACCCCCAGGCCCAGGTCTGCGACATCCTTACCGCCAAGCGTGCCGCGCATCGCCCCGTCCCAGGCGTGCCATGTGCCATGGCCGCCGACACGCAGCGTGGTCCCTTCACGCAAGCCGGCAAGCCCAGCGACCACCCCGCCGGCGGGTCCATCCAGTTCCGCTTTCAGCCGGAACTTGTCGCCATCGGGCTCGGCATCGAGATCGAGCAGCAGGCGGTCGCGCCCGGTGCTCGTTGCGCGCAGGCCGATCATGGCACGGCGGCCGTGGATATCGGCCTTGCCTGCCAGGCGCACGATCTCGGCGTGGCCGGCGACGGCGCGGCCAAGCTTGAGCCGATCGACCTGCAACGCGCCGATGTGGATGTCGAAGCCGGGCAGGATCGGGCTGCCGGGTTTACTCCTGAGCGCGGGCAGGCGGTCGAGAATGACCAATGGCGCCGATAGCTGCTCGATATTGAGCAGGTTATGCGCCCAATCCAGGGGGTGCCAGTCCAGCCGGATCTCCGGAGCCTCGAAGAATTGCCCCTTCAGATCGTAAAGCCGCACGTCGCGCAGGGTGGCGCGGCGCCAGATCGAGCCTTCGATCCGACCGATCTTGATGCGCAGCCCGCTCGTCGGGCGCATCGCGGCGATGCGATCCGCGATCAGGCGGTGGCCCGGTTGGGTGTCGATGCTCCACAAGGCGATGAGGAAAAGCGCCACCAGGGCGAGGAAGCCGATTCCGAGCGCGCGCAGGACGCGCCAACGGCGGCGCGGCACGCGCGGTTCGGTTTCGACCGCAACGTCGGTGGTGACGTCGTCGGCCATCAGAAGGCCTGACCGAGCGAGACGTAGACCGCAACGCGCGATTCACCCGAGCGGCGATTGAGCGGCGTGCCGACATCGACGCGGATCGGACCGAAGCTGGAATAATAGCGCACGCCCAGACCCGTGCCGTAGCGCAGGCCCGATATCTTCGGCAGGCCCCCCTCATACAGATTGCCCGCGTCGAGGAATGGGACGACGCCGAAGGCGCCGAAGCGCACGCGCGCCTCGAGCGAGAATTCGCTGAGCGAACGCCCGCCGACGGGATCGCCATCGACGTCGACCGGCCCGATCTTCTGATAGCCATAGCCGCGCACCGATCCGCCACCGCCGGAATAGAAGCGCCGCGACGGCGCGATACTGTCGCGCGACACGCCATCGATCGACCCGAACCGCACGCGCCCGGCGACGACGACCCGCTCGCCGAACGGCTGATAGCCGCTCGCGTCGATCTGCATCTTCACATAAGCATGCGTGCCCGCCTGCAGCGAAAGTTCGGGCGAAAGCCGGCCCGACAGGCGGAAGCCACGCGTCGGGTTGAGCAGATCGTCGGAGCCGTCATAACCCAGGCTGGTCGGCGCGGCTGCGACCAGGAACGTGCGGCGGCGAGGAGCGCCGGTCGCGACGACCGTGTCTTTCTCGTCCGTGGCCACGAATTCGGACCCGAGCGACCAGGTCCAGGTCTTCTGCCAGATGATATTGGTCTGGCGTTCGATGCTCGCGCCGATCGTGAAGGTCTTGGCATCATACGCATCGAAATTGCTGTGCGATGCGACGATCTGCGCATTGAGGATGCGGTCGCGGGCGTGGAAGTTGCTTTGGCGCAGCACCGCGCCGAGCGATTGCTCGCGCGTGCCGGCGACGCCGCGGAAGGTGACCGCGCCCTCGGGCTTGATCAGGTTGCGATGCTGCCACGACGCCTCCGCGCGCACGCCTTCGCCGGTGCCGTAGCCGAGTTCGCCCGCGATCGTATGCGGCGGCGCGCGATCGATATGGACCGCGATATCGACCACATTGCGATCGGATGTCGGCGTCGGCGTGATCGTCACCGCCGACACGAGTCCCGTGGCGATCAGGGCGCGGCGGAAATCGTCGATCCGGGCGGCATCATATTGCTGCCCGGGGTGGAAGCGCGCGATCGTCGCCAGATGCTCGGCCGAGAAAGTGCGCTTGGGACCTGTGGGTATTATCCGGCCGAAGCGGGCGCGGGCGCCGGGTGTGACCGCAAGCGTGAGCGTGGCTTTGTTGAGCTGGTGATCGATCGCGACCTGCGGCTCGCCGACCTTGGCGAACGGATAGCCTTCGCGGCCGAGCGCGACCTTGAAAGCGGTGACGGCGGCCAGCACCGCGTCGGCATCGACCGCGTCGCCTTCCTTGATGGCAAATTGCTTGGCCAGCGCCGGCGCTTCGGCACCTGCGCCCTCGATCCCCGGCAGCGTCACCGAACTGAACTGATAGGCATCGCTCGGGGTCACCGTGACCCGGACGATCGTCTGCCCGCTGTCCGGCGTCGAATTCACGGTCGCGACAACGCGGCCATCATAATGACCCTCGGCGGCAAGCAGTTGGCGAACAAGTTCCTCGTCGTCGCGCGCGCGGCGGTTGATCTGCGCCGCATTGGCGGGCTTGCCCTGGTTCGTGACGAGCGCGGACAATTCGTCGAAGCGCGTTCGGAAGTCCGATCCCAGCGCATCGGCGCCTTCGAGTACGACCCGATAATGCTGCAACCGGTCCGCCGCGATGCCTTTGACTTCGGTCGGGCCGGCCGTGGGTGCGGCGTCGATCTTGGCCGGATCCGGCCAGTCGACGCCCAGATCGGGCATCGGAGCGAGATCCGCCGCGCTGTCCGCGACAGGTGCGGGCGGGGGCGCCGGTGCAGCGGGCACCGTCACGCTCGGGGCCGCATCCTGGCCCAGGACGGCCTTCGGCGGGAGGAGGAGGGCGGCCGCGACCGATAGACGCAGAGCGTGCCGCGGCAAAACCGGAACCATATATTCGTCCTAAAGGCTGACTGGCCGTGCCGCCAGCTTCCTTTGCCCGATTTGTTTTGCGCCCGTCATGCGCAGCTGGCGGAAAGTTCGGGGAACTGGCAGGAAAGCCACATGGCCACTGAACCCCAAAGCGCCGCCGGCGGCGCCTTCATCGCGCTCGCCATCCTTGTCGGAGCGATCGCCGGCGCCCTCAGCGGACAGCCGACGGTCGGCGTGCTGGCCGGCGCCGCGACTGGCATCGCCTGCGCGGTGTGGATCTGGCTGCGCGACCGCCGACGGATCGGCCATTAAGGGACATCGGCAGCCGTAGGCGGAACGACGCAAGGCGGATCACGTTCACGCCTCATGTCATCATCCAGATTGCGTCATGTCGACGACAAGACAGCCGGTATAACTCGTAAGCGCGCAGGCCATGGCTGGGCCTATTTCGCCTCCTCGGGCGAGCGCATCACCAATCGCGACGAGATCGATCGGCTCAACGCGATCGCCCTGCCGCCGGCTTATACCAACGCGTGGTATTGCCCTTTCGCCAACGGGCATATCCAGGCGACCGGCATCGATGCGCGCGGGCGCAAGCAATATCGTTATCACGTCGATTTCCGCGCGGCGCAGGAGGCCGACAAATATGAACGCTGCGCCGATTTCGGGCGGGCGCTGCCGAAATTGCGGGCCAAGGTCGACGCCGATCTCGCCGGCCGCAAGCTGGCGCGGGATACGGTCATCGCGGCAGTGGTGCGGTTGCTCGACCTCGGCCATATCCGCGTCGGTAACGAGGCCTATGCCAAGGAGAATAAGAGCTTCGGCGCCACCACCCTGCGCAACCGGCATGCGAAGGTCACGGGCGGCAAGCTGCGGCTGGAATATATCGGCAAGTCGGGCAAGAAGCAGCGGCTGACGATCGAGGATCGGCGGCTGGCAGCGATCGTGCGCCGTACGCAGGATCTGCCGGGCCAGCATCTGTTCGAATATCTCGACGATGACGGCGCGCCCCAGCCGGTCGGATCGGCCGAGGTCAACGATTATATCCGCGATGCCACGGGCGGCGACTTCACCGCGAAGCATTTCCGGACCTGGGGCGCGAGCCTGCTCGCCTTCGAGCATATCCTGAGTACCGCCAAGGACGGCAGGCCTGGCCTCAAGGCCATGTTGGAAGCGGTCGCGGCCGCGCTTGGCAATACGCCGGCGATCAGCCGCAAATCCTATGTCCACCCCGCCCTGATCGAGCTGTGCCGCGGCGGGGACGCGAGCGAATTGTGCACGCTGAAATTGCCCCGGGCGACGCAATGGCTGGACAGCCATGAACGCGCGCTCATCGCTTTCCTCGACGAGCTTGCGAAGGAAGGCAAAAAGCAGGCAAAGGCGGCCTGATATGCCAGTCTCTTCGAACGTCGCGACCGCAGCGCCGCTGCGCGTCTCGGGCAGCACCATCCAATTGCTCTGGAACGAGAGCATCGCCTGGATCCTGAGCCATTATCTCCAGATCGCGATCGCGCTTGGCGCGGGCGTGGCGATCGCGGCCATTCTCTACGGCGTCCGGCTGCTGGGTGAGAGGCTATGCCGCCGTCAGCTGGGCGGCGCGCACTGGCCGCAGACGATCGGCCGGGTGTTCGCGGCGACGCGGCTTTGGTTCATCGTCCTGTTCGCTGCCAAACTGGTTTCGGGTTATGCTTTCCCGCCGCCGCTCGTCACGCAGACGATCACGGTGATGTTCACGGTCGCTGCCGCCCTCCAGGGCGCCTTGTGGGTGCGGGAAGCGATCCTCGGCGTGGTCGAATATCGCGCGGGCGGAGAGGAGCCCGGCGCGCTCGGCTCGGCGATCGGCATCATCCGCCTGCTTGTCACGATCACGCTGTTCGCGATCGCGATCGTGCTGATCCTCGACAATCTTGGCGTGAACGTCACCGGGCTGATCGCGGGCCTCGGCATCGGCGGCATCGCCATCGGTCTCGCCGCCAAGGGCATATTCGACGATCTGTTCTCCGCTTTGTCGATCATCTTCGACCGGCCGTTCCAACGCGGCGATTCGATCAAGTGGGACAAGACCAGCGGCACGGTCGAAGCGATCGGGCTCAAGACCACGCGCATCCGCGCGGTCACGGGCGAGCAGGTGGTGATCTCCAACACCAACCTGCTCAACAAGGAATTGCACAATATGGCGCGGCTCAAACGCCGCCGCGTCGAGCTCACGCTGCATATCGCCTATCATACGCCGGCGGACGTGCTTCGCCGCGTGCAGGATATGATCAAGGCGGTGGTCGAGGCGCAGGACAAGTGCAAGCTCGTCCGCTGCGGCATTTCGGATCTCGCGCTGCCGGTGATCGAAGTGCAGGTGCAGTTCGATGTGCAGAGCGAGAATTGGGACAAGGTGTTCCAGGCGCGGCACGAAGTTGCGATCGCGCTGCTCGACGCATTCGAGCAGGCGGCGATCGAATTCGCCGGCCCTGACGGCAAGTCGATCACCCCGCCGGTCAATGCGCCTCCACCGGGCGCCGCTGGCGGTCCGGCCGATCCCGACGACGGAACCGCGCGCGCCTGACACCATTCTGTCTCCGAACCTGAGGAGATACAGCATGGCCGACGACGCCGAAATCGAAGCCCGTTTCTGGAAAGACTTGAAAGCCGCGCCGTTCGTGATGCTCGGCCTGATCGACGCCCGCGACGGTCATACGCAACCGATGACGGCGCAGTTCGAAAGGAACGGCGGACCGCTCTATTTCTTCACGACCAAGGACAATGGGCTGATCGCCGGGCTCGGGGGATCGTCGCACCGGGCGATCGCGACCTATACGGGCAAAGGCCACGATTTGTTCGCCAGTATCCATGGAACGCTGAACGTCGATCAGGACGAAGCGACGATCGACCGGCTGTGGAACCCGCATGTCGAGGCATGGTTCGAGGGCGGCCGCAACGATCCGAAGCTGACCCTGTTGCGGCTCGATACCGAGAAAGCGGAATTGTGGCTCGGCGGGAGTTCGATCGGGGCGATGCTGACGCGGCTGCTGGGGAAGGATCCCAAGGACAGCTATAAGGACAATGTGGCTGAGGTGACGCTCTAGCCTCGCCAAGCATGCGCTTGCGTCGTCATGCCGGAATGTTCGGCATGACGACGGAGCATTGGTTGCGGATCAGGCCTGGGCGGCTCGCTTGTCCGCGTCGGCGATGAAGCCTTCCAGCACCGGCGCGATCTCGTTGCGCCAGCGGCGGCCGTTGAAGATGCCGTAATGGCCGACCGACTTTGCGAGCAGATAATGTTTCAGCTTGTCCGGCAGGTTGGGCGTGATCTTGAGCGCGGCACGGGTCTGGCCGACGCCTGAAATATCGTCCTTCTCGCCCTCGATCGCGAGGATGGCGATATCGGTGATCGCGCCGGGATCGACCTTGCGGCCGCGGAACATCATCTCCCCCTTGGGCAGAAGGTGACGCTGGAACACGACATCGATCGTCTCGAGATAGAATTCGGCGGTCATGTCGCACACCGAGCGATATTCGTCGTAGAACGCCTTGGTGCCCTCGGCGCTTTCCTGGTCGCCGTCGACCAGATGGCGGAACATCTGCCAGTGGCTGACGAGATGATTGCCCCAGTTCATCGCCATGAAGCCGGTGAGCTGCAGGAAGCCGGGATATACCTTCCGCCCGTTGCCGGGATAATAGAAGGGCACGGTCGCGATCACGTTCTGTTCGAACCAGCTGTGGGGGCGCTGGGTGGCGGTGGTGTTGACCTGGGTCGGCGCTTCGCGCGTGTCGATCGGCCCGCCCATCATGGTGAGCGAACGCGGCCGCGCCGGGTTCTTGTCGCTCGACATGATACAGGCGGCGGCGAAGGCGGGAACGGCCGGCTGGCATACCGCCAGCACATGCGCGCCGGGACCGATATGCTCCAGCCAGCCGATGAGATAGTCGATATAATCGTCGAGGTGGAATTCGCCGTCGGCGAGCGGCACCAGCCGCGCATCGCGCCAGTCGGTGATCCACACGTCATGGCCCGGCAGCATCCGCTCGACCGTGCCGCGCAGCAGAGTGGCATAATGGCCCGACATCGGTGCGACGATCAGCAGCTTGGGCTGATCCGTGGGCGCGTCGGGGCGGGTGAAATGAATAAGCTGGCCGAACGGCTTGCGTGCCTCGATCACTTCCTCGACCAGCACTTCCTTGCCGTCGATCAGCGTGAAGGGCAGGCCGAATTCGGGTTTGCCATGTGGCGCGGACGCGTGGGCGAAGACATCGAGCCCTGACGCCATCATCGAACCGAATTGGGTGCGGGCGAAGGGATTTGCGGGGTGGGCCATCCATTCGGAACCCATTTCGGCCATGGCGCTGGCGCCCGCCAGCAGGCTCCGCTGCATTTCATAAGCTTCGTACAGCAAGCGACACGCCTCCCTTGGGAGCAACTAGATGGAGGCATTGACCCCGCAATGCAACAAACGTCCGAAAGTGCGATTGGTTGAGCGTCGATCGCTTGCTACAGCGTATATATGGCCAAAGCTCCGACACCATTGCCTTCCCCGAAGGAACGCCGCCGTATCGGCGAGCTGCGCCTGATCTGGGGGATGGCGGCGCGCTATCCGGGGCGGATCGCCAGCGCCCTTGCCGCGCTGGTCGTGGCATCGGCGGGGACGCTGGCCATTCCTTATGGCTTCAAGCGCGTGATCGATCGGGGCTTCATCGCCGGCGGCGGATCGGCGGCGAGCGTGAACGACTCCTTCCGCTATTTGCTGATGATCGTGGTGGTGCTGGCGATAGCGACCGCTTGCCGCTTCTATTTCGTGTCGTGGCTGGGCGAGCGGGTGGTCGCCGATTTGCGCCGCCGGGTGCAGGGCAATCTGCTGACGCTCGCGCCGCGCTTCTTCGAGGAGAACCGCCCGTCCGAGATTGCGTCGCGGCTGACGTCGGACACGGCGATCATCGAACAGATCGTCGGCTCGACCGTCTCGATCGCTTTGCGCAACAGCTTCACCGGCATCGGCGGCATCGTCTATCTGTTCACCCTGTCGCCCAAGCTGGCGGGGATGCTGTTGCTCGGTATCCCGTTGATCATGGGGCCGGTGATCGTGCTTGGGCGCCGCGTGCGCGGCTTCAGCCGCTCGTCGCAGGACAGCATCGCCGAGGTTGGATCGATGGTGGCGGAAACGCTCGGCGCGATGAAGATCGTGCAGGCGTTCGGCCAGGAAAGCCGTGAGGCGGAGCGCTTCGGCGTCGCGGTCGAGCATGCGTTCGCGGTCGGCCGCCGCCGCTTCACGGTGCGCGCGATCATGACCGCGGTCGTGATCGGGCTGATCTTTGGTTCGATCACGATGGTGCTGTGGCAGGGCGCGACCGACGTCGCCGCAGGACGGATGAGCGGCGGATCGATCGCGGCATTCGTGCTGACCGGCGGCTTCGTCGCGGGGGCGTTCGGCGCGTTGACGGAGGTGTATGGCGATCTGCTGCGCGGCGCGGGCGCAGCCGGACGGCTGGGCGAATTGCTGGCCGAGAAGCCGGAGATCGCGCCGCCCGCCAAGCCGCAGGCGCTGCCCGTGCCGCCGCGCGGTACGATCGCGTTCGACCATGTCGAGTTCCGCTACCCCACGCGGCCCGAAGTGGCGGCGCTGCACGATTTCAGCCTGACCGTGTCACCGGGCGAACGGGTGGCTATCGTCGGCCCCTCGGGCGCGGGCAAGACGACGCTCTTCCAGCTTGCCCAGCGTTTCTACGACCCGCAGGTCGGCACGGTGCGGATGGACGGGATCGCGCTGACCCAAGCCGATCCGGCGGCGGTGCGCGCGCGGATCGCGGTGGTGCCGCAGGAGACCGTGATCTTCGCCGCCTCGGCGCGCGACAATCTGCGCTACGGGCGATGGGAGGCGGACGACGCGGCTTTGTGGGCGGCGGCCGAGAATGCCAATGCCGCCAAGTTCCTGCAGGAATTGCCCGAGGGCCTCGACACGTTCCTGGGCGAGGGAGGGGCGCGCTTGTCGGGCGGGCAGCGCCAGCGGATCGCGATCGCACGCGCCTTGCTCCGCGATGCGCCCTTGCTGCTGCTCGACGAAGCGACCTCGGCGCTGGACGCGGAGAGCGAGCGGCTGGTGCAGAATGCGCTCGAGCGGCTGATGAAGAAGCGCACGACTTTGGTCATCGCCCACCGCCTTGCCACCGTCCGCGCGGCCGACCGCATCATCGTGATGGATGGCGGCCGTATCGTCGAGCAGGGTCGCCACGACGAGCTGGTGGCCAAGGCAGGGCTCTATGCGCGGCTGGCGCAGCTCCAGTTCGAGGGCGAGGCGGCCTGATCGCTTTTCAGGCGATCTTCTGGCTGACCGCCGTAACCGCTGCCGCGCTCGCAGGCCGGCTGCAACTGCCAGCTGTAGCGTCCGCACGACCCTGGCTCACGGTGAGTGTAACTCTTTTGCTCGCCTTGGCATTTGCCGCGCAAATCGCCGCACCCGCGCTTGTGCCGCAGTTCGAGCGTGACGCGGCGGCGATCGCACGGGGCGAATATTATCGGTTGTTCACCGCGCTGTGGTTCCAGGACGGCGGATTGGTTGGTGCCGCGTTCAACCTGACGATCCTGCTAATCGTGGGCTCGCTCGCGGAGATGCTGTGGACACGGCGCGGCTGGCTGGTCCTCTATTTCGGCCCGGGGCTGGCAATCGAAACGCTTGCGCTGCGGTGGCAGCCAGTCGGCGCCGGCAATTCGATCGCCTGCTTCGGACTGGCCGGCGGCTTGCTAGTAAAGTCGGGGGTGCCCGAGCGGCCGTTGCTCCTGCGCGCGGCCCAGGCGATCGGCTTATGCGCCGGCATCGTGCTGGCATGGAACCGCGATATTCATGGCGCGGCGTTGCTGCTTGGCGCCGTGCTGGGCCTGCTTCTGTCCCGCTTGCGCGGGTTCAGGGCCGTGCGGGCTGAGGCAGCTTGATGCCAAGCAGAGCAAGCTTGCCGCCGCTGACGCCGAACCAGTGCGGCATGCCGGCGGGGATCATGATGACATCGCCGGGCGCCAGCGGACGCGAAATGCCGCCCTCGATTTTACCGCCCTGGGTCAAGCCGGGATTGGTGACTTCCGGATCGGTCATCGTCCCGCCCGAGACGAGCGTTCCGGCGCCGGCGACGACGACCGCATATTCGGCGTCGGTGGGGTGGACCGCCGGGCGTCCGGGGCCCTTCCAATATTCGACCGAGGCGACCGACACGCCTGCGCGCACCAGCGGCGCCATGGCGAACAGCTGGCCGGGCTTCATCGCGGCACCGATACGTTCGACGAGCGCCTGAACGTCGGCGGGGGTAGCGAAGCCGGCAGGCTCCGCCACCTGGGCCGAGAGCGGAGCGGCGGCGGCGAGCAACAAGGCTGAGGCGAACTTCATCGGAATCCTTCCAGCGAATAGCCCGAGTGAGCATCTCCCGCCGGTGCCGTCAAATCAAAGCGGCTTCGCCATTTTCCGCGTAGTTTTCCATTGATGAGCGCGCCCCGCCATATCTTGGGAAAAATAGCGGCAGTCTGCGCAAATTCGATCATGTTCAGGGAGGAGCACGACTTGGCACGGCTCCTGCAACTCCCTTCGACGTGACCGGCAAGGCGCCGGCCACTGCTTAAGAGGGAGGAACCTCATCATGAAAATTTCCGCTATCATCGCCGCTGCAATGCTTAGCGCTGTCGCCGTTCCCGCTTTCGCCGCCGCCGGTGGCGAGACGGCCAAGCTCAAGGCAACTTACGACGCAAAGCGCGACAAATATTGCGTTTCCCAGCAGATCACCGGCCAGCGCATCCCGGTGCGTGATTGCCGTACCAAGGCCGAGTGGGCCCAAGAGGGCGCTTTCTTCGCCGACGCCAAGAAGGCGCAGGACACGACGCTGGCGCAAAAGTGACCGCGCCACGCCCGCGGCCGGGGGCCCGCGGGCGGCCCCCGATCGTCCGGTTTCCGTTCGGAACCGGACGATCGGTGGACGACGCCGCCTTCTGTCCAGATCCGGGCAAGAAGGGACACCATTGAGAAGAGGGGCCGACGGATCTTACGCCGGTAGTCGTGCAGCCCGATCAGGGCGCGACTTTATATCCATCCCCCGGGCCTACCAGTTTAACCGGCACATCGAATTCCGGGCGGGCGACGCCATCGACCGCAAGCCGGCCGACCAGTCCCGAAGCCGTGGATTCGTAGGTCGTGCATATCTCCTTGCCGAGCAACGATGCCATCGCCTGCGCGACCTGGCCCAGGCCGGGGGCGGCTTCCTTGGCACCGAGCACATGATCGCCAACCATCAGAGTGCCCTTGTCGAGGTCCTCGCGGCGTAGCAGCCCGCACACGGCGCCATGCTTCACTTCCACATCGCTCGTGACCCGTAATGTCACCGGCCCTTGGGGCGACAGCAGGATGAGCGCGCTATTGCTGTATCGTGCGCCGCCGAGCGGCCGATAGGTCGCCATCGACCGGCAGGTCTTCGCTTGTTCGTTCGGCCTCTGGCATTCCACCTGACCGGCTAGAGCAGGCGCGATAGGATTGGCGCCGGTGGCGGGTGCCGCGGCGAGCAGCGCGCCGATGATCGTCAAGAGCATGTCAGTCCCTTTCGATCTGCGCCGGCGCTAGAAGATCGACGAAGGGGCATTAGCGGGCGGCCGCGGGTAATGGGCGGGGGACGTGCATGGTCAACATGACGAGCTTGCCGCCATCGATGCCGAACCAGTGCGGCGTTCCTTCGGGGACAAAGAAGGTGTCCCCCGGCTTGAGCGGGCGGCTAGTGCCGCCGACGATCCGACCGCCATTGGTGTCGCCATACCAATGCTTGGCGTCGGCGAGCGCGCCGCCCGAAACCAGCGTGCCCGAGCCCGCGAGCACGATCACGAACTCGGCTTCGGTGAGGTGCGCGGCGGCCTGCTTGGGCCGCACCCAATATTCGACCGCGACCGTGTAAGGCGGCAAAGCGAGGAGCGGACGGTAGAGCATCTCCTGGTCAGGTTTGATGTCATGCGCCATGCTGGCGATCATCGTCCGCACTTCGGCGGAACGGGCGAAGGCGGTTGGATCGGGCGGCGTCTGCGCTTGAGCGACGCTGGCGAGGCCGGCAACCCCAAGCACAAACAGCCGCATCTCATCCTCCCCGAAATTTGAAAGCGACGTTATCTCCCGCCGCGCCCCCTCACAAGCGCGGCACCTCCGACGACGGCGGCAGGTGCATCGCCAGCGTCACCATCACGCCATCGATCTGATTGAACCAATGCGGCGTGTTGGCCAGCAAGAGGAAGACGTCACCCGCAATCAGACGACGGACGGTGCCGCCCGCGATCCCGGTGCCGACGATATTGTTGCCGATCGTGTTGGCACCCACCAGCGTGCCGCCCAATATCACCGTGCCGCTGCCCTGAACGATATAGACCAGCTCGGCATCGTGGATATGGGCGTTGGCCGGGGTCGCGGCGACGCGATACTCCAGCAAGGCGCGGTAGGGCGCGAGGCGCAGCAACGGCTGGACCAGGTTTGCCTGGCCCGGTTTCATGGCCGCCTTGGCCTTGGCGATCAGCGCCAGGACGTCGGCGGACGTGGCGAAGGTCATAGAGTCAGCGGGAAACTCCGCCATGGCCGGTGCCGCCGCTGCCAGAGCCCATGCCATTCCCAGTGCGATCACGCGCATCCGTGCCTCCTTTCCCAGCAGGCTAAACCGGCCGTTCAATCATGGAAACCTTGCCGATCCAGCTGTGGCGTTGGCGCGTCGCGATGATGGTGGCACAAAGACGCATGCGACATGTGACCTTGGCGATCGGGCTGCTATTTGCGAGTGCGGCCCCGGCGGCGCTTCCAAGCGACAATCCCCATAGTTCGGCGCTGGACCAGGCGGTGGAGGCATCCCTTGCCAAATCTTTCGGCGGCCCGTGCCATGTGGGGCTGTCGCTGGCGGTCGTGCAGGGCGGCCGTGCGCAATTCTACAATTACGGCGAGAGGTCGCGCGGGGGTGCCAGCCTGCCGCGGCCGGATACGATCTACGAAATCGCATCAGTCACCAAGAGCTTCACCGGCGCGCTGGCGGCCAAGGCTATCGCCGACGGCAAGGTCACGCTCGATGGCGATTTCCGCGCGTATCTGCCCGGCGCCTATCCCAACCTGTCGTGGCACGGCCGGCCGATTACCTTGCGGACGCTGGCAACGCATCGCTCGGGGCTGCCGCGCGACATCCCCGACACGGATCCGATCTTCGCCCGGCACGATTTCGACACGATCACGCGGGATCTGATCGCGGCCGAGAAAGGCTATGACCGGAAACGCTATCTGGCCGATCTGCACAGCATAGCGCTGCGTAGCTCGCCCGGCGCCAGGTTCGTTTATTCCAACATTGCGATGAAGGTGATCGGCTTCGGACTGGAAACGGCCTACCGCCTGCCGTTCGCAACCTTGATGACGCGCTTCATCCTGCAGCCATTGCAGATGAAAGACACAGGCTTCGACGTTCCCACAACCAAGCGGGCGCGGCTGGCGAAAGGATATGGGCGCGACGGTTTGGAGCAGCCTTATCATCTCGCCAATGCGGGCGCGGCCTACGGGCTATACTCGACCGCGGGCGACATGGCGCGCTATGCACGCTGGCAGCTCAGCGAACAGGATCCCGTCATCCGCCGTGCCCACCGGCGGTTGGCGGGCAGCGCCAGTGACGGAGCGGCGCTGATTTGGAATGTCGGCGTGGACCGGGGCGCACGGCTCTTGTGGCATGGCGGCGGCACGTTCGGCATGACCAGCCAGCTGGTGCTCTATCCGGATGCGCGCGAGGCCTATGTGCTGCTGGGCAATGACAGCTGTGCGGGCACGGAGGGGGCGCTCAAGGCCATCGCACTGGATGTGCATGCATGGCCGGCTGGTTCGCGGCCGCAGCTCGTCGACCCGGCGGCAGCTCGACGATCATCCACCGCTGGCATTGATCCCACAGATCGGGAATGATCGACAGGACGGTGCCGACCCGGCATCCTGCGGCAGGGGATTGCTATGTTAGGTCGCCTTTTCGTGATCGGCGCATCGTTCGCCATGGCCGCCCCGGTCATGGCGCAGAGTGCGGCCAATCCGATCGTCGCGGATATGCCGCGCGACGCCGCGCATCCGGCGCGGCTCGAGCAGGTCCGTTACCCGACCGGCGGCGTTCAAGTGCCGGCGCGCCTGTTCATTGCCGCGGGCGCCGGGCCGCACCCGACCGTGCTGCTGCTGCATGGCTTTCCCGGAACGGAGCTGAACCTCGATCTCGCACGGGTCCTGCAGCGCTCCGGCTGGAATGTGCTGGCAATCCATTATCGTGGCATGTGGGGTTCGCCCGGCCCATTCAGTTTTGGCAACACGATCGAGGATGCGCATGCCGCGATCGCCTGGCTACGCTCGCCGGCGGCGGCCGAGTTCGGCGTCGATACCAAGCGGATCGTGGTGGTGGGTCACAGCATGGGCGGCTTCGACGCAGCGATGCTGGGCGACGATGCGCAACTCGCCGGCTATGTGCTGATCTCGCCGGCGGACGTGACCAAATTGTTTTCGGCGCCCGTCACGCAAAAGGCGCGCGCCGGCTTTGCGCAGAGCGCGGTTTCCATCAATGCAACACTGGACAGTGTTACCGCCGACGTTCGTACACATGGGGCGCAATGGGATTGGGCCAAGCGGGCCGGCCAAATGAAGGGTCGGCCGGTACTGGTGCTTACGTCCGACGACGGGCTGGCGCCGGTCGGGGAGGCGGCTGCACAAGCGGCGTCGGCCGCGGGCGGGCCCAAGGCAATGATCGTCCACATGACGACCGATCATAGTTTCAACGACCAGCGCGTGGCGCTGGCGACGACGGTGCTGGACTGGCTCATGCGGAATTTCGCGCGGCCTTGACTGAGCGCTTCGTCCCGATCGAGGCAGGAAGCGGTACCCAGCGAGCGCGCCACCGAACGAGCAGGAATGCTCGTAACGAGGGTCTGCCTACCGGCAGGGATAGTGGAAGGCCGCCGAACTCACTGATAGCGTAACGTCTGCTCACCCAGAGACACGCGGGAACGACCGGTGCCATTCACGCCCTTCCACCTAGGCCCTGGCGCGCTTTTCAAGGCCCTTGGCGGCGACCGGTTCAGCTTCACTATCTTCGCCGGCTCCCAGATCCTGATGGACGCCGAGCCCCTGGTGCGAATGATCCGTGGCGACGCGGTTGTTCACGGCATCAGCCACACCATATCCGGGGCGTTGGTGGTGGCGCTTGTGGCAGCGGCGGTTGGTCCAGCGTCCGGCAACGCGGCGATCCGCATCGCGGGTTTGGTCGTTCCCCCGATCGGCTGGCGCGTTGCGCTGTTCAGCGCGTTGGTCGGCACCTATTCCCACATTGCGCTCGATGCCGTGATGCACGCAGATATGCGCCCGCTCTGGCCGATCGCCGACGGGAACCTGCTCCTGCATCTCATCTCCGTCGAAGCGCTACACCTTCTGTGCATGATGTCGGGTCTGCTGGGCGGCGGCCTTCTCGCCGCGCGCGCTTTACGCGACGTCTGAGGGCCGACCGGTAACGGTTGGCAGACGTTCCCGAGGCAATTTGGCCCGGCACCACCCTCGTCATGGATGCTGAAACGCGTTCAGCATGACTGAGAAAGACGAAGCGGGGCCCCGGCTCAGGGCCGGGGCGAAGGAGTCAGGGGACCATGAACGCTCGACTCGCTGCCGGCTCTCAGCCGCCCTGCGCCACATCTACCAGCGGCAGCCACACCGCGCTTGGCTGACTCGCCGAGCGCGACAAGGTGACCGTCGCCTTCTGGTAATCGCCGGGCTTGGCGAAGAAGATGTTCGGAACGTATTTCTGCGGGTTGCGGTCGTAGAGCGGGAATTGGCTCGACTGCACCTGCACCATGATGCGGTGGCCCGGCTGGAAGACATGGTTGGTGGTCGGCAACGCGAATTTATATTCGACCGTCTTGTTGGCCGGGATCGCGCTCGGATGCTCGAAGCTTTCGCGATAGCGGCCGCGGAAGATGTCCATCGCCACCGCCAGCTGATAGCCGCCGAGCTCGGGCTGGTCGGCCATCTCGTCGGGATAGACGTCGATCAGCTTGACCACGAAATCGCCGTCCGTACCCGTGGTGGAGGCGAACAAATCCGCCACGGCCGCGCCGCTGATCCGCACCGGCTTGTCGAGCACGTCCGTGGTATAGCTCAGCACGTCCGGCCGGGCATTGGCATGGCGCTGGTCGCTGACCAGCCACGGGCCCCATTGGTCGCGATTGCTGAAGCTGGTCGGGCGCTGGACGTACGGTACCGGGTGGGCCGGATCGGACACATAGGAATCGCCCGCCTTGCCCGCCGACGGCTTGTCGAAGCTCAGGCTGAAATTGCCGGTGAGGTAGATCGGCGTGAGCGGCTTGGCGCAGCCCTGCTGACAAGCGAGCGGCCAATTGGCGAAGCGGTCCCAATGATTTTCGCCGGTATTGTAGATCTGCACGCGCGGCATATCGAACCTGGGCGCGCCATCCTTCAGATATTGGTTGAAGAAGGGCAGGATGACGTTGCGGCGGAAATCGGTGGTGGTGTCGCCGGCCCATTTTAGCGGCCCGAGCATGTAGCCGGCGCGATTGACCTGGCTGTGCATCCACGGGCCCATCACCAGATAATTATTGTCGAGGTGGCCGGCGGCCTTGAGCGCTTCCCAGCTATGGATCGCGCCCCACATATCCTCCTGATCCCACAGGCCCTGCAGCCACATGGTCGGCACGGTCGAGGGGCGGGCGACGACGGCCTTGTCGAGCGCCTGACCCTGCCAATAGCTGTCATAAGCGGGATGCTCGGCCATCCGGCGCCACATTCCGAACTGGTCGATGCCGTGCGCCTTGGCGAAGTCGCCGGCGGAGCCCGCCTTCAGATAGGCGTCATATTCGTCGGCGTTCGACGTGATCAGGCTGGCTTTCTGCTTCTTAGGGCTCTCCTGACCGACGATGTACGGGAAGCTGCCCTGGCGGTAGGCGCCATAGTGGAACCAATCGTCGCCCATCCAGCCGTCGACCATCGGGCTTTCCGGCGCGGCGACCTTGAGCGCGGGATGCGGATCGAGCAGCGCCATCACGACGGTGTGGC
Organism: Sphingomonas crusticola; assembly: GCF_003391115.1. NCBI lineage: Bacteria > Pseudomonadati > Pseudomonadota > Alphaproteobacteria > Sphingomonadales > Sphingomonadaceae > Sphingomonas > Sphingomonas crusticola. Next base: position 2,528,971 of record NZ_QTJP01000001.1, read on the forward strand.
CTTCATAGGAGGAGCCGATCATGCCGACGCGGCCGTTGCTCTCCGGCAAATTCTTTACGAGCCAGTCGATCGCGTCATAGGCGTCGGTGGTATTGTCGACCTTGGTCGGGTTGAGCGGGCCGATCGGCGGGCGCGTCATGACATAGCCGCCTTCCGAACCGTGGAGGCCGCGCACGTCCTGAAAGACGATGATGTAGCCGGCGTCGGCGAACACGTCGTAGCTTTGCGGCAGGATCGAGCGCATCACCCCACTCTTGTTGCGCGTGGTATGGCCGTCGGCGTCGTAGGGCGTACGGTTGAGCAGGATGGGGGCGTTCTTGGTGCCCTTATGCTCGACGATCACGGTGTGGAGCTTGACCCCGTCGCGCATCGGGATCTCGACCTCGCGCCGGACATAATCGTAGCTATCGGTCGGCTCGACATATTTGTCGGGAAAATCGGTGCCGCTTTTCGGGAAGACCGGCTCGGGCGCCTGCGCGCGGGCGAGGGTGGAGGTGGCGAGCAGGAGCAAAGCGAGCGTCTTGGTCATAGCGTTTCCCGTCAGAGCGAATGTGACAGCTTAGAAAGGCACAACCCTGCGTGTCGAGGGCTTTGACGTAGTTCTGCACTCAACCCCGTCCGGCGGCGCTTCCGTTACGCGTTGCCCCCCCCGCGTGGCACGATCGACCCTGAAACAAGTGCAGGGTGACGTAGATAGCTGATCCGTGATCCGTCATGCTGAACTTGTTTCGGCATCCATCGCGAGGCAGATTTCGCCGGGTGAGGGAGCGGCAACCCTCTGTCTATATTCTGGCAAGCGGGCCTTATGGCACGCTGTATATCGGCGTGACGTCGGATCTCATGGCGCGGCTACACCAGCATCGGCAGGGCGTGACCGGCGGGTTTACGAGCAACTACGAGGTGAAGCGGCTGGTCCGTTTCGAGATTCTAGACGACATGCCGGCAGCTATCGCACGCGAGAAGCAGCTGAAGCGCTGGCATCGCGACTGGAAGATCAACCTGATCGAGCAGGATAACCCTGATTGGGCTGACCTAGCTATCGGATTGGGCTTACTTCCGTTGGATAGCCCCTGGCCGCCGAATGGACCCTGAAACAAGTTCAGGGTGACGGTGTTCCTAGCCCATCGTGAGCACGACCTTGCCGACATGGTCGCCATCTTCCAGCCGGGCGTGCGCCCCGGTTGCATCGCGCAGCGGGAAGGTGGAATCGATGATCGGCTTGAGCTTACCCGCTGCCAGCAGAGGCCACACGCTTTGCACCAGCGCATCGCGGATCGCGGTCTTGAAGGGGACGTCGCGGGCGCGCAGCATCGAGCCGGTCAGCGTCAGGCGTTTGCGCATCATCAGTGCGATCGGCAGCTCGGCCGTGGCGCCACGCCGCGAGGCGATTGAGACGTGGCGGCCTTCTTCGGCGAGGCAGGCAAGGTTGCGCGGCAGATAATCGCCGCCGACCATGTCGAGCACGACATGAACGCCATCCGGGGCGAATGCCTTCACCTCCGCGACAAAGTCCTGCGCCTTGTAATCGATCGCGTGGTCGGCGCCGATCTCCAGCGCGCGGCGGCATTTGTCGGGCGAGCCCGCGGTGACGATCATAGTCAGGCCGAAGGCCTTGCCGAGCAGGATCGCCATCGTGCCGATGCCGCTGGTGCCGCCGTGGACGAGGATCGTTTCGCCGGGTGCGGCGCGGCCGCGCTCGAACAGGTTCGACCAGACGGTGAACAGGGTTTCCGGGAGCGCCGCGGCCTCGACCATCGACAAGGCTGGCGGAACCGCGATGCACTGACCGGAGGGAGCGACGGCATATTCGGCATAAGCGCCGCCTGCGACCAGCGCCATCACCGGGCGGCCGAGCAGGCGCGCGTCGCCGCCTTCGCCGAGCGCGACGACTTCGCCGGCGAGCTCGAGGCCGAGGATGGAGGGAGCGCGGGGCGGGGGCGGATATTTGCCCGCGCGCTGCATGAGGTCGGGCCGGTTCACGCCGGCGGCAGCGACCTTGATCAGCAATTCGCCGGGGCCCGGTGTGGGGACGGGCCGCTCGACCGGCTGCAGCACTTCCGGGCCACCGGCTTCGGCAGGGTCGATGGCGATCATCGTTTTTGGGATCGTCACTGCCTGACCCTTTCGTCATCCCAGCGAAGGCTGCGATCCATGTCTATAGTATCTCAGCGTCGGCGCCCGTTGGAGCAGCCATGGACCCCAGCCTGCGCTGGGGTGACGGTTGCATTTGACAGACTCGCGCGAAGGGTCAACCATTCGGCAATGGATCTGGAAGACTATCTTCCCAAGACGCCCGGCGATCCGCTCGCCGCGCTGACGAAGCAGGATCTCGATCCGCTGTCGGTCGACGAGCTCCACGCGCGGATCGCGACGCTGGAGGCGGAAATCGCCCGCGCCCGTGCCCGGATCGATCATGCGGTCAACCATCGCTCGAGCGCCGAAAGCCTGTTCAAGCGATGACGGCAAACGCCGTCTTTAGGGCGCCCAAGCAGGGGGAGCTTGATTGGACGGCGGCGCGTTCCGACATTGGTGTCAGCAGGGCGGCATCCTCGCTGCCCCTGCGGGAGTAAACATTACATGCCTAGTTTTGCCCGCGAGCTCGAACAGACCCTCCACAACGCGCTGACGGCCGCGTCCTCGCGCCACCATGAATATGCGACGCTGGAGCATCTCCTGCTCGCTTTGGTGGACGACGAGCACGCGTCCAAGGTGATGACGGCGTGCGGGGTCGATCTCGATGAGCTCAAGGAGGCGGTCGCCACCTATCTCGACAGCGAGCTCGATGCGCTCAAGACCGAGACCGGCAACGATCCGTCGCCGACATCCGGTTTCCAGCGCGTCGTCCAGCGCGCGATCCTGCACGTCCAGTCGTCCGGCCGCGAAGAAGTGACCGGCGCCAATGTGCTGGTCGCCCTGTTCAGCGAACGCGAGAGCTACGCCGTCTATTTCCTGCAGCAGCAGGATATGAGCCGCCTCGATGCGGTGTCGTTCATCAGCCATGGCGTCGGCAAGGCCGGCCAGCCGGGGGAAAGCCGCGAGCCGAAAGGTGCCGAGGAAGAGAAGGCGCCCAAGAGCGAGGGCGGCGGCAAGAAGAATGAGAGCGCGCTCAAGCAATTCTGCGTCGATCTCAATGCCAAGGCCAAGGACGGCCGGGTCGATCCGCTGATCGGGCGCGGTCCGGAGGTGGACCGCACGATCCAGATCCTGTGCCGCCGCTCCAAGAACAACCCGCTTTATGTGGGCGATCCCGGCGTCGGCAAGACCGCCATCGCCGAGGGACTGGCGCGCAAGATCGTCGAGGGCGACGTGCCGGAGGTGCTGCTGCCGGCGGTAATCTATTCGCTCGACATGGGAGCGCTGCTGGCGGGCACACGCTATCGCGGTGATTTCGAGGAACGGCTGAAGCAAGTCGTGACCGAGCTCGAGAAGCTGCCGCATGCGGTGCTGTTCATCGACGAGATCCATACCGTGATCGGCGCGGGCGCGACCAGCGGCGGGGCGATGGATGCGTCCAACCTGCTCAAGCCGGCTCTGTCGGGCGGCACGATCCGCTGCATCGGCTCGACCACCTACAAGGAGTTCCGCAATCATTTCGAGAAGGACCGGGCTTTGCTCCGGCGCTTCCAGAAAATTGACGTGAACGAGCCGACGGTCGAGGATACGATCAAGATCCTGACCGGGCTCCGCACCGCCTTCGAAAGCCACCACAAGGTCAAGTACACGACCGAGGCGATCAAGTCGGCGGTGGAACTGTCGTCGCGCTACATCAATGACCGCAAGCTGCCCGACAAGGCGATCGACGTGATCGACGAGGTCGGTGCGATGCAGATGCTGGTGCCGCCGGCCAAGCGCAAGAAGACGATCACCGCCAAGGAGATCGAGGCCGTGATCGCGACGATGGCGCGCATCCCACCCAAGTCGGTCTCGACCGACGACACCAAGGCGCTCGCCACGCTCGATACCGATCTCAAGCGGGTCGTGTTCGGGCAGGATGCGGCGATCAACACCTTGTCGTCGGCGATCAAGCTCAGCCGGGCGGGCCTGCGCGATCCGGACAAGCCGATCGGCAATTATCTGTTCACCGGCCCGACCGGCGTCGGCAAGACCGAGGTCGCACGCCAGCTGGCGTCGATCATGGGCATTCCGCTCCAGCGGTTCGACATGTCCGAATATATGGAACGCCATTCGGTCAGCCGGCTGATCGGCGCACCTCCGGGCTATGTCGGCTACGATCAGGGCGGACTGCTGACCGACGCGGTCGACCAGAATCCGCATTCGGTGCTGCTGCTCGACGAGATCGAGAAGGCGCATCCGGACCTGTTCAACATCCTGTTGCAGGTGATGGATAACGGGAAGCTGACCGATCACCACGGCAAGACGGTCGATTTCCGCAACGTGATCCTGATCATGACCACCAATGCCGGCGCGTCCGACATGGCGCGCGAGAGCCTCGGCTTCGGCAATCTCACCCGCGAGGGCGAGGATGAGGAAGCGGTCAAGAAGATGTTCACGCCGGAATTCCGCAACCGTTTGGATGCGATCGTGCCGTTCGGTTACCTGCCAACGCCGGTGATCGCGCGCGTGGTCGAGAAGTTCATCCTGCAGCTCGAACTGCAGCTCGCCGACCGCGAGGTGCATATCGCGCTCGACGAGGAGGCCAAGGCGTGGCTGACCGAGAAGGGCTATGACAAGCTCTATGGCGCGCGGCCGATGGGCCGCCTGATCCAGGAGAAGATCAAGCAGCCGCTCGCCGAGGAATTGCTGTTCGGCAAATTGGTCAGCGGCGGCGAGGTCAAGGTCCATATGAAGGACGGCGCGCTCGCCTTCGAGATCGTGCCGGCGGCACCCAAGCCGAAGCGCAAGGGCAAGCCCAAGGCCGAAGCCAAGGCATAAGCCTCAGGTGTGACGAACAAGGCGCCCGGTGGAGAAATCCGCCGGGCGTTTTTTTTCTTATCGTCACCCCGCCTTTGCCGGGATGACAGTTTGATCCTGATTGAACCGTGGCGCCTTGCCTGCCAGACTTGCGGCCATGAAAAAGCTCTCGCTGCTCCTCACCCTGCTCTCGACTGCCGCATTCGCGCAGGCCACTCCGCATTTCGATCCGGCGCGCCTGTCGCATCATGTCGAGATATTGGCGTCCGACGCCTATGAAGGGCGCGGGCCGGCGACGGCGGCCGAGCCCAAGGTGATCGATTATATCGTCTCCCAATTTAAGGCTGCCGGTCTCCAGCCAGGCGGCGACCTTAAGGGCGGCACGCGCCTCTGGACCCAGGACGTGCCGCTGCTGCGCGCATCGATCGTGGGCACGCCGACGCTCGGCATCACCAGCAACGGCACGGCCATGCCGTTGACGCAGGGCGAGCAGATTGCGGTGCGCGCGGCGCTGACCGGCGAAAAGCATGTCTCGCTCAAGGACGTGCCTTTGGTCTTCGTCGGCTATGGCACGAGTGCGCCGGAGCGAAAGTGGGACGACTTCAAGGGCGTCGACGTGCGCGGCAAGATCCTGGTCGGGCTGATCAACGATCCAGATTTCGAGACCGGGCAGGGCGACTTCGGCGGCAAGGCGATGACCTATTATGGCCGCTGGACCTACAAATATGAGGAAGCCGCGCGGCGTGGGGCGGCGGGTGTGCTGATCGTGCACGAGACTGCGCCCGCTTCCTATGGCTGGGCGACGGTCAAGAATTCCAACGCCAACGTCCAGTTCGATATCGTGCGCGCGGAACCCAAAAAGGCGCACACGCCCTTCGAGACCTGGATCCAGCGCGATCTCGCGGTGAAATTATTCGCAGATTCAGGGCTCGACTTCGAGGCGGCGAAGAAAGCGGCGCAGGCACGCGACTTCACGCCGATGCCGCTCGAGGCGACCTTGTCGGCCGATTATGCGGTCGATGCCGGGACGATCGTCTCGCACAATATCGTCGGTCGGCTGGCGGGCGCGCAACATCCCGACGAGACGATCGTCTATTCGGCGCATTGGGATCATCTCGGCGTCGGCCAGCCTGACGCGAAGGGCGACCGCATTTATAATGGTGCGGTCGACAATGCCGACGGTATCTCAGTGCTGATCGAAACCGCACGCGCCTTCGCGGCCGCGCCCCGCCCCGACCGTTCGGTGCTGTTCCTGGCGGTGACCGCCGAGGAGAAGGGCCTGCTCGGCTCCGAATATTATGCGGCCAACCCGCTCTATCCGCTGGCGACCACGGTCGGCATGCTCAACACCGATGCGCTCAGCACGGCCGGGCCGGCGCACGACTTCACCATCTCGGGTAATGCCAAGCTCGGTCTGCTCGACGACCTGATCGCGGAAGGTGCCAAGCAGGGACGAACCTTTACCCCCGATCCCCAGTCGGAGGCGGGCCATTTCTACCGCTCCGACCATTTCCCGCTCGCCAAGCGCGGCGTGCCCGCCATCTCGATCGGCAGCGGCGAGGATCTGGTCGAAGGCGGCAAGGCGGCGGGCAAGGCCGACAGCGAAGCCTATGTGCGCGACAAATATCACCAGCCGGCCGACGAGTGGACGCCAGCCTGGAATGCCAAGGGACAGGCGGTCGACGCCGAGCTGATGTTCGCGCTCGGCCAGCGCCTCGCCAATTCGCGCGAGTGGCCCAATTGGAGCGCGGACAGCGAATTCCGTGGTGCCCGCGACGCAACCGCCGCAGCGCGTAAGCCCTGAGCGGGCGGAAATGGCTGATGGTGGAGCGGGTAGAGGGAATCGAACCCTCGTATGAAGCTTGGAAGGCTACCGCTCTACCATTGAGCTATACCCGCGCGCGGCCCCCATGCCATTGCCCGGCGGCGATGGTCAATGTCTGTAGCGCAGCTGATCCGACAATGTACGAACGGCAGCCGGGAAAGATGGGCCGCCGCAATCGGCGAGCGAGCCCGGAAGATAGAGGCGCGGTATGTCTGCGATCGCGGGATGCTCCAGCATGGCGCTGCCGAGATCGCGCGCCTGTTTGCCGCCCGTGATCAGGAAATCGGGGCGGGCGGCGACGAATTCTTCCAGCGACAGGTTGGACAGAGCCGGGCGGCCGAGCTTCGTCGCCAGATTTACCAGCCCGACGCGGCGCACCATCTCGTCCATCAGCGTGCCACCGCCCGAGAGATAGCCGCGTCTCTGATAGTCGGCGGCGACGCGCCCGTAGCCGGTGCGCGGAATGGTCGCGAGCGCGGCATCCATGCGTTTGATCAGCGCCTCGCCCCGCTCGCGGTGGCCAACCGCGCCCGCGACGAGCCGCACCTGCGCGACGATATCGGCGTAGCTGTTGGCGGGGGGCACGGCCACGACCTGCGCCTTGAGCCCGGCACGCAGTGCGGCGTCCGCCTGGCCCGGCCAGCCAGTGAGCAGCAGATCGGGCTGGCGCGCAAGCAATGCCTCGGCCGAGGAGTCAATTGTCGGGAAGTGCGCTGCCTGACGCGCGATCGGCGACATGGCAGGCATGTGCGAGAGGCGGGTGAGACCGGCAATCTGGCTTGGATCGGCCAGCACGACCAAAAATTGATCCGCGCACAGGTTGAGCGACGCGACGCGGCGGGGCGGCGCCCCGTGCGCGGGCAAAGCGAGCGCGAGGAGGAGGGCGAAAAGAGGCAAACGCACGCGCATAGGGCAGCTCTACGGGCAAGTAAGGGTTAAGTGAAACGCCCTAATCCCGTTCATCCGCGCGTGCGGCTCGACTTGGCGGCGGGGCAAAGGCTAGGGATCGCGCGTGGGGAAATCCTCGGTCCGTATCGATCTTGCGCTGGCGCTGGTCGCCCTGCTCTGCGCGGCGGTGTCGCTCGGCCTTGGGCCGGCGCATCTCGGCTGGGGGCGTGCCTTCGCGGCGCTGACGGGGCAGGGCGACGCGATCGCCGGCACGATCGTGTGGGAATTGCGGCTGCCGCGTGCGCTGCTCGCGCTGATGGTCGGCGCAATGCTGGGTGCGGCAGGGGCGGCGCTGCAGGGCTATTTGCGCAATCCGCTCGCCGATCCCGGTGTGCTCGGGACTTCCAGTACGGCCGCATTGGGCGCGGTTGTGGCGCTTTATTACGGGTTCGCCGCGGTGAGCCCCCTTATGTTGCCGCTCTTTGCCATAATCGGCGCGCTCGCGGGATTGGTGCCGCTGCTGTTGCTCGCGGCACGGAGCGAAGGACCGCTTGCCCTGATCCTCGCCGGCGTTGCCATCGCCACCGCGGCGGGGGCCGGGATCAGCCTCGCGCTTAATCTGGCGCCCAATCCGTTTGCCGCGATCGAGATCATGACCTGGCTGATGGGTAGTCTCGCCGACCGCTCCTTTCTCCACGTCTGGCTGGCATTGCCGTGCATCGCCATCGGGCTTGGCCTGATCCTGCTAGAGGGTCGCGCACTCGACGCACTGACACTGGGCGAGGACGGCGCGATCGCGCTGGGCGTCAATCTCCCGCGAACCCGGGCTCGGCTGCTGATCGCGACCGCGATCGGCGTCGGCGGGGCGGTCGCGGTATCGGGCGCGATCGGCTTCGTGGGCCTGGTGGTGCCGCATCTGTTGCGGCCCTTCACCGACCGGCGGCCATCCTCCCTGCTAATTCCGTCCGCGCTGGGCGGGGCAGCGCTCCTGGCCGCGGCGGACGCGCTGGTGCGCACGGTGCCGACGCTGGAGGAGCCGCGCCTCGGCGTGGTCACGGCATTGATCGGCGTGCCGATCTTCCTCCATCAGCTTGTGCGGGCACGGCGCGAATGGTGAGGCTCGACCGGGTTTCGGTGGCGCTCGGCGCGCACCGGGTCGTCGAGGCCGCGACCGCCGATCTGGCGGGCGGCGTGATCGGCCTGATCGGCCCCAATGGCGCGGGCAAGTCGACGCTGGTACGCGCGATCGCGGGCCTGATCCCGCACGAGGGCGCTATCCTGATCGATGGCACGGCCATCGACAGTCTGTCCCCACGCGAGCGGGCGCGGCAGATCGCCTATCTGCCGCAAGGGCAGAACGTGCATTGGCCGCTGACGGTCGAGCGGCTGGTCGCGCTTGGTCGGTTGCCGCATCTGGCGCCGTTTGCGCGGCCGGCGGCAGCCGACCAAGCGGCGGTCGAGGCAGCGCTGGAGCGGACCGATCTCCTCGGTTTGCGCACGCGTCCGATCGACCAATTGTCGGGCGGTGAGCGCGCGCGCACCTTGCTGGCGCGGGCGTTGGCGGTCGAGGCGCCGCTGCTGCTCGCCGACGAGCCGCTCGCCGCGCTCGACCCGGCGCATCAGATCGAGGTGATGGCGCTGCTACGAGGCGAGGCCGCGCGCGGTGCGACGGTGATCGCGGTGCTGCACGACCTCACCATTGCCGCGCGCTGGTGCGACCGGTTGCTCCTGATCGACGAGGGGCGGCTTGTCGCGGACGGCCCGCCGCGCGAGGTGCTGACGGCGGATCGGATCGGGTCCGTCTACGGCGTGTCCGCTTTCATCGGGGAGATTGAGGGCCAGCCGCTCGTCGTTCCGCTGACACATCATTGACCGCAATGCAGCATCTGCCCTAACCGCAGTCCCGCGACAGGTTCTCCTTCGGGAGATGAAAAGGGAAGCGAGTGAAATGCTCGCGCTGCCCCTGCAACTGTAAGCGGTGAGTGTCCGGCCGATTAGCCATTGGGGTTCCGATCCCGAGAAGGCGGCCAAAGCGCGATGACCCGTGAGCCAGGAGACCTGCCCGTCGCGGCTGTCCACCGTTCGGCCAGGGTGCGCCGCGCGGTCGAGGAATTTCCTCGTGAGACGGCATTTGTCGTCAACCGCGAGGAAGTATCATGTTCCGTTTCAAGACTGTCCTACTGGCGAGCGTCCTCGCCACGCCCGCTTTCGCCCAGCAGGCATCGCCCCCCGATGCCGCAACCGATGCCACCGAAGTGGTCGTCACCGCCGTTCGGACGCCGACCGCGATCGATCGGGTCGCAAGCTCCGTCACCGTGATCGACCAGGCGGCGATCGAGGCATCGCAGCAATTCACCATCTCGGATCTCATCGTCCGCACACCCGGCGTGACCGCATCGCGCACGGGCGGCTTCGGTACGACGACCGGCGTGCGCATCCGCGGTGCCGAGAGCGACCAGACCGTGGTCGTGATCGACGGTGTGAAGCTGAACGATCCGGCGGCGCCCGGCGGCGGCTATGATTTCGGCGACCTGTTCGTGGGCGATGCCGCACAGATCGAAGTGTTGCGCGGCCCGCAATCGACCTTGTGGGGCAGTCAGGCGATTGGCGGCGTCGTCAATATCGTCACAACGCTGCCGAGTGCGGGCACCCAAGGATCGGCGCAGGTGGAAGGCGGATCGCGTGGCACCGCGAGCGGCCGGGCGGCGGTCGGCGGCGCCAGCCAGAGCGTGCAGTGGCAGCTGGCCGGCAATGCCTTCCGTACCGATGGTATCTCGGCGATCGCGCCGGAATATGGCGGCCGTGAGCGCGACGGCTATCGCCATATCGGCGGCAGCGGACGCGTGCTGGCGGACGTCACTTCGAACGTCAGCGTCGATCTGCGCGGCTATTGGAGCCACGGTAAGGTTGACCTCGATTCCAGCTTCGGCGCGCCCGACACAGCCGAATATCAGAAGTCGACCAACTGGATCGGCTATGCGGGCGTCAATATCGCCTTGCTCGACGGTCGTCTCAAGAACCGCATCGCCTATACGCGCGACCAGATCGACCGCGGCAATTTCGATCCGAGCCTTGGCGCCGATGACAAGACGTTCGATTCGCGCGGACGCAACGATCATATCGAATATCAGGGCAGCCTTGCGATCGTGCCGGGCTGGGACGCGATCTTCGGCGCAGAGCATGAGCATTCCAGCTTCCGCGCCGCGTCTCCCTATAGCAATGACCGCGCCAACGTTTCGATCGACAGCCTTTACGGCCAGATCAACGGGACGGTGCTCGATCATCTGACGCTCACCGGCGGCGTGCGTTACGACGATCATCAGGTCTATGGTGGCAAGACCTTGTTCTCGGCAGGCGGCGTGTGGGCCTCGGGTGGCACCATCGTCCGGGCAAGCTACGGCGAGGGCTTCAAGGCGCCGACCTTGTACCAACTTCATAGCGATTACGGCAACCTGGCGCTGGAGCCGGAGCGCGCACACGGCTGGGATGCGGGCATCGAGCAGCGTCTCGGCACGCATTTCACGGTTTCGGCAACCTGGTTCGACCGCGACACACGCAACCTGATCCAGTTCGCATCAACGCCACCGCGCGCCGACCGGCCGTTCGGCTATTATTCGAACGTCGCCAAGGCCAGCGCACATGGGATCGAGGCGGCCGCCGCGGCGATATTCGGGCCGCTCGCTTTCCATGCTAACTATACATGGACGGACGCCGAAGATCGCTCACCCGGCACTGCCCATGGCAAGGACCTCATCCGCCGCCCGCATGACACGGCGAGTGCCGATGTCAGCTATCGATGGTCGTTCGGCCTGGTCATTACCGCGGCGGTGACGAGGGCCAGCCACAGCTTCGAGGACGCGGCGAACACGACCCGGCTGGGCGGCTATACATTGGTCGATCTGCGCGCGGAGCTACCGATCGGCCATGATCTGACGCTGTTCGGGCGGGTCGAGAACCTGTTCGACGAGAAGTATCAGACGGCCTACCGCTACGGAACGCTTGGCCGCAGCTTCTACGGCGGCGTGCGCGCCAAGTTCTGACGACATCCCATCGTCACCCCGGAACCAGTCCGGGGTGACGATGGGCTTAAACCTGGATTTCCCCTTCGTCCTCGCCGTCCCAATAATGGATGCGCGAGGCATGGACCTTGATCAGCACCAGACGGGCGTCTCGACGCCGTCCTTGAACCAGCGTTCTAGGTCCTTATTCCAATGGGCTTCGAACTGATTCTTGTCGCGGATCAGCTCCGCCTGGCCTTCGATGGCGACAAAGAAGGGACGCATGCCGAGCATGCCGGCCTTGCCCTGGAAGGAAAGTCCAACCTGCGGATCGCGGCCGATATCCTGCACCATCAGCGTGTCGTCGGAGGTGAAGTAGAAACTGTCGCCGTCATAATCGACGTCGCGATTGTTGCTCATCGGGCGCGCGCCGATGGCGCCGTTGGTGGCGCGGGTCGAGAGCATCGTGAAATCGATGTCGCGCATCTTTTCTGAAATTTCGGCGAGCGTCTTGGTCATGCATCGGGCTCCTGTTTTGCGATTGAACGCTTCGCCTGCGACAGAGGTTCAGCACGCGACCGCGAAACGGGAATCATGACCGATGCCGACGATCCTCCTGCTGATTTTATCCAATCTTTTCATGACCACCGCCTGGTATTGGCACCTCAAAGGCGGGATGCACAAACAGCTGTGGCTGGTGGTGCTGATCAGCTGGGGCATCGCCTTCTTCGAATATTGCCTGGCGGTGCCGGCCAATCGGCTCGGCTATGCGAGCGGATGGAGCGGGGGGCAGCTAAAGATCGCGCAAGAGGCGATCACCCTGATCATCTTCGGCGGCTTCATGGTGCTGGTGCTGGGCGAGCCCTTGCATTGGCGCCACCTTGCCGCCTTCCTGTGCATCATGGCAGCGGTGGCCTTCCTGTTCGTCGGCAAACCTTGAAAGCCGGCGAAGGCGCGCGCAGAGGGTCGCGGTGGCGCTGATCCTCGGCCTTGAATCCTCATGCGATGAGACCGCGGCGGCGGTGGTGACCTCGGACGCCCGAGTGCTGTCGCACAGATTGGCGGGGCAGGAGGCGGCGCATCGTCCTTATGGCGGCGTCGTGCCGGAGATTGCGGCGCGTGCCCATGTCGAGGTGCTGACGCCGCTGACGGAGGCTGCGCTCAAGGACGCCGGGGTCACGCTCGGACAGATCGACGCCATCGCCGCGACGGCCGGGCCGGGGCTGATCGGTGGAGTCATGGTCGGGCTGGTGACGGGCAAGACGCTCGCGCTGGCGGCAGGCAAGCCTTTCATCGGCATCAACCATCTCGAAGGCCACGCTTTGTCGCCACGGCTCGCCGATCCGGATCTGGAATTTCCCTATCTGCTGCTGCTCGTATCGGGCGGACATTGCCAATTGCTCGAGGTACGCGGCGTGGGCGATTATCGCCGGCTGGCGACCACGATTGACGACGCTGCCGGCGAAGCGTTCGACAAATCGGCGAAATTGCTGGGGTTAGGCTTTCCCGGCGGTCCGGCGGTGGAGGCGGCCGCGCGCGCGGGCGATCCCAAAGCGGTGCCTTTGCCCCGTCCTCTGGTGGGCTCGGCCGAACCGCATTTTTCTTTCGCTGGTTTGAAAAGTGCGGTGCTGCGCGCGCGCGACGCCGGCCTCTATTCGGCGGAAGATATCGCGGCATCGTTCCAGCAGGCGGTGATCGACTGCCTGGTCGATCGCACGCGCCGCGCGATCGGGCGCGCATCCGGGATGAATGCCTTGGTGGTGGCGGGCGGTGTTGCCGCCAACGATGCGATTCGCGACGCCCTGCAGACGCTGGCCGGACAGCATGATCTACGGTTCGTCGCTCCGCCAATGTGGCTTTGCACCGATAATGCCGCGATGATCGCCTGGGCGGGCGCGGAGCGGTTCGCGCTGGGCCTGACCGACCCGCTCGACATGCCGGCGCGCGCGCGCTGGCCGCTCGACCCTTCGGCGGAAAGGGCGCGCGGCGCGGGGGTGAAGGCATGAGGATCGGCGTGATCGGCGGCGGGGCCTGGGGCACCGCGCTGGCGCAGGTGGCGAGCGCGGGCGGCGAGGTCTTGTTGTGGGCCTACGAACCGGAAGTGGTCCAGGCCATCAACGCCGCACACGAAAATCCGATCTTCCTGCCCGGGGTTGCACTGTCCCCGGTCATCGAAGCGACGGGCGATCTCGCGGCTCTGGCGCAGTGCGAGGCTTTGCTGGTGGTGACGCCGGCGCAGCATATGCGGCACATTTTGGCGGCGGCCCCGATCGACGAGCGGCCGCTCATTCTGTGTTCCAAGGGGATCGAAGCCGAAACGATGGCGCTGATGTCGGAGGCGGCGGCGGAGACGTGCCCCGCCGCGCCGATCGCGGTCTTGTCCGGACCGACCTTTGCCAGCGAAGTCGCCAACGGCCTGCCGACGGCGGTGACGCTTGCCTGCGCGGATGAGGCGGTGGCAACGCGGCTGGCGACACGCATCGCCCGGCCCGGCTTTCGCCCCTATCGCTCGACTGATGTCGTGGGCGCCGAGATTGGCGGTGCGGTCAAGAATGTGCTCGCGATCGCCTGCGGCGTCGTCGAGGGCGCCGGGCTCGGCAAGAATGCGCGCGCGGCCCTGATCGCGCGCGGCTTTGCGGAGATGACGCGTTTCGGACTGGCGCGGGGCGCCAGACCGGAGACGCTGGCGGGCATGTCCGGCCTGGGCGATCTGGTGCTAACCTGCTCGTCGGAGCAATCGCGCAATTTCTCGCTGGGGATGGGCCTCGGCCAGGGGCGCGATGCGGCGAGCATGATGGCGGACCGCCGCACGGTCGCCGAAGGGGCTTTCACCGCGCCGGTGCTGGTGCGGGCCGCGCGGGCCGTCGGCGTCGAACTGCCGATCTCGGAAGCGGTGGCAGCTTTGCTGGAAGGCAAGGTCAGCGTGAATGCCGCGGTCGTGGCGCTGCTGGCGCGGCCGTTAAAGGACGAGGCGATTTAGAACGAGGTGCTAGCGCAGCGCTTGCGCCGCGAGCCCGGCGCAATCAGCGTCGGGCGCCGGCTCGACATGCGGCCCGGCAATGGCATTGCCGATCAGCTTGAAGACGGTGCCGACCGTCTTGGGCACACTCTGCGGCACCACCTTGGGCTCCGACAGGCTTCCGGACACGATGATCGGGATAGGCAGGCGAACCGCATGTTTGAGCTTGGGCTGGCCGGAAAGCGTCAGGCCCAGCCGCTCCGTCGCAAGGTTGATCGTGCCCTTGCCCTGCGTGCGGGAGACGTCGGTATCGAGCAGCAGCGGCGCCGCCGTGGCGATACCGCCCTTCATGTCGAAGCGGGCGATGAGGCAGCGCAGCGCTGCCTTGTCCGATTTGTCCTCGAACAGCGCACGACCCGCATCGGAGCCTAGCAACAAAGCGGCGCGGCGATTGACCGCGCCATTCCGGCCGACGACGCCGATGGTACCGCTGGCCTGGCCGATCGCGGCACGAACCGTGCGCCCGCTGCCCTCCAAATGTATCCGCGCCGCCAGCGCTCCCGAGGCAAGATCGCCGAGCATCGCCTCGAGTCGGGCATTACCGACGCGTAGATCGAGCGTCAGGCGAGGCGTGCCCGATTGGTGTCGGACGCGGGCCATGCCCGTCAGCCGGCCCTGGCCGAGCGTGGCGACGAGCGGCTTGGCGGTAAGTACGCCATGGTCGAGCGTAAGCGTGCCACGCAGCGCCCGGAAGGTCGAAGGCTGCTTGAACAGCAGGCGCTTGATATCGAAATCGATGGTGCCGTCCGTGCGCTGCATATGTTCGAGGTGGATCGCGGTGTCCGGGAAAATGCGCGGGCCGATCGCCTTGCGCTTGGCGGCGGCGCGGGCGAGCCCCTCGTTGGAGGCGAGATCGTCGAAGTCGAGGCCGGTCGAGACGATATTGCCGTCCACCCTTGTGCGCCCATCGCGCTTCGCCACGGTGACGTCACCCGCGAGCGCCGAGCGGCCCAGACGGAGATCGAGTTTGCGAACCGCCCAATCCGCGCGGTCGTGACGCAGGTTGGCGGTCAGCCGCACCGGCTGGGTTCCGGGCAGGCCTGCCTCGATCAGCAAATCGAGGTGCCGTAAATCGTCGCCCCACGCGGTGGCGCGGGCGTCGAAATGGCCAAGGTCGAGCGGATGATCGGCGCGACCGATCAAGGTGCCGTTGGCGATAGCGGAACGATAATCGAATCGGAACGGCCAGGGCTTGTTGCCGGTCAAGGCCGCGCCCGTGAGCGCGATGGTGGACGGATTGCCGGCGAGGCTCCCGCGTCCGGCAAGACGCAGGCCCTGATCATCCGCCATGAAGGGCGCGGTGAAACGATGATTGCGCTTGCGATCGTCGAGCGTCAGCAACCCATTACGGATCGTGAGGTGCTGCAGCGAGCCGCCACCACCTTTTCCTCCGCCCCCGAAACCCTTCCAATTGGCGTGGAGCGGGTCTTGGCGGAGCAGCGCGATCGTGAGTCCGTCCACCTCAAGCGAGTGCGGACGTGCCTGACCGAACATCAAGGGTATGATCGGCAGGCGCACCAGCGCCGAGCGTATGACGATCATGTCGCCCCCACCCGCCCACTCGGGCTGGGCGACGCGTATGTCGCGGATGCGCAGATCCGCCTGCAGGAAGCCGTGATCGATCCGGTCGAGCGCGCCGACCGTGACGGCGCGCCCAAACTGGCGCGACAGACTCTGTTCCAGCGGCCCGCGCAAATAGGCCCAACCATAGCTGAGGATCAGGAAGATGATCAGCAATAGGGCGAGGATCGTGCCGCCGACGGCATACCAGACGCGGCGATGACGCCTGAAAAATGCCGGAACATCCACGCCGCGGGAGACGCATGAGCTACCCCAGTCGTTCCGCGTCAGAAATCAATCGCGATGCCCTTCTTTTCCCAATCGCCGTAGCGGACGGGCGAGAGGCCATCGGGGTCGGCCTCGGGGATGGCCTCTTCCGGCACGGGCACGGGCGGGCTGGGCGACAAATGCGCGGGCGGTTTGACGTGGGGCGGACGGCGGGAAGGTTCGGTCATCGTTGCGGCTCGCGCTGTTCGGCTCCATGTGGGCTGCGATGACAGAACAGACAAGCAGCGATCCCCAACCAGCCGGCGTTGCCGCGCGCGCCGCGGCCTTGCGCCTGCTGGAGGCTGTGCTGCGGCGCGGGCTGCCGCTTGAGAGCGCGCTCGACAATGCCACGCGCGGATTGGAACGCAGCGACGATCGGGCGCTGGCCCATGCGCTGGCGGCCGAAGTCCTGCGGCGACTGACCGATCTCGATGCGCTGATTGACAGCGCCACTGCCAAGGCCTTGCCGGACGATGCCAAGGCGCGGTTCGTGCTGCGGATCGCGCTGGCGCAGGCGCTGCAATTGGGCACGCCGCCCCATGCCGCGATCGCGACGGTGCTGCCGCTGGTCGATGGCGGTCCGCGGCGGCTGGTCCACGGCGTGTTCGGGACGCTGATGCGCAAGGGCGTGCGCATGCCGGACGTGCCGTCCCTGCCTGACGGGGTCGCGCTGCGCTGGCACGGTGCATGGGGTGATGACATGCTGGCGGCGGCCGAGCAGGCTATCGCGGCGCCGCCGCCGCTCGACCTGACCCTGCGCGACGCGGGTGGAGACTGGGTGGACAAGCTTGGTGGCCTCAGCCTTGCGGCGGGCCATGTCCGGCTCCCGGCGGGCGCGCGCATCACCGAATTGCCCGGCTTCGAAGAAGGGGCGTGGTGGGTTCAGGACATTTCGGCGTCGCTGCCGGCGCGGCTGATCGGCAGCGGAAGCGGGCGTGCGCTCGATCTCTGTGCGGCACCCGGCGGCAAGACGATGCAGCTTGCCGCGGCCGGTTGGGACGTGACCGCGCTCGACAATGCGGAGCCGCGCCTCAAGCGGGTGCGGGAGAATCTGCAGCGGACAAGGCTGAAGGCAAAGCTCCTTGTCGGCGATGCGCTGACCTTCTCCGACGCGCCCTATGACGCGGTGCTGCTCGACGCGCCCTGCTCGGCGACCGGCATCTTCCGGCGCCATCCCGACGTGCTGTATCGCGTCAAGCCGCGCGCCATTGCCGCGCTCGCGGAGCAGCAGCAGGCGATGCTGGCGCGTGCGGCCAGCCTGGTGAGGCCGGGCGGGCGGCTAATCTATTCGGTCTGCTCACTCGAGCGCGAGGAAGGGGAGCGGGTGGCCGACGCCTTCCTCGCCAGCCATGCCGGCTTCGCCGCCGAGCCGGTTACAGCAGAAGAATTGCCCAGGGGACTGGCACCGGACGAGGCGGGGCGGGTGCGCGTCTTGCCCGGCGCATTTGCCGCGGAGGGCGGCGCGGACGGCTTCTTCGTGGCGCGCTTCCGGCGGAACTGAGCGCACGATCAGGGCCATTGCCGGTCCCGAGCGCGCATCCTAAAGCTTAGGGATGGCCCGTCCGATCCTGATTTCCGCCTCGATCCTGTCCGCCGATTTCGCGCGGCTCGGCGATGAGGTACGGGCGGTGGATGCGGCGGGCATCGACTGGATCCATATCGATGTGATGGACGGTCATTTCGTGCCGAACATTACGTTGGGACCGCAGACGGTTAAAGCGATCCGTCCGCACACGACCAAGACGTTGGATGTCCACCTGATGATCGCTCCAGTCGATCGCTATCTCGAGGCCTTCGCCGAAGCCGGAGCCGACCTGATGACGGTCCATGCCGAGGCGGGGCCGCATCTGCACCGCACGATCCAGGCGATTAAGGGGCTGGGTAAAAAGGCGGGGCTGGCGCTCAATCCTGCGACGCCGGTCGAAGCGGTCGATTATGTGATCGAGGACCTCGACGTGATCATGGTGATGAGCGTCAATCCGGGCTTCGGCGGCCAGAGCTTCATCGACAGCCAATTGCGCAAGATCGAGGCGTTGCGCGGCCGGATCGACGCCAGCGGGCGCGATATCGGGCTCGAGGTCGATGGCGGGATCGGGCCGCAGAATATCGCCAAGGCGATCGCCGCGGGTGCCAATATCCTTGTCGCCGGCACGTCCACCTTCAAGGGCGGCCCGGCCAGCTACGCCGCCAATGTCGCCGCGCTGCGCGAGGCGCGCTGATGACCGACGAGCCCGGCGCGGGCGACGATGACGACCAGGGCAAGCGCCAGCTTCGCGCGGGCGAGCGGCCGGGTACATCGCTGACCGAGAAACTGGGTCAAGGCATCAGGCGGCTGTCATGGCGGACGCCGGTTCACAAGCTGCGCCTGCGGGGGCGCTATCCGCTGCAATTGCTCGACGTGCCCGCCGATCCGATTCCGGGCAATGCGGCGGCCGGGCGGGCCTTGCTCGAAGGACGCATGGTAGCGGCCGGCGAGAGTATCGCGTTCGACGCGCTCGGCCGAGGCGGCTTTTCGCCTGCCTTCGCGGACTATTGGCAGAGCTTCGCCTGGCTGCGCGATCTTGCCGCCGCGGCTGATCGGCGGACCGCAACTCCGGTAGCCGACGGGTTGATGCGGCAATGGCTCGCGGCGCACGCGCGGACGGTCAGCGAACCCGCCTGGCGCCCGGATCTATGGGGCCGGCGCATCCTGTTCTGGACGGCTTATGCGCCGATCCTGCTCGACACGCGCGACGCGGAGTATCGCAAGGCGGTGCTCAACGCGCTCGCGCGCGGCGCGCGCCATCTCGACGGCGCGGCGGATACGGCGCCGCAGGGGCTGGCGCGGGTGACGGCCTGGGCGGGTGTGATAGCGGCGGGCCTGCTATTTCCGGGCGGCGACCTGCGCACGGCGCATGGCGAGGCGGGGATCACACGCGCGCTGGCGCTGGCGGTGCATAGCGACGGCGGGCTGATCTCACGCGCGCCGGTCGAGCAACTGGCCTTGGTCGAGCTGCTGGCGCAGCTGCGTGGCGTCTATGAAGTGCGGGCGCGGCCGCCTTCGGGCGCGGTCGCGCTGGCGCTCGCCAATGCGGTGCCGGTGCTGGCGAGCGCGACGCTGGGCGACGGCGCCTTGTCGAGCTGGCAGGGCGGCGGTCCGGCTGGCGCGGCGCGGGTGGCGGCGGCGCTGGCTGCGATCAGCGTGCGCGGCGGGACGCGCGACGATGCGCGTGACTGGGGTTATCAGCGTTTCTGCTGCGGGCAGACGCGCCTGATCGTCGACGCCGCACCGCCGCCGGCGGCAGCGCTGGCGCGTGGCGCGTGCGCTTCGACATTGGCATTCGAGTTGTCCGATGGCCCGCAGCGGCTGGTCGTCAATTGCGGTGGGGGGGCGGGGCTGCCGGCCGAGCTGGCGAGGGGGCTGCGCACCACTGCGGCGCATTCCACCCTGGTGCTTGCGGAGACGAATTCGACCGCGCTCCATCCGGACGGCGCGATGGGGCGCGGCGTGACCGAGGTCGAGATGACGCGCAGCGACGGGGCGGAGGCAAGCCGGATCGAGGCGGCGCATGACGGCTATGTCAAACGCTTCGGCTTCAGCCATGTCCGGCGCCTGAGCCTGACCGCGGACGGCCGCGCGCTCGATGGCGAGGACCGGTTGGTGCCGGCAGGGCGCAAGAAGGCGGCGTCGACGCCGCTGGCCTTGTGGTTCCACCTCGCGCCGGGGATCGAGACGGTGCTGACGACCGACGGTCAGGGCGCCCTGCTGCGCCCGAGCACGGGGCTAGGCTGGCAGTTTCGCACGCGCGCGGGTGCGCTGTCGCTGGAGGACAGTTTGTGGATCGACGGCGCGGGTCGGCCACGCGCGGCAAAGGCTTTGGTGGTCGCCCTGGATACGCCGGAGACGGGCGCGACCATCCCCTGGTCGTTCCGGCGGGTGCGCTGAGCTTTCGTTGAGCAGCAAGGTCTGCAGCTTCGTCCGTGAAAATTAAGGGTCGTCACCCCAGCGCCGGCTGGGGTCCACGTCCCTTTCCACGAGCGACATCGTTTGCCTCGATAGAGATGGACCCCAGCTTGCGCTGGGGTGACGGCGCTACTTCAGTTACCGCCCCAACAACCCCCGCGCCTGGGCGGCGACCTGCGCCAGCATCGCCGCGCTCGGGGTCGGGGCCAAACGCGCACGGTCGATGAGGGTGCGGAATTGGTCGACGCGAGGGGCCTGCGCCTTGAGCCAGGTGTCGACCGCCTGTTGCGGATCGCCGCCGCCGGCGCGGGCGAGGAATTCGAGGCGAAGCTGCTCGAAATCGCGGGCGAGGCCGGCCGCGAGCAGCCGCTCCCATGGATCCGACGAAACAAAGCGTAGCGCCGCCTGCTTGGCCCAGTCGAGACCGAGCGCTTCGCCCAGCCGGACATAGGCCTGCGTCACGGCCAACTCGTCGGCGGAGATGCGGGCGGCCAGGCTGGCGGTGCCGATCGCACCGTCCAGTTCGTAGAGGCGGACGATGCGGGCGATAATGTCGTCGCTCGCGCCGTCCGTGCCGAGGCGGGCGCGCAACGCGGCCGCGCCGGCGCGTGCTTCCTGCTTGAGCAGGCTGTCGATGCGGGATTCAAGGCGCGCGACGCCGGGCGCCAGCTTGGCCGCCACCTCGCCCGCGACGATATCGCCGCCCGCGGCCCGCATCGCGTCGGCGACGTGGAGACGTGCGGCCGAGCCGGCGGCGGCGAGCAGTGCCAAGCGCGCGGTTTCCGGCATCGCCGCCTGCTCGATCGCCTCGAACATCGGCTCCAGCCCGAAGATCGCATCGACCGCGAAATACGCCGCAGCGACCTGGGAGAGCGCCGCGCCTTCCTCCTCGGCCAACTCGAACGGTGTCACCAGGCCGAGCCGGTTCACGATGCGGTTGGCCATCTTGGTGGCGATGATCTGGGGTGCCAGGCGATGGTCGTCGATCGCCTGCGCGAAGCGCGCCTGCATCGCGGCCGGGAAGGCGGCATGGAGCAACGGACGCAGCAACGGATCGGCGGCAACGTCGCTCGCCTCGATCGCAGCCTGCAGTGCGAGCTTGCCGTGGCTGAGGATGACTGCAAGCTCGGGCCGGGTCAGGCCATGGCCTTCCTGCGCGCGGCGCAGCAAAGTGGCATTGCTCTCGATCCCGTCGACGCTGCGATCGATGCGGCCAGCGGCTTCCAATATCTCGACCACGCGCAATTGCGCGGGGAGGGCCGCAGCGCCGCCATGTTCGGCGAGGCTGAGGCCGAGCGTCTGGAGGCGGTTATCCTCCAGCACGATATGCGCGACATCGTCGGTCATCTCGGCGAGGAAGCTGTTGCGCTCCTCGAACGGCAGGCGGCCCTCGTTCATCTCGCGGTTGAGCGCGATCTTGATATTGACCTCGTTGTCCGAGCAATCGACGCCGGCACTATTGTCGATGAAGTCGGTATTGATGCGCCCGCCGCTCTCGGCGAACTCGATCCGCCCCGCCTGCGTCACACCCAGATTGGCGCCTTCGCCGATCACCTTGGCGCGGATTTCCGCACCGTTGACGCGGTGCGCGTCGTTGGCGGGGTCGCCGACCTCGGCGTTGGATTGGAAGGCGGCCTTCACATAGGTGCCGATGCCGCCGAACCAGAGCAGGTCGGCCGGCGCCTTTAGGATCGCCGCGATCAGGCCCGACGGATCGAGCTCGTCGGCGTCGATGCCGAGCACCGCTTTCACCTCGGCCGAGATCGGGATCGCCTTCTGGGTACGCGGATAGATGCCGCCGCCGGTCGAGATCAACGCCGGATCGTAATCCGCCCAGGACGATCGCGGCAGCGCGAACATGCGGTTGCGCTCTTCCCAGCTGCGCGCCGGATCGGGGTTGGGATCGAGGAAGATGTGGCGGTGATCGAACGCGGCCACCAATTTAAGCGCCTTGGACAGCAGCATGCCGTTGCCGAAGACGTCGCCGGACATGTCGCCGCAGCCCACCACCGTCGTCGGATCGGTTTGCACGTCGACGCCGCGTTCGAGGAAATGGCGCTGGACCGAAACCCAGGCACCGCGCGCGGTGATCGCCATTGCCTTGTGATCGTAGCCATGGCTGCCGCCGCTGGCGAAAGCGTCGCCCAGCCAGAAGCCGCGCTCTTCAGAGATGGCGTTGGCGATATCGGAGAAGGTCGCGGTGCCCTTGTCGGCGGCGACCACGAAATAGGGGTCGTCGCCGTCATGGACGCGGACGCGTTCGGGATGGACGACCGCGCCTTCGACCAGATTGTCGGTGACCGACAGCAAGGAGCGGATGAAGACGCGGTAGCTTTCGGTCCCCTCGGCCAACCACGCATCGCGGCTGGCGACCGGCGGCAATTGCTTGGGGTAGAAGCCGCCCTTGGCACCGGTCGGCACGATGACGGCATTTTTGACGACCTGCGCCTTCATCAGGCCGAGAATCTCGGTGCGGAAATCGTCGCGCCGGTCGGACCAGCGCAGGCCACCGCGCGCGATCGGCCCGCCGCGCAGATGGATGCCCTCGACGCGGGGCGAATAGACCCAGATTTCGCGCCACGGCAGTGGCTTGGGCAGGTTCGGCACCAGCGCGGAATCCATCTTGAACGCCAACGCCTCCTGCGCGGCGGGCGCGAAGGCGTTGGTGCGCAGGATCGCGCGTACGACACCGGCAAGGCGGCGCAGGATGCGATCGTCCTCGATCGAGCCGACCTGGGCTAGCGCCGCTTCGAGCCGTTCGGCGGCGGCGCGGTCGTCGCCGTCGCCGTCGGGATCGTGGCGTGCGTCGAAAAGGGCGATCAAAGCGCGCGCGACTTCGGGCGCGCGGTCGAGCGCATCGGCCACGGTCTGCAGGCCGTAAGGCAGCCCGGTCTGGCGGAGATAACGGAACCAGGCGCGGGCGAGCACGACCTCACGCGGGTCGAGGCCGACGCCGACGATCAACGCGTTGAACGCGTCATTCTCAGCCTTGGTCGCCAGCACGGCGGCGATCGCCGTCTCGGCGACAGCGGCGCGGGCGAGCAGGGCGTCCGCCACCTCGGCCGTGTCGGCCTCGAGCAGGAATTCGTGGATATAGGCGGCATTGCCGCCGTTGAGCGGGGTCGGAATCTCTTCCAGCACCCGAAAGCCGAAATTCTCGAACACGGGCACCGCTTCCGATAGCGGGATCAGTTCGCCCAGCCGATAGGTCTTCAGGCGCAGACGCGCCCCGTTGTCGCTGGCGGCGCGATACAGGCGCACCGCGCGCGAGCTTGCATCCTCCAGCTCCGCCAGCCGCTGGATATCGGCGGCGGCTTCGTCGGGGGTGGACCGGGTGCGGTAATCGGACGGGAAACTCTCGGCCCAGTCGAGGACGAGGCGCGCGGCGCGGGTGGGGGCAGCGCTCTCGCCGAGCTTCATCTCGATCGCGGGCGCCCAGCCGCGCAGCATATTCTCGAGCTGGCGGTCGAGCGCGGCCGCATTGGGCATCGCCGCGCCGTAGGGCAGATCGAGCGTATAGCGCAGCAAGGCGAGATCGCCTTCGCCGAGATCGAGCGCCCAACTCGTCACGGGCGCTTGCGCGGCGCGCTCGAGCATCTGCTGGATCGCCTCGCGCTGTCGCGTCGTCAGCGCCTCGCGCGGTAGCCAGACAAAGGCGAACAGGTGGCGCAGCAGCGGCCCGGGGGCGAGCACCAGCTTGGGCCGGGGCCGATCGGCGAGGCTCATCGCAGTCAGCGCGACCTCCTCCAGCACGGCCGGCGAGAAGGTGGCGAGAATGTCATGGGGCAGATCCGACAGCGCGTGATGCAGCGCCTTGCCGGCGTGCGACGACGGGCTGAAGCCGTATTTCTCCTCGATCTGGGCGAGGCGGGTGCGCAGCACCGGTACCTTGTCGGAGGGCGCGCGCAGCGCCGCGCTGGTCCACAGACCGGCTGTGATCGACAGGCCGACGATCGTGCCGGACTGGCGCACCGGCACGATCAGCAGATCGAGCGCGGCGCGGCGGTGGACGGTGGCCAGACGATCGCTCTTGACCACGAGCGGAGCCTCGCCGCCCTGTTCGAACCAAGCGAAGGCGGCGGCGCGCGCGGCGTCCGACCACAAGGGCTCGCCGGCTGCGCGGAGAACGCCCAAGCCCGCTTCATCTGAACCGTCGCGGTGCTCGACATGGGCGCCCAGCAGGGTGAAGTGGCGTTCGAGGAACCAGCGCAGCAGGGCCGCGCCTTCGCCGTCGGGCAGTGATTGGGCGGCGTCGCGCAGCGCCAGCTGAAGCCGTGGCCAATCCTCCACCGCGGCGCGGACGTCGCCAAGCATCGCGGCGAGATCGGCCTCCAGCGTGCGGCGGATCTTCGCGTCGACCCGGTCGACCTCCATATAGATCATCGATTCGCGCCGCTCGCCGCTGGTGCCGGCGGGCAGGATCGCGCTCAGCGCGCCATCGCCGTCGCGACGGACGGACAATACGGGGTGGAGCAGGCGGTGAACGTCGATGCCGCGCGCGCCCAAGGTCGCGGCGACCGAATCCACCAGGAACGGCATGTCGTCATTGACCACGCCCAGCCGCATGCGGCGCTGAACGCTGTCGCCGCCGGTCGATTCCAGCGCGATCGCCGGTTGGCCGGGCGTGCGGCGCGCCGCGATCCGCCCCATGAAGGCGGCGGCGTCGGCGCGCGCATGATCGTCGAAATTATCCGTCTCGCCGGGCAAGGCGCCTTCGACGAGGGCCGCGGCGATAGCGGCAGCGGCCTCCTCCCCGATTGCGGGAGTGGCCAGATCGCTGTTCGTCATCCTGCTCTCCGCACGATATGCGACGCGCATCCGTGCACTGCTGTTCGGTCAATGCGGGCCCTATGCGCCTGTGCGACAAGCGGGACAACCCGCGGCGGGCCGGGTTCAGCCGGACATCATCGCGGCAACTGGCAGGTGTGGGCAGAAGCGCAGGTGCCTTGTCAGTTTCCCTAAGCGCTGGTAACGGCCCGCTTCCGGCGCGCCGCCTTAGCTCAGCTGGTAGAGCATCGCATTCGTAATGCGAGGGTCACAGGTTCGAGTCCTGTAGGCGGCACCACCTTCTGAAAGCAGCTTTGGCCAGGTCAGCCGTGATGGCGGTTGACCGGGCGCAACGTGCTAAGCCGCATGGGTCCGACGTGGGACGTGTCTCGGTAGACGTAGCGGCGGATTTGGCCTCAGGTCGGGGCATGTCGAAGGCGCCACGTAGAAGGGATCCACAACTTCCCGGGCGCATTGCAAGCAAGTCAAACAGCCGTCATTAATCCAAAGGAGCCCTTTGGAGTGGAGAGGCCCCTGCGATTAAGTCGATACGACAGCAAGCCGTCGGCGGCCACGCCCAAGCAACAGCTTCGGAAGCTTTTTTTTAGCGAGGGCGCTTTGCGGTCCGCAGGCGGCGAAATCGTCGTGATGCGGGGTATGTCTTTGTTCTGGAGCCAGTGGTCACCGCAATTTTACAATGCGGATGTCGTGCGCTGGCTCGCGCAGGACTGGAAGATCAGTGTCATTCGTGCGCCTCTCGCCGCAACCCGGCCGGGTTATCTTTCGCACCCCCAAGAAGAGATGGACAAGATATCGGTCGTCATAGAGGCGGCACTCCAGAACGCGATCTATGTCATCGTCGACTGGCATGCCCACGACCCGGAGACCGATGCGGCGGAGCATTTCTTCTCTTCCATCGTGCGCCGGTTCGGCGACCGCCCGAATATCTTGTACGAGACGTGGAACGAGCCGGGTCCGTCTTATTCCTGGGAAGCCGACATCAAGCCGCACCACCAGCGCATGCTGCGCATAATCCGGCAAGGCGCGCCCAGCGCGTCGCTCATTCTCGGCACGCCGGATCACTGCCGAGGGGTCGATGTTGCGGCCCGATCCCCGCTCGACGCTGAGAATGTTGGATATGCGCTGCATTGGTACGCCGGTAGTCATGGCGAGGGTCTGCGCCGCCGGGTGCAAGTTGCGAAGTCCCGCGGAGCCGCCGTGATCGCTACGGAATGGGGCGCCGGCGATGC
The DNA here is from genome assembly GCF_003391115.1 of Sphingomonas crusticola. Taxonomy (NCBI): domain Bacteria; kingdom Pseudomonadati; phylum Pseudomonadota; class Alphaproteobacteria; order Sphingomonadales; family Sphingomonadaceae; genus Sphingomonas; species Sphingomonas crusticola. The sequence continues at coordinate 2,555,360 of NZ_QTJP01000001.1, forward strand.
AACCGGCGGGGGTAGGCTCGCGCTGCGGGAAGCACGCCAATGGCTAAGATTCCTGGAAAGACACCGCATCAGCCACCTTAACTGGTCCCTCTTCGACAAAGCCGAAACCTGTTCGGCACTCATGCCCGGCGCGGATCCGACAGGGTCGTGGGACAGGCACGACCTCAGCCCATCAGGCCGCTTCGTACGCAGATACCTGCGCGGGCAGGCCAGGCTTACCCGCATCCGCGAAGCGCTCGCATATATAGGTTTCGATCAGTCGCACGCCGTCGGCCGCGGCGTTCGCACCTAGCATCGAGCGGCGAGCCCGCCGGCACTGCTCGCCGACATAGCCACTGCGCAGCGTGTCCAGCAGCAGCTCGCCCCACTTCTCCCCCGAATAGCGGTCGGACAGAATGGCGGAACCGAGCCCCAACATGGCAACCCGCATGGCGTTGTCCGGCTGGTCGAAGCGGCCCGGTATCACCATCTGGGGAATGCCGGCCCGCAGCGCCTGTGCCGTGGTTCCGATCCCGCCGTGATGGACGAGCGCGCGGGACTGCGGCAACAGCCAGCCCAGATCGCTGAAAGCCTTGCACAATATCCGCGGATTCCGCCGGTGCACGGGCGGAATATGCTGGCTCAGGAATATGCCCGGTGCCTGCACGCATTCCAGTGCCGCAGCGGCATTCGCAAAGAATCTGTCCGTTTCGGTTACGCCTGTGCCCGGTGTGAATACGACCGGCGGGCCGTTCGCGCGGATGAAACCGGCAATCTCCTCATCCCTTATGCCGCCATCGGTGAAGGGAAAGCCGATCGTGTGGACGTTCGAGGGCCAGTCGAGCTGCGGCATCGCGAACCACTCCGGACACATCATCAGCACGAAATCCTCGACGGGATCGCGCGGTCGAAATAGGCTGATCGGCGCAAGACCGACCGAGGATCGGAAGGCATTCGTATATTTGCGATACGGGCTGGCCGCTTCGAAGCCCTTATAGATTGCGGGCACCACGATATTGCTGCCAATCCAGCCGATCCTTCCTTTCGTAAGGACGGTCATCGGCCAAGGGGGGCGCAGGTACGAGCGCACCACCGAGGGTTGCAATGCGACGCGGCCGTTCAGCAGGCCAAATTTTTCGGCCGCGCACTCCATTCCAAGCATGTTGACGCGATATACGAGCGCTAGCTTTCGTGAATGCCTGACCTTCCCCGCGACAAAATCGTAGGACACGCGAAATGAATCCAGCGTGTTGGACAGAAAGAATTCATGGTCGTCACGGCCGCACTGGGGATCATCGGCCGGTGCAATCGCCACAAAGGCTGCGCCAGTCGACCTGGCCGCATCCCCCCAGTTTTCATTTGTCAGCAGCGTGACTGAACAGCCTTTATTGGCCAACCGCCGGGAAAGCGCAAGAAACGGACTAATGTCGCCCTGTGTTCCGAGCGTACAAAGCACAATCTCCACGCGACAAATGTTCCCTGTTATTAAGACATCAATTCACAGCAAAGCTGATCTGGATTAAAGGATGCAACCCCCAAACAACCAGACAAGAGATTGCTTAGATGGTAGGATCGTATGCGATACTCCTGGGAGTCATATTGCGTGAATCCGATTCGCGGCCAAACATAACAATACACATCACGTGAATTCATCGTGTTTCTTATCCATCATAACAAATTTACGATGTACGCAATTCAAGATCAGCATTTTGCTTAGAATCAATAGAAAACACATATCGAAGCAACATAGCAATCCCCAAATCGTATCGAAATCGGACGGACTTTTGATCTAAACTCATGAGTGTACCGGTAATGCTAAGGAAAAGACCGAAACGGACGTAACGGGTACTTGACGGGTCATTCTCGCACTGAGTAGCCATGTTGAGCTAGCGCCAAGGCTGCCAATTTGACCTTTAACAGGGAGAGTCGAATGCAAACCCTTCAGAGAGCAGTTGCCGAGATTCGTGAATTGGAAAACGAGGAAATTGATCTCGTTGCCGGTGGTAGTGGCTTTTGCATAAGCTCGGAATCCACCAACAGTGCGACGAACTCGCAGCAGACATACGCCGCCTACGGTCATGTCTATGTTGTTACTGTTCAGGATGACAGCAACTCCGACACCGTCACGAGCTTCGGCTGGGACTGATCAGTCCGCAGGAACCCGTATGTATCTTAGAGAAATGACTGCGGCGTGGCCGGTGTAGTCGCATCGGCCGCGTCGTATATCATTCGCCGCATACGTAAGTGCGGGGACTAAGTACGGCTTTCTCTGAATGTTTACGGGGAGTTGGTCATCGCGACTAATTCTGAGGTTGTTATCATATGCTAAGGGCCTGATTCAAACTGACCGGGGGGATGGCAAGCCGTCAAGGCAATCATTGACAGGCGTATTGTCGTGTTCTGCAAGGCTTGAGTCGGCTTTCAAATGTGTCCGCCGAACAGGTTGCGAGTTACTATGAGCATCTTAATTATTTCGATGCCTAACGATATTCACGCGCTTTCTGTGAAGTGGGCCGTGGAACGACTTGGTGAACGGTGCGAGATATTTTATCCGTTTGACCTGAGCGGCGGCGCCGAGTGGGTGTTCGATCCCGCCGCCGAGGCTCTGCAAATCCGATACCGCTCGGAGCGAACCGAGTTGCGGTTTGACGATTTTCGCTCGGTGTGGATGCGACGCCCGCCGGCTAGAATTCCTCAGGAAGACATTTCCGATCAGCATGAGCGCGGTGTTTCCGAAGTCGAGTGCGGGATCCTGCTCGCGAGTGTGCTGAACAGGATCGAAACCGGGCGGTTCACTGTTAGCCCGCTCGACGCGATGCAAAGGGCGTCGCTGAAGCCTTTCCAGATGCGGGTAGCTTCGGAGCTCGGTCTGCAGATGCCCAGGTCGATAATTAGCAACGCGCGCGATGAGATCGTCCAGTTCTTCCACGCGTGCGGCGAGCGCATGATCTACAAGCCTCTCAAGCCGGCGTTGTGGCTGAGCGACGTGGATCGCTATTCAACCGTCCCGACAACCATCTTTACGGATACCAGGCTTTTGACCGCGGGTGCCGTCCAAAAGTCGCCCGCAATATTTCAAGAAGTGATCGACAAGCAGACCGAGGTCCGCGCCACGATCATGGGCCGCTCGATCTTCGCCTGGGAAAAGTCCTTCCCCAATCGGTCCGATCAGGATGTCGACTGGAGGTTTATGTACAAGGGAGCGACCCACGCGCGCCATGACCTCCCCGAGTTCGTCCAAGTACAATGCTTCCGTCTTATGGAGGCGCTGGGATTGGTTTTCGGGTGCTTTGATTTCGCCATCGACCGCGATGGCAACTACATATTCCTCGAGGTAAATCCCCAAGGAAATTGGCTGTGGGGTGATGAGATGCTCGGCCTGTTTCAATTGCAGGCGATGGCTGAGTTTCTGATCTCCGGACAGCCTGATTTCACTTACTCGGGACGGCAGAGCTTCCGCCTTTGCGACTATGATGGCGCGGAATATGATGCGGTGGCGCAGCGGGAAAAAATGCACCATCACGGCGATCTGATGACGTCGCTTTATGGTAGCGTGTCGGTCCCCTGGCTGCCGCCCCAGTCTGTCGTCGTTGCTTGATGGAGCATTTCGAAGCCCTGGCCGAGCATCGGGCGGGCGGATCTGAAGACGTATCCGCGGGCAGAGCCGCCATGAATGGTGGTCCTGCGCGCGACCTACCTCGCCCCAATCAGGTGGGGGCTGCCCCGCCGACAAACCTGTTCCGGCGGGAAATGATCGAAGGCCAGCAGCGGCGGCTGCAGGGCGAAATCCTGATCGGGGCCGCACCCAGATGGTATCTGGCCGGTTACGGCGTGATCGCGGTTCTGGTGCTTGCAGCATTATTCCTGTCGCTTGCCACCTATAGCCGAACCGAGACGGTGAGTGGCTGGCTGGTCCCGCAGAGCGGACTCAGCAGGCTTGGGGCAGCAGAAGGCGGGGTCGTCGAGGAAATCTATCTGGCGGAAGGTGCGGAGGTCCGCGCCGGAACGGCGATCGCGCTGTTGCGGCTATCGCGCCAATCACGCGGCGGCGACAGCGGCGATCTCATCGAGCGAATGAGCCTTGCTCAACTCACTGCCACGCGCGCGGAGGCTCAGGCAAAGCGCGCGATGATCGTCGCCAATCGGGGGGCGCTGGCGCAACAGGTTTCCACACTGGAACGCCAGGTCGGAGAGGCTCACACCATGCTGGCGGTTCTGCAGTCCAAGAGAGATCTCGCCAAGACCAAGCTCGACCGGGCAATGGAACTCGCCGGGAGAGGTTTCGTGACCGCGCAGACCGTGGATGATCTGCGCGGCGCCTATCTCGATTCCGCGCAGGCGATCTCGGCGCAGGAAGCGCAGATTTCGTCGCTACGCCGTGCCAAGGATGAGCTCGTCGCCCAGCAGGAGCAGATTCCGTTTCAGATTGCGCAGGCCAATGCCTCGGCCGGCTCCACCGATGCGGCGCTGTCCCAACAGCTTCAGGATCTCAAGAGCAGGAACTCCTATACCGTCAATGCCCCCTTCAGCGGAGCGATCATGGCGCTTCCAATCGTGAGGGGGCAAAGCTTGAGTCCAGGCGCTACGGTGGCCGTATTCAGCAAAACCAAGTCGGAATTGGAAGGCGAGCTGTTTGCGCCATCGAGCTCGGCCGGCTTGCTCGCGGTAGGCCAGGAGATTTCGATCCATTATCGCGCATTTCCCTACAAGCAATTCGGCTCCGCGTCGGCGCGAATTATCTCGATCTCGCGGGCGCCGTTGACGCCGGCCGAGGTGGCGGCGTCGGGTTTCAACGCCGCCAGTATTGCGGAACCGGTATTCCGCGTTCGGGCAAGGTTGGATAAGCCCTTCATGTTCGCTTACGGAAAGAAGGTGCCGCTGCAGCCGGGTTTCGCGTTGGACGCCGAAATCATCACAGGCCACCAGACTTTCATACAATGGATTTTTGATCCGCTATACGCGGTGGCGCGACGTTGACGTACATCCCGCAAGAGTTGCTGTTCCGCACGCAGCGCAAGACTCCCGTCATTCTCGCGAGCGAGCTTTCCGAGTGCGGGCTCGCATGCCTCGCGATGGTCGGGGCGTATCACGGTCACAATATCGATTTGAACGGCCTTCGCCACCGCGTGTCGGTTTCGGTTTCCGGAACCAATTTGCGGGGCTTGATGCAATTGGCGGATCAGATCGGTTTGAGCGCGCGCGCCCTGAAGGTTGAGCTCGGCGCGGTTGGCCAATTGCCGCTTCCGATCATCCTCCACTGGGACATGACGCATTTCGTCGTTCTGGAAGCCGTCAAGAACTCGCATGTCGTAATCCACGATCCAAGCGGCGGAAGGCGTGTGCTCTCGATCGCTGAGTTTTCGGAACACTTCACCGGCGTCGTGCTGGAGCTCCGCCGGTCGGACAATTTCGTGCCGATCGACGCCAAGACCAAGGTCGATCCGAAGGCGCTCTGGTCAAGCTTGCACGGCCTGTCTCGCAACCTGGTGTTCGTGCTTTTGCTCTCGATCGCCATCCAGACGCTCGCATTCGTATCGCCGCTCGAAATGCAAGTGGTGGTCGACCGCGTCATCGCCAATCAGGATACCAGCCTGCTGGTCGTAGTAGTGGTCGGCTTCGCTCTGGTCGGTGCCTTAGGCGCGTTGGTCACCGTCGTGCGCGACTGGACGTTGCAATTGTTCGGGTCGCAATTTGTCTTCCAGGCGTCCGGCAACGTTTTCCGGCACCTCCTTCGCTTGCCGTCGAGCTATTTCGAGAAGCGGCATCTCGGCGACATCCTGTCGCGCTTCGGGTCATTGCGAACAATTCAGGATGCGATCACGAAGGGGATATTGTCGGCGTTGATCGATGGCGGGATGGCGCTGGCCGCGATCCTGATCTGCTTCTTCTATTCGGTGCCCATCGCACTTACCGTGATCGGCTTCACCGTCTTGATCATGCTCCTCAAGATTGGAACGGTGCCGCTACTGCGGAGGCGCACGGAACAGTCGATTTCCTATTCCGCGAAAGAGCAGTCGATCCTGATGGAATCCATCCGGGGCGCGATCACGATCAAGCTGATGGGCGGCGAGCCTGAGCGGCACTCGGTCTGGCGAAACACGCTGAGCAAAAGCTTCAACTCCAGCGTCGGTCTGCAAAGAATTCAGGTTCTGATTGCGTTCGTGCAATCCCTCATCATCACCCTTCAGCTTGGAACGCTTATCTATCTATGCGCCGACAATGTCATCCACGCCGACGGGCTGTCGATCGGGATGATGTATGCGGTGCTTACCTATTCCGCCATTTTCAGCGACCGGGCAGGGGTGCTGGTGGGAAACTTACAGGAAGTCGCGATGCTGCGCGTCTATCTCGATCGGCTTGGCGACATTATTAGCACGCCTTCCGAAATCGACGACATTTCGGCGCTCACCGCGTTGCCGGCAAGCAAGACCATCTCGCTCGTGGACGTCGGGTTCAAATATGGTTCGACCGATCCCAATGTACTTTCGAAGGTCACCTTCGATGTCGAAGACCGGGATTTCGTGGCCATTGTCGGGCCCACCGGGGGCGGGAAGTCGACGCTGCTCAAACTGCTGCTCGGCTTGCACAGCCCGACCGAAGGCAATATCCTGATCGGAGGACAGTGGACCAGTCCGACGTTCTGGCAGGAGTGGCGAAGGAAGATCGGGGTCGTGCGCCAGGACGACCAGCTGCTGTCGGGGACGATCGCCGAGAATATCTCCTTCTTCGATCCTGACATTGATATGGTGCGGGTTCGCGAGGCGGCCGAGCTTGCCTGCGTCGGCGATGAAATTTCCCGGATGACGATGGGTTTCCAAACTCAGATCGGGGACATGGGCAGCAATCTTTCCGGCGGCCAGCGGCAAAGGGTCCTTCTCGCGCGTGCGCTCTATCGCAAGCCCGAGATACTGGTCCTCGACGAGGGCACCGCCAATCTCGATGCGGAAACCGAAGCGAGGATCACCGAGACGATCGCGCGCATGCCTATCACACGGATTGTCGTTGCCCATCGGCCGGCGCTGGTGGAGCGCGCGCAAAGGGTCTTCCGCGTTTCCGATGGCCGGGTGGAACAGATTCGGTGACCCAAGCCTTGCAAGATCGAGCGGAGCGGAGGTTTTCCCCCCCGATCTTGGAGGCATTGCTCAACGATGTTGAGTTGGCGCACGACCCACGGCGACTTTCCTCCTGTGGCACAGTCGAGTTTGCGGTTCGGCCGATCCCGACGGCACGCCTTGCATGGCTGAACCGGCGGTGGTTTCTCGAACGCGGCGTCGATGTTTCGGACGAGGCGATCCGCAGCGAAATCGCGGAGGCCCTGATGAACCGTTACGCGGTTCAATCGGTGGCAGGATCCCCCGATGAGAAGTGGCTATTCGAAGCCGATTTATATGGGGCGACCGGCGGCGCTGATCATGGGGGGAGTGGTCGGTGCGGAATATTCGGCGGCTTTAATGCGAAAGGGATCGGCCGGACACCGCTCGTTTCGGATAATGTGGACGCGATACACAAGACTGGCTTGATGAGCCTCGCCGAGGCGATCCGCGAAGTCATAATATCGGAAATCTGCCATTCGGAATTACCCCATGGGGCTGTCCCGATTTTGGCGGTCATCGACAGGGGCTTTGCGCATTCGACGGTTCCCAACGTGCCGGAAGAGCGATCGGCCATCGTCGTCCGACCAAATTTCATTCGCCCGGCTCACCTTGAGCGTAGCATCTTCTTTGGGGATGCCGGAGCGCGCACTTCCCATCAATATGTCGATGCGAGCCGCGTCGCCGAGGCTGCCCGTGCTGTGTCGCGCGGCGCCGGCGTCTACCCCGGTGTGAAGCAGATATTTTCTAGACTTGCCGAGCAGCTCGGCGCGGCCCTCGCCTATCGGTTATGGCCAGGGCGCTTCCTTACATCCAATCTCAGCATCGACGGTGCCTTCGTCGATTTCGGCGCCTTCCGGGCCGTGCCGAGCTGGCGACGTTGTCTCGGTCTTGCCGGTGAATGCTTCGGGTCGGAAACGCAGCAACTACGCCTCGGCTTCGCTTCCGTTCTCTATTATTATGCAAAATATGCGGAAGGAGATGAGCTGGATTTCAACGTCACCGAATTTTACAATGCGCTTCCGAACCTGGTGCAACGCGCCTTTTTGGATGCGTGCCTTGAGGGGCTGGGCGTCCAGCGCGCGACGTTTGGCGAGCAGCCAGCGCTCGAGGGGCTGATTTCCGCTTACTATGCGCAAGAGCAACAGATGCTCGAGGGCGACGGCCCGGAGTGCGGACCTTCGACAATATATACAATATTATCGGGCGGCGATTGTGATGGCAGCTGCCCGATGGAAATCCGGCGTGCCCAAGAATTGATTGCCGAGCTCGATCGGTTGCAATCCGCCGGATTTCCGGTTTCGCGATCGAGAAGCATGGTCTTCTTCGCGCCGCGCACCTCTCTGAACTTCGCTACTTTTAATGCGGAAGTGGAAGAATTCACGAGCGGTCTGACTCACGAGAACGAGGTCGAAACATCCATTGCCGCCTTTGTCGAAGCGCAATTCTTCATGGCAATTCGCAGCTGGCGGCATCTGGATCCGGAACTTGAGGTGATCCGCTACGCGACCGACGTCGTCTCGTCGGTTCTCGTCTGCCGCGACCCTGGCGATGGCGCCGTCAGCTTGCATCTGGAAGGCCCGTTTCTCACCGGTCATCTGCACGTCCTTGGCGGTGTGCTGAGCCCGGATGCTCTCGCGACGCCGCTGTCCGTGGAAGCGGGGAGGGCCTGGTTCCGCCAACCGCTGGCCGACCTTGGCCAGGTCGCACCGGTCCTGAACGGCCTTGGCATCGATAGCGATCGCCAGCTTCGGCGCTTCGGCGGCAGCGCCTGACAATGGCCACCGAACGCTCATGATCGAGCCGCCCCATCGCGTGACCACCTACCCGGAAAGCGCCTTTGAGATGCGCGTGTCGGCTCAGCTGGGGCACGCATGCCGGCTGCTCTGGGCGACAAGTGGGAAGAAGCCGGTGATGCTGGCGGATGTGGTACGTCGGCTTATTGCCCCTGTCCGGCTCGATCAGATTGAGTTCCTGTTCAATTCACACGGGGTGCCGATTGGCTACGCCACCTGGGCTTTCTTGAGCAAAGACTCTGGCGATAAGCTGGCGGCGGACCCGGCCTATATCCTTCATCTGAGCGAATGGAACGAAGGGGATCAGCTTTGGATCGTCGATATGGTTGCGATCCCCGGGCAAATTAGCAACCTGGTGCGAAAGCTCAGGAGAGGGCGCTTGTCCGCATTTAGCCGCGCTCATGGCGCTCGCCTTCGCCGCGACCAAAGCGGCGTTCGCGCCGCCAGTGTCAGTCTACGTCCGCGCTCGCAGGATGCGGAGAAAATTTACGCCGATGAAACAGCGTAATAGCGCTGGGAGGATGGCATGAAGGCGCACCGTTGGTCGAGCGCGCTTGGGCTCTTCTTAATGTTGAACGTCGCGACGGCCGCGGCGTCGTCGGCAACCGGCGACCCGCCACCGGAGATCGCTCCCTTTATTCAAGCTGGGAAATACCATCCGGGGGAATTCGAATGGGTGCGGGGGGCGTATGCCGGCGCCAGTCCGGCGGAGCGGGCCACGTATCTGCGGATCGCGCGCTGGGCTACAGATTGCCTGCAACAGGCCCAGACGCGCCTGAAAGTGGATCTGGCGGAGCGGGGCTACCCAAAGGCGGCGGTGCAAAGCGTGCCGGTCGGCCCATTGCTGTGCCGCCAACTCGCCGTCCAGCCATTATTGGGGAATGGCAAAACACGGATAGCATTCGCGACGGCCGCGGCACGTGCGGCGTTGGTATCTCATGGTTTCCTGACTGCCGTTGCGTTGGTGAATTCCGCAGCCCGGGTCGGTATTTCGACCCCAGGCGAATTTCTGACGGCGCAGACGCTGGGCGAACAGGTGCTGAGGCAAGCAACGAACGAGCGCTTCGGGCATGGCCAGGATGCTCTTCCGCTGACGGAGGATGAGCGGGCAGTCGTTCTGGCGCGGGTTTCGGTCGCCATTGCAGATCAGGATCACGAAAATACCGAATTGCTAAAATCCATCGTGACGCAAAAAGGCTGGCCGAGGATATCTGAATTCGGCGTGGCCGGCGCACACGCAGCTTGGCTGCTGGCACAGCATGCCGACGCCGATCCGATCTTTCAGCTCGATGTTTTGAAGAAGATGGAGCCGCTCATCTCGAACGGCGAGGTCACGAAGCAAGATTACGCCTATCTGTACGACCGGGTCTTTTTGAAACTGACCGGTCGGCAGCGATATGGCACGCAGACAAGCTGTTCCAAGGCGATGCGCGTGCCGCAGCCCCTTGAGGATCCGGCCGCCGTTGACGGGCTGCGCCGCGGCATCGGCCTCCCTTCGGAGGCGGATTATCTGGAGCAGATGAACCATATGCTGGGCTCTTGTCCGCCCCAGCCCTAGGCGTTCGTGGCCGGACTTTGGCTCCGCGTCGGTTGGTCTACGACTCTGCTATTCCGACACGGCGGTCACGATTGGAAATGGCCGCGGGCCGCGTACGCTAACGCGCGCAATATCATTTTTGGCGTGCGCCCGAGCACAAGCGGGTCATGAGGGGCGCTGACCGGAAGGTTGGCTGTCGAAATCGGGGGTCGCGGCTCGTTGTCATGGCCACGCCTGAAGCGCGCGAAGCGTTCGACAATGCGGAACATAGTGTCCACCCTCTCCGATTGTGACGAGTTTAGCGGATATTGAAGCGCTGAAAAGCAAAGGAATTGTATTCCTCCTATTCGCCGTTCGACAGGGTTTGCTCGCCGGTTGGCGGTACACGAAGCGCGTCACGCAGGCTTTTGGGGACAAGCGCACGATCGAAAGGCTCCGAGATCGCTCCACTCTCCGTCCTAACCTGCGTACCCAGCACCTGGGGCTGCCCGATGTTGAGGAGATAACGATCTAGGCTTGCCGCAGCGATCCAAAGCGCATCATGCCGGCCCCGGGCTACCGCAGCGAGCGCGAGCAGATGGGACAGCAAATAGTCGGTGGCGCAATCGCCGTGCTGAAATACGAAAGCGGCGTGATAGAAGTCGGATCCACTATTAAGCTGACCGGATTCGAGCAGCTGCGAGGTTCGGTTGCGGCCTTGCTGGTCCCCCGAAGTAGCGGCTTGCAGCGGCTCGTGTCTTGGCGCGCCGTTGTTCTGATCAGCCGCGAAAATCGCCTCCATTTCGGCGCTCGTCGAATGCGCGACCGCGACATCATAGCTGCGGCCTGGGTCCCACGGCTCTGACAGCTCGCGGCTTGGTGAGCGGACTAGCGGAAGCTCCTGGAGATTGGTGCCTTCAAAGCTGATCTTCGCCGCGCCTGAGTTAATTTCATGGATGATCATTGAATAGGGGTAGTTGTCAGGCTCTGCGCCCTCGAAGACAAGTTCAATACCGCCAGCTATATTTTGTCCATTTTTTGTCGATTCCTTGACCAGAGAGCCCGACACGTTCGTGAAGGATGTGCCGTCGAACTGGAAGTTTTCCGGATGATGCCAGTCACCTCTCCACCTTCTTCCGACCCTCTGCACTGCAACGCGAAACACCACCTTTCCCGAAGCAAGCAGGTACCAGGTTCCAGCAAGTGTCCCGCGCTGGAAAATGGCCTCAACCAGGCCGCGAAGTATCGTGAGCAACCGGACAGCCATGATGTGCCCTTCAATCTTCCGGTCAGCACGTATGCGCAAAATCGGGCCTGAAAAGGGTTTTTCGAGAAGAATTCGTTGATCAGCCCACGTTGCGCCAAAGCTTCTCGTAAAGCGGCCTCGAAGGACGGCCCATCGCCAAAGCAGAGCACACCCATCGCCTACAGGCCTGCCGCCATCCTGCCGTGCGGTTGACGTCCACCTTTGCGGTGAAAATCCGTCTTTGTAGGTCGTTGCCCTACAGCCAATAAACCGCGCTTTCCGTATAGCGATTACATTGCGGCGGATTTCCCCACGCTGGATAGCGTTGCAACGCATCGATATTAATTCAGCGGTGGATGTAACAGTATAGCCGTTTATACTATCCCACACCCGTTAACCAGTCACACCAAAATGGCTAAAAAAGGCGACTGGCCGCGTGAACAAGCGGCATAAGGCCGAGCGATGCTGCATGATCAAGCTCATACGAAGTTACGATTCCCAAGGTATCTAGTCCATTCCGGTTGGTTAGACTCGACTCGTTACTTAATGCAGGGCAACTTACTCCCGATTCTGTCGCTATATACTGTCGGGGGGCGGTCGCATGGGACGAAGACATGCATATGAATATGGGCTGCCGTGCCTGCTCGGCAGGCACAGGCGGGGGATATCCTACCGCGTTGGCCGGCATCGCTATTCCGAATGCCTGCAATGTGGCGACGATCTGATAAGCAAGGATCGTCGCTGGCGACGAGCTGGCGCCGAGGAAATTCCGGCTCACTGGAGGCCCAAGCCCCGGGCGAAGTTGCGTGGGCGACGTTATGGCGCTGTCATCACAGCCTTTTCCATCATCCTCGCAGCGGAAGCCTCGTATAGCATCATGCTCCGCTTCCCTGAATCGTCGGAAGCGCCGCGCGGTTTCGTGGCGACGCAGGCCGCGGTCTCCGCGAGTTGTGCCCTGCCTGGCCCTTCCTTGCCGACGATGGTCGCAGCCAAGCTCGTGGCAGCTCGCCCGACCTGATCTTGGATCTCCCCTGTTCGCCCTCGCCGGTCAGCACAGGAGATCGACCGACATCCATGGTGGCCGGAAAAGAGATCGGCAGTCTTGCCTTTATAGTTTTCGCCTAGGGCGCAGGTGCTTCATGTATTTCATGGCTTTGCTAAGTCTCGTCTGCGCAATCGCGTCACGGCTTCTTGCACTACGCTGGGAGATAGCGCCGCGCTCGGCGGCGGAACATTGGACGGTAGCCCGAAAAAGGGTCGCCAATGTGCACGCCGCCAAGACGGGCTCCCTGTATCTCGGCGGCGCGGCGGTCATGTTGGGTGTCGTGGCCGAGATCCTCCGATAGCCGCAGGTCAGGCAACGCAGCTCTCTACCTGGCTATCAACCTCGGCGACGTCCGGATATGCAAAGCGGCCGTCGGGGGAGGCGCCCTATATTGCCGCATCGTCCTTCACCCGAAACGATCGGAAGACCAGGAATCCGGCGAGGAGCCACGGCAGGCCGAAGAACATCCCAAAAAGCTGAAACGATGCGAGATCCTCAAACATCCATAGGGGGTCCGTAAAGAAACCGATGGCCAAGGGCGGGAGCATGATGGCGGGCATCAGGAACGCATTGACCGCCCAACCGCGTAATCGCCAGCGCCGGCTCGGCGGACGCGCCGTCCTCCAATAATGAACAAAGGCCTGTCGAACGGAGCGCATCGCAAGGCTTATTATGGTGCAGCAGCGGCTGATTGCACCAGAAGTCTTCGCGCGGCGGCGTGCTTGCGTTAGGCGGTAACGATGGTGAGCATCTCCGCAATCGATCGCGCGTTTGATCTGGCTAGATCGGGACAGTGCCGTAGCGTCTCTGAAATCATTCGCCGCCTGCCGGCGGCCGACCGCGTCGCGGTTGAAGCGCATCTCGCTCAGCCGGCGGCCAGACGGGAGCTCATTCTGATCTGCAGCGCCGCCTGGCTCGCGGCCGAATGAAGGTTTCGGGCGCCGCAGCCGAACTGCCCTATTCGACGCGGTCTACCGGACCGGCGCCCCGCTCACCTGCGCCATTCGATCGAAGCGTGCCGGCGTCAGATTCAGCAGGAGTCCCGCTCGTCCAAGGCCGAAGGCGGTCACCGGCACGCGCAGCGCCCATTTGCGGGATTTAACGACGGCGAGAGAGCCGTCCGAATAGGCGATCCTGCCGATAACCGGGCCGCTGCTCGAATATACGGAATCCCCGACCCGGATCTGTTCAGGCTTCGCTGGGTAGGAAAGATTGTTCGATCCTGAACCCGCATAGTTGGTCGGACCGAAATAACTGCCGCTTGCCGCACCCAATATCCCGGTCCCGGCGGGCGGCGTGAAAGCGGTTGATTGGGAGATTGCGGCAGTTGGGGCCAATGCGAATATCATCAGCGCAGCCGTTCGAAGCAACATCCGTTCCTCCTGTCTGTTCGACTTCTTTACCACAGCCGTTCGAGACGGCACAGATCGCCGTTGCGTCGAGACAAGGAGTAAGCGACCATAGCCAATGCTGATCTCCAGCTTCCTTGCGCTGGCCGCGGCCCAGCTTCCCGTAGTGCATATGACCGAGCCCACGACGCCCAGCCGCGTGCATATCGGCTATGAAGCAACATGTGCCGGGCACAGCGTGGATCTATCCTATACGCCAGGAATCGGCCCCGGCGCTTCCTCGGTGGATCACATCGCGATCGATCGAGTTCGGCTTGCCGCCGAGGAACTCGAAAAGCTCGACCTCCTGATCAGCGGCGCCAGCCTCGAACACATATCTTTATGGGACTGTGACGCCCCGGGGGGTGAAATTTCCTACCGGCTGTTACTCAGTCTCAGCGCCGGGTCCGCAAAGCGCCTGTCGCGGCCCGAACATACCCCGTTCACTATCACGCAGGGCAAAGTGTCATTCGAGCGACGGTAACTGAGCTTCTAGCGAAGGCCGTCGGCGGGGATCGCAATATCTCGACCGCCCAAAACAACGCAACGATAACTCAGACAAAATTGTTGATACCGCTAACGTCGCAGCATAGGCTCCACGCCATGAGAGAAGCAGCCACCGCCTGTCGGAACGGCTGATGCGCTAATGATAGCGCAACCGACGTACCGTCATGTTGTGTCGGCAAGATGCGGTCGAACCGCTCGGCCAAGCGGGGGGAGAAGGAATGCGGCGCTATCTGATCCAATCATGTGCGTTTCTGCTTGCGGGTGTCGCGCTTGGAAGCGCCGGCATTGCTCAACCTCCCGCGCCCTCGCCCTCCGCGCCGCCCATCTCGGCCGCGCGCGCCGACGCCGATCGCCTTGCCGCTGCGCTCGTCAAGCGGATGGCGATCGACGAAAAGATCGGCCAGCTGGTCAATGTCGCACCCTCCATCCCCCGGCTCGACATTCCCGCCTATAATTGGTGGACGGAATCGCTGCATGGCGCGATCGGCGCGGTGCCCACCACCAACTTTCCCGAACCGATCGGGCTGGCGGCGACGTTCGACGCACCCTTGTTACACGACGTTGCCGCCACGATCAGCGTCGAGGTGCGCGCGCTGCATACGCTCGGCCGGCAGACCGGCAAGCTCGGCAAGATCGGGACGGGCCTCGATACCTGGTCGCCGAACATCAATATCTTCCGCGATCCGCGCTGGGGACGCGGCCAGGAAACCTATGGCGAAGATCCGTTCCTGACCGCGCAGATGGGTGTGGCGTTCGTCACGGGAATGCAGGGGGCCAATCCCGATTTGCCCGACGTGATCGCGACGCCCAAGCATTTCGCCGTCCATAGCGGCCCTGAATCGACGCGCCATGTCGCCAACGTCTTCGTATCGCGGCACGATCTTGAAGATACTTACCTGCCCGCGTTTCGCGCGGCGATCGTCGATGCGCATGCCGGCTCGATCATGTGTGCCTATAACCGGATCGATGGCCAGCCGGCGTGTGCGAGCAATCTGCTCCTTAAGGAGCATCTGCGCGGCGCCTGGGGCTTCAGCGGCTACGTCGTGTCCGATTGCGATGCGGTGGTCGATATTTCCGACCATCATAAATATGCGAGCGATCCTGCCGCAGGTGTCGCGGCTGCGATCGACGCCGGCGTCGACAATGAATGCAACACCACGACCTTGTCTGGCGCCACGAATCTGGGCGAACGCTACAAGCAGGCGGTCGCGCGCGGCCTGATCACCGAACAGGATCTCGATCGCGCGCTGATCCGTCTTTTCTCCGCCCGCTTTCGCAATGGGGATCTTCCCGGCCTGCCCCAACGGGCTGTGTCGTCCGTGCCGGTGAGCGCGATCGGCACTCCGGGCCATCAGGCGCTGGCATTGAAGACCGCCATCGAATCCATGGTGCTGCTCAAGAACCAGGCGGTTCTGCCGCTCAATGCCTCGACCAGGATCGCAGTGATCGGTCCGCTGGCCGATGCGACCCGCGTCTTGCGCGGCAATTATTCGTCGCCCGCCAGCGCCCCGCCGGTCTCGGTGCTCGCCGGGTTACGCACGGCAATGCCGCGCGCACAGATCAATCTGATACCGTTCACCGCCTCGATCACCGATGGCGATCCGGTGCCGGATTCCGCGTTCGTCACGAGCGACGGCAAACCCGGCCTGCAGACAGATTATTACAACCCGGCAACGGCCACGAGCTATGAGGTCCGGCCCGTGGTCTCACGCGTCGAGCCCGGCATGGCCTCCCATGCGTCGGAGCTCGAGCAAGTCGCCGAACGGCACAAGGTGACCTGGAACGGCTTCCTGGTAGCGCCCGAAAGCGGAACATATCGTATCGCGGTGACCGGCGTGAAGGGATCGCTCGACGTCGGCGGCAAGCCCGCCATTTCTTCGGACCGCTATTCGCGCTGGGCCGAACCGCTGCAGCTGATCGAGGTCCGGCTGGAGAAAGGGCAGCGTTATCCGGTCCATTTCCAATCCGAAGGCGGCGTGTCGGCGGGAACCGGCATGTTCTGGAAACGGATATCCACCGATCCCGACGCCGACCTGACTGCGGGGGTTCGCAACGCCGATGTGGTTGTCGCGGTCGTCGGCCTTACCTCCGATCTCGAAGGCGAGGAAATGCCGGTCCAGGTCGAAGGTTTCGCGGGCGGCGACAAGACCAGTCTCCAGCTTCCGGCCGACCAGCGCCGCCTGCTGGAAAAAGCGCACGCGCTCGGCAAGCCCCTGATCGTGGTGCTGATGAACGGTAGCCCGATCGACCTGGCCTGGGAGAAGGATCATGCGGCGGCCATCCTGGAGGCCTGGTATCCGGGCCAGTCCGGCGGCCTGGCGGTCGCCAATATCCTGTCGGGCAAGGCCAACCCCGCCGGCCGTCTGCCGCTGACTTTCTATCGCGGCATCGACGATCTGCCGCCGTTCGACGATTATGCGATGGCAGGGCGCACCTACCGTTATTTCACCGGAAAGCCGGTTTACCCCTTTGGCTACGGCCTGAGCTTCACCAGCTTCGCCTACGAGCCGCTCATCTTGGACGCAGCGCCCGGCGGGGCCGAAAACGGGCTGCGTGTGACGACCCGGGTGCGCAATACGGGTTCGCGCGCAGGCGACGAGGTCGCCGAGCTCTATCTGAACTTCCCCGCGGCGCCCGGAACACCGCGCGTCGCGTTGCGGGGCTTCCAGCGCCTGACGCTGCAGCCGGGCGAAAGCCGGGCGATCGCGTTCGACCTGAGCTCGCGCGACCTGAGTAGCGTCACCGCCGACGGCACGCGCCATGTCGGGATCGGACGATATCGCGTGCATGTCGGGTCAGGCCAGCCCGACACCGGCCAGCCGGTGCAGTCGGCGAGCTTCACGACCCGGGTCGAGGTCGCGCTGCCGCGCTGATGCGCCCAAAAATATCCATCGAACAGCGAGGAATTGGCAAAATGAAGCGAGCGAACGGAACCTGCGGGACGCGACTGATCAAGGCAGCGGGCGCGGCCTTGGCGGGGATCGCGTTGGCCTGTGCAGCACCGGCGCAGGCACAGAATGACCGGATGACCCCGATTGCGACACCCGCTCAGCCGAGCGCGATCGTGCTCGGCACTGGCCCTCTCGCCGGAGCCACCGTCCCGGAATCCTGGCACAGCCAATATGGCAGCGTCTTCGCGCGCAACGTCACTGTCGCCACGCTTACGCCGTTCCTGCCGGACCCGGCCAAGGCCTCGGGCGCGGCGGTGATCGTGGCGCCCGGAGGCGGCTTCCGAACCTTGTCGATGGAAAATGAGGGCTGGGACGTAGCGCGCGCGCTCGCCGCGAAGGGGGTGGCGGCATTCGTCCTCAAATACCGGCTCAACCAGACGCCGGCCGACATGGCGAGCTTCGAGCAATCGATGCGCGCGATGTTTTCCGGGCCGGTGCGGCCGCCGCGGAGCGGTGCAGCCGGCGCGATTGCCGGCCTGAGCCCGCAGATCGCGGACGCGCGCGCCGCATTCGAGCTGGTCCGCGCGCGCGCCGAGGCGTGGCGGATCGACCCTGACCGTGTCGGCATGGTCGGCTTCTCGGCCGGGGCCATGCTGACCCTGGCGACCGAGCTTGCCGGCGAGGACGCGAAGCCGGCGTTCATGGGCATCATCTATGGGCCGCTATCGCCGGTCGCGGTTCCGGCGAACGCCCCGCCGATGTTCGTCGCGCTGGCGGCGGACGATCCGCTGTTCGGCAATGGCGGTTATGGCCTGATCGACAGCTGGCGGACGGCAAAGCGGCCGGTCGAATTTCATCTCTATGAGCAGGGCGGACACGGCTTCGGCATGTATCCGAAGGAAACCACCAGCACCGGATGGTTCGACGCATTCGTCCGCTGGATCGGGATGCACGGCATGCTCAAGTCAGCGCGATGACGGATCGGCCGTCCGATAGCTGGTCGAGATGATCCGGGGTCGCGAACTCGCCCGGTCCGCGTCAAGCAGGAGCTAGAAGCCGCCAGCAATAGAAAGCCTCGGCGGTGACGACGAGCGACAGCATGATGACGAGGGCTATGTAGACTCGTCCGCGCAGCTGGCGGTGGGGTTTCGCTCTCCAGCGGGCCGGCACTTCGTTCGGGCGCGGCCGCCGCCAGCGATGGTTCGCGCGGATCAGGTCGCCGCCACAGTGGAGGCATTCCGAATAGGTGTGCCGTCCGACGCGGAAGGTCGGCCCGTGGCGATGCAGGCCCAGCAGGCAGGATAGCTGATATTGGCGCGCGTGACGCCGGAGCGATCGACCATTCACGTCAAGCAGCCTTTGAAAACATCGCCTCACCTGTCGCATCGCCGCGCGGCATGTCCAGAGGACCGATCCACAGTGGATCAACTCCTTGTCCTGGCACGGGAATGGCCGCGAAGCCGTTGGGCCTTCTCACGGCCGGCCCACGACTCTAGGAGGCCGGACGCATGGGATCCTAATGGTGGCGCGGCCGTGACAGGCCGCTTGGTGATGGTGGTGAAGCGTGAGCAAGCTGGCGATTTTATATGAGCACCCTGCCTGGTTCGTGCCGCTGTTCGAGGCGCTCGACCGGCGCGGCATCGCCTATCGAGCATTGCGGCCGGACGGCGATTTCGATCCGGCGGACGGCTCCGTTCCGGCGCCGGTGGTGTTCAACCGCATCGCCATGTCCAGCTTCCTGCGCAGCCACGAGCATCCCATCTTTCATGCGATGGCGCTGCTCGATCATTGGCGGCGCGCCGGCGCGCGGATCATCAACGGGCCCGGCGTGCTCGCGATCGATGCGTCCAAGGCGCGCCAGCTCTCGCTGATCGCGTCGCTCGGGTTGGCAATTCCGGCGACGAGGGTCGTCCATCGCGCCGCCGACGTAGAGGCCGCTGCGGCGACGATCGGCTTTCCGCTCGTGGTCAAGGCGAATATCGGCGGTTCGGGCGCGGGCATCGTGCGCTTCGACGACATGGCCGCTTTGCGTCATGCGGTCGCCGCCGGGGAATTGCCAACCAGCGTCGACGGCGTGCTGCTGGTGCAGGATTATGTCCCTGCGCGCGGCGGCGCCATCACCCGGGTCGAGACGCTCGACCGCGCCTTCCTCTACGCGATCGATGTCGCCGGCGATGGCGCCTTCGACCTATGCCCGGCCGATGCCTGCGTCGTAGGCTCGCCGATCCGCATGACTGCCGTCCAGCCCGGCCCGGAATTGGTGGATGCCGCCGAGCGCATCGCTCGCGCCGCCAATCTCGATGTCGGCGGGGTCGAGGTGATGATCGACGATCGCGATGGGGTGCCGCGCTTCTACGACATTAACGCATTGTCGAACTTTGCCGCGAGGCCGCTTGAACTCCTTGGCTGGGATCCGCACGAGCGGCTGGTCGATTACCTGGCCGCACGGATCGAGGAGGCGCGCTGAATGCGTTACGGATATTGGACGCCCGTATTCGGCGGATGGCTGCGCAACGTCGCCGACGAGCGGATGGAGGCGAGTTGGGACTATACCAAAAAGCTGACGCAGGATGCCGAACGCTGGGGCTATGATCTGACGCTGATCGCGGAGCTCAACCTCAACGACATCAAGGGGATCGACCAGCCTGCGTTGGACGCCTGGTCAACCGCTGCGGCGCTGGCGGCGGTGACCGAGCGGGTCGAGCTGATGGTCGCGGTGCGTCCCAACTTCCACCAGCCGGCTTTGTTCGCCAAGGCGGCCGCCAATATCGATCGGATATCCGGGGGACGGCTCGCGCTCAACGTCGTCTCGTCCTGGTGGGCTGACGAGGCGCGGCAATACGGCCTGCAATTCGACGAGCATGACGATCGTTATGCGCGCACTTCTGAGTGGCTCGATGTCGTGGACGGGCTGTGGACGCAGGAGCGGTTCAGCTTCACCGGCCATTATTATCGGACCGAGGAGGCAATCTGTGCGCCCAAGCCGGCCAAGCGCCCGACCGTCTATGCCGGCGGGGAGAGCGAAAAGGCCAAGACGATGATCGCGGCGCAATGCGATGCCTATGTCATGCATGGCGATCCGGTGGCGGCGATCGCGCCCAAGATCGCGGACATGGCGGCGCGGCGCGAAGCGGCGGGGGGTGCGCCGATGCACTATGGCATGGCTGCCTATGCGATTGTGCGCGATAGCGAGGCCGAGGCACAGCGCGAGCTCGAGCGCATCACCAACGTCAGCGAGTTGCCGGCCGGCTACGCCAATTTCGACCAATGGCTGTCGGGCACGCAGCTCGAGCGCGAATTGAAGATCCAGGAATATTCGGTTTCCAACCGTGGGCTGCGCCCCAACCTCGTCGGCACGCCCGAACAATTGCGCGAGCGGATCGAGGAATATGAAGCCGCGGGGCTCGATCTGCTCCTCCTGCAGATGAGCCCGCAGGCGGAGGAGATGGAGCGTTTCGCGCAGCAGGTGATGGGCACGGCCTGATCTGCGCGGGCACTTTTGTACCGGACCGACACAAACGCTTTCGTAATTCGCGCCAATGCGGCAAGGGGCGTCGCATGCCTCCGATCCTCACCGTCAGCGCCGCCACCAAACGCTATAAGTCGGGGCTGACCGCGCTCGACAATGTCGACCTGGAAATCGAGCGGGGCGAGATCTTCGCATTGCTTGGCCCCAATGGCGCCGGCAAGACGACCCTGATCAGTGTCGTCTGCGGCACGGTGAAGATGACCTCGGGCAAGGTCACGATCGACGGCCATGATATCGCCACGGATTATCGCGCCGCGCGCGCCAAGGTCGGGCTGGTGCCGCAGGAAGTCGCGGTCGACATCTTTTCGACGGTGCTGAATACGGTCAGCTTCAGCCGCGGCCTGTTCGGACGCGCCCCCGATTCCGCCTATATCGAACAATTGCTGCGCGACCTGTCGCTGTGGGACAAGCGCGACAGCAAGATCATCGAACTTTCGGGCGGCATGAAGCGCCGCGTGATGATCGCCAAGGCGCTGAGCCATGAGCCGGATCTGCTGTTCCTCGACGAACCGACCGCGGGCGTCGACGTCAACCTGCGGCGCGACATGTGGGCACTCGTGCGCAAGCTACGTGCCAAGGGCGTCACCATCATCCTCACCACCCATTATATCGAGGAGGCCGAGGAGATGGCGGATCGCGTCGGCGTGATCGACCATGGCCGCATCCTGCTGGTCGAGGACAAGGCTGCGTTGATGCGCAAGCTCGGCAAGCGCCGGCTGACGCTCGCGCTGCAGGAGCCGATGTCGTCGATCCCGGATGAGCTTTCGACCTGGCCGCTCACGCTGGACGAGGACGGCAGTCACCTCATCTACACGTTCGATGCGGAGGCTGAGGACACGGGCATGCCGTCCCTGCTGCGGCGGCTGGGCGAGCTCGGCATCGATTTCCGCGATCTCGATACCGCGCGCAGCTCGCTGGAAGATATTTTCGTCGGACTGGTGGAGCGCGCGGCATGAGCGGTTTGAACGCGTTCGGCATGCGGGCGATCTACAAGACCGAGATGGCGCGCACCTTGCGCACCGTCTGGCAGAGCATCGCGACCCCAGTGATCACCACCGCGCTCTATTTCATCGTGTTCGGCGGGGCGATCGGCTCGCGCATCCAGCATGTCGGCGGTGTCGGCTACGGCGCCTTCATCGTGCCCGGCCTGATCATGCTGACCTTGCTCACGCAGAGCATCAGCAATGCCTCGATCGGCATTTACTTCCCCAAATTCACCGGCACGATCTTCGAGATCTTGTCGGCGCCGATGTCTTACGTCGAAACGGTGGCTGCCTATGTCGGCGCGGCCGCGACCAAATCGGTGGCGATCGGGCTGATCATCCTCGTGACCGCCACCTTCTTCACCGAAGTCCGCATCCTGCATCCGGTGTGGATGATCGCGTTCCTGCTGTTAACGTCGATCGCATTCAGCCTGTTCGGCTTCATCATCGGCATCTGGGCACGGAGCTTCGAGCAGCTCGCGATCATCCCGTCCCTGATCGTGACGCCGCTGACATTCCTCGGCGGCGCCTTCTACTCGATCGACATGCTGCCCCAGCCGTGGCGCACGATCAGCCTGTTCAACCCGGTGGTCTACCTGGTGAGCGGCTTCCGCTGGAGCTTTTACGGTATCGGCGATGTCGGCGTGGCCGCCAGCCTCGGCTTCACCGCCGCGTTCCTCGCGGTGTGCCTGATCCTGTTGTGGTGGATCTTCAGGACGGGATGGCGGCTGAAACCATAGCCGCACATTCGGATAGACCGGATTACGCGATCTGACGAAGCGGACTGCGCTCCGTCAGACCGAGATCGGGTCCAGCCCGTTCAGGCATTCATGGTGCGGGTCGGGATACGATTGACCGGGCCGGTGATGATCTTGTCGCGATAAATGCGGCCGATCGTCGCTGCGGCATCGCCGGTCTGCAATACGATGCGGGTCCCGCCGGAAACGAGGGCTTCGATCTGGGTGATCGCGACCTTCTGCTTCACGCACGTGGCGAGGACATGCTCCTTGGGAGCATTGAGGTTGAGTGCGCGTGACATCGTGAAATCTCCTGCGCGGTTTCAACCGCGCCAGCCGGAATAGGCAAGCTGCCTTAGCACAAGACCCAAACGGAGTCGCGGGCTTTCAAATAAATTCCCATTTCCGTCAGAATATTCCAAAAAGATGGCGTCTAATCATTTCCCGACGTGGGGCTCAGTTGATTTTTCATGGAATAAGCCCTATTTGGGTGATGCTAACGTCGCCTGCGACGGAATTCGATGCCCTTTTGGGTTAATTGTTCCATTTCACGCTTCACGGCCCTTCCGGCACGCTGCCGGCGGGAACCCCGTTTTCGTGAAAGGAAACATCCCATGCCAGTAGGCACCGTAAAATTCTTCAATAACGACAAGGGCTTCGGCTTCATTGCGCCCGACGACGGCGGCAAGGACAGCTTCGTCCATATCAGCGCGGTAGAACGCGCCGGCATGGGCACGCTCGAGCAGAACCAGCGCCTTCGCTACGAGGTCGAAGCCGACCAGCGTGGCCGTGAGTCAGCGGTTAATCTCGAGGCTGCCTAAGATTATGGCCAAAGAAGATCTGATGACCTTCGACGGCCTGATCGACGAGATCTTGCCGGACGGGCGCTTTCGCGTCCTGTTGGATAACGAGCACAAGATCATAGCCTATACGGCGGGACGGATGCGGCGAAACCGCATCCGCTCCGTCGTGGGCGACCGCGTCCAGGTGGAGATGACTCCGTACGACCTAGACAAGGGCCGGATCATCTTCCGCGAGCCGACGGCACGCGTGATCGGATCGGGCCAGCGCCGGACGTTCAGACGTTAGCGTCACCACAATCACTTACGAGACGCGCACCCTTTTGCGCGCCAGGAAACAATGCACACTCAATTCGCAACAAGCGCGGCGCGTTCAAGCCGCCCCCAGGTCCATAGCTCCACCGTTCGCCCAGCGAGGCAACAGCAGCATTTTTCACCATTGTCCGGCCACGAGCTGCGCCGGATCGTCGCGGAGATGCTCGGCTAGCCCGCCATATTCCTGCAACACCAGTCCGCCAGGAGCCGCTTATGTCTACTACCAGTGATCTCTATCTGGCGCGCGCGGCCGATGCCGCGGAGCAGGCCGCGGCAACCACGCTCGCCAACGTCAAGGAAAGCTGCCTTCGTTCCGAAGCGGCCTGGCGATCGATGGCGGAGCGTGCGATCCGTGCGGAAACCATGCGCGATGCCGCGCGTCCTGCCGAGGGAAATGCCGCATGAACAAGCCTTTCCGTAATCGGTTCGACGGACCCCGGCTGGCGCCCGAACAGGCGGCGCGCCAGGGCCGCGCCTCGCGCCTTGCCTTCGATGCGCTGCGCGAGCCGGCCGCGGTCATGGCTTTTCTCAACTCCCATGACGATGCGCTCGGCGGTCGTCCGCTCGATCTCGCCATTGCCAGTCCCGAGGGGCTGGCAAGCGTGGAACGTGCGCTGGCGGCGCGTTCGGCCGGCTGATCACCCTGCGAACGGAACCAGGCCATGCTGCTGACGATCCGCCATCGCACCACCTATAATTATGCGAACCCGGTGACATTGCAGCCGCATCGGCTGCTGCTGTGTCCCCGCGGCAATTACGATCTCACGCTGGTGGCGCGTCAGATCGAATGCATGCCGGCGGCCAGCATCGACTGGAGCCAGGACACGTTCGGCAACCTTATCGCTAGCGCGACATTTGCCGAGACCAGCGACCGCCTGACGATCGACAGCCACATGGTCGTCGAACAATGCGCGCAGGCCTGGCCGGTGTTCACGATCGCGCCGTCAGCGCATCTCCACCCTTTCACTTATTCCCCCGACGAAATGCTGGATCTCGGAGCATTGCTCGTTCCTGGGCCGCAGGACGCGGGCGGCCGGCTGCCGGCTTGGGTGCAGAGCTTCGTGAGCGACAGCCCGACCGACACATTGTCGCTGCTGCAGGCGATCAACAGCCGTATCAACGGCGATGTCGCCTATCGTTCGCGCGACGAGGAGGGGACGCAATCCGCCTCCGAGACGCTCGCCATCGCCAGCGGCTCATGCCGCGACATGGCAACATTGTTCATCGAAGCCGCGCGCCTGCTCGGTTTCGGCGCGCGCGCGGTTTCCGGCTATCTGTACGATCCGACCGGCGACGAGCATCAGCATGGCTCGACCCATGCCTGGGCGGAAGTCTATCTGCCGTGCGCGGGCTGGATCGCGTTCGATCCCACCAATGCCCGGATGGGCAGCGCCAATCTCGTTCCGGTTGCGGTCGCGCGCACCATCGGCCAGATCATGCCGATCACCGGCGGCTTCATCGGCGGCCCTGACGATTTCGTGGACATGGCCGTCGAGGTGCATGTTACGGGCCAGCCGGTGCAGCCTGATCCCCAGGGAAGCTGACATCGCATCGCCATTCGACTTCTGGCTCGGCCTGTGGAGCAGTGGCGCCAAGGCGACGCAGACCGGCCTTCGCTTCACCGAGATGATGGCCGCATCGAGCGAGGTCATGCACAGCCGCCTCGGCTCGATCGCCCATGCCATGAGCGATCCGTTGAACGGCGATTACCGCGAACTCGGCCGGATGGTCCCGGAAAAGGTCGAGGCCTTTTCCCGCGCCGGCGCCTCGATGATGGGTGACGTCGGCGCGCTTCAGGCGAACATGCTTGCAGCCTGGACACATGGTGCCGCCGTCATGCTTTCGGGGCGGCCATCGACGCTCGCCGATGCGGCGACGGCGTGGACCCGCTCGGGCGATATGTTCGAGCGGTCGATCGGCATGAGCGGCAAGGCAATGGCGCCGATCCACAAGCAGGCGACCGCCAATGCACGGCGCCTGCGCGCGAAGCGCACCAAGGCCTGAGGCTGCGGCATTGCGCGTAACGCGGCGGAAAATCCGCCTCGGTTTATGCAAAACCTATGCGGTATTCGTTTCTCGCGTCTCGTTTCCCTACGCGCCCGCTGCCTAATGGCTGATCCTCAGGCTTAACCGCGAGGATCACGTGCAGGACATCATCTGGCTCGCAATCATCGTCGGACTGTTGGCGGCCACGCTCGCTTACGTCCGGCTGTGCGACAATGCGTGAGGGGCTGGACATGACCCTCGATCTCTCGCTCGCCGCGCTGACCGCGCTCGGCCTCCTCTTTTACCTCGTGGCCGTGCTTTTGCGGCCCGAGCGCTTCTGACGGGGCGCCCATCATGACATTCCAAGGCTGGATCCTGATCCTCGCTTTCTTCGCGGTCCTGCTGGCCATCACCAAGCCGGTGGGCATGTGGCTGTTCGCGCTGTACGAGGGCCGCCGCACGCCGCTCCATGCGCTGCTCGGCCCGGTCGAGCGTGGCTTCTATCGATTGTCCGGGATCGATCCCACCGCGGAGATGGGCTGGCGCCGTTACGCCGTACACATGCTGGTGTTCAACACGGTGCTGGCATTGTTCACCTATGCCATCCTGCGGCTCCAGGCCTATCTGCCGCTCAACGCGCCGGGAATGGCCAATATCGGTCCCGACGGGGCCGCCAACGTCGCGGTGAGCTTCACCACCAACACCAATTGGCAATGGTATTCGGGCGAGGCGGCGATGTCGAACCTCAGCCAGATGCTGGGCCTGACGATCCACAATTTCACCTCGGCCGCGACCGGCATTGCGCTCGCCTTTGCTTTCTTCCGCGGTTTTGCGCGACGGCAGGCATCGACGCTCGGCAATTTCTGGGCGGATATGACGCGGATCACGCTCTACCTGCTGCTGCCGGTCTCGGTCGTCTACGCCATTTATTTGTTGGCGAGCGGTGTGCCGCAGACGCTGACCCAGCAGATCACGGCCACCACGCTTGAGGGCGTCAAGCAGACGATCGCGCTCGGGCCGATCGCGTCGCAAGAGGCGATCAAGATGCTCGGCACCAACGGCGGCGGGTTCCTCAATGCCAACAGCGCACATCCGTTCGAGAATCCCAGCGCGCTCACCAACCTCGTCCAGATGCTGTCGATCTTCTCGCTCGGCGTCGGCCTCACCTGGTGCTTCGGCAAGGCGGTCGGCAACGTGCGCCAGGGCTGGGCGATCCTGTCGGCGATGCTGATCATGGTCATGGCCGGCGTCATCGTCTGCTATTGGCAGGAGGCCGCGGGCAATCCGGTCCTGCATCAGCTTGGCCTTGCCGGGGGCAATATGGAGGGCAAGGAGGTTCGCTTCGGCACCGCCGCCTCCGCTTTGTTCGCGGTGGTCACGACCGCCGCCTCCTGCGGCGCGGTCAATGCCATGCATGACAGCTTCACCGCACTGGGCGGCATGGTGCCATTATTCAACATCCAGCTCGGCGAGATCGTCGTCGGCGGGGTCGGCTCGGGCATTTACGGCTTCCTGCTGTTCGCCATCCTGGCGGTGTTCGTCGCCGGGCTGATGGTCGGCCGCACGCCGGAATATGTCGGCAAGAAGATCGAAGGACGCGAGGTCAAATTGGCCGTGCTGGCGATCGCGGTGCTGCCGCTCGCAATCCTCGGCGGGACCGCCATTGCGAGCGTCACCGGCGCCGGGCTGGCGGGGCCACTCAACAAGGGCCCGCACGGCTTTTCGGAGATACTCTACGCCTTCACCAGCGCGGTCGGGAATAATGGATCGGCCTTTGGCGGCATCACCTCGGGCACGCCCTTCTACAATGGCGCGCTGGCGGTGTGCATGTGGGTCGGGCGCTTCTTCGTGATCGTGCCGATGCTGGCCATCGCCGGCAGCCTCGCCGCCAAGAAGCATATCCCCGAAAGTGCGGGTTCCTTCCCGACCACCGGCGGGCTCTGGGTCGGCCTGCTGATCGGGGTGATCCTGATCATGGGCGGCCTGACCTTCCTGCCGAGCCTCGCGCTCGGACCCATCGCCGATCATCTCGCGATGATCGGTGGCCACCTCTCCTGATCCTGGGACACGCCACCATGGCACGCACCGCGACAAAATCCCTGTTCACCGTCGATCTGCTGCTCCCGGCAATCGGCGACTCCTTCCGCAAGCTCGACCCACGCCAGCTCGTGCGCAATCCGGTGATGTTCGTCACCGCATGCGTCGCTCTGTTGCTGACCGTCCTGCTGGTCGTTGGCCATGACGGCCTGAGCGTGGGGTTCAAGCTGCAGCTGATCATATGGCTGTGGCTGACGGTATTGTTCGGCACCTTCGCCGAGGCGATCGCCGAAGGGCGTGGCAAGGCGCAGGCGGCAAGCCTGCGCGCCACCAAGGCAGAGCTCACCGCCAACCGCGTCAAAGGCTCGGCCCTGGAGGCGGTGCCCGCCAGCGCCTTGCGCATGGACGATGTGGTGCTCGTCAGGACGGGCGAGTTGATCCCTTCCGACGGCGAAGTGGTCGAAGGCGTGGCCTCGGTCAACGAGGCCGCCATCACCGGGGAGAGCGCGCCCGTGATCCGCGAGGCGGGCGGCGATCGTTCGGCGGTCACCGCCGGCACGCGCGTCATCTCCGATCAGATCAAGGTGCGCGTCACCGTCAATCCAGGCCAGGGTTTCCTCGACCGCATGATCGCATTGGTGGAAGGGGCGGAGCGGCAGAAGACACCGAACGAGATCGCGCTCACCATCCTGCTCGTCGGATTGACGATCATCTTCCTGATCGCGGTCGCGACGATCCCGAGCTTCGCTGCTTATGGCGGCGGTGCGATCCCGGTGACGGTATTGGCCGCTTTGCTGATCACTTTGATCCCGACCACGATCGCCGCCCTGCTTTCGGCGATCGGCATTGCCGGCATGGATCGGCTGGTGCGTTTCAACGTGCTCGCCAAATCCGGGCGCGCGGTCGAGGCGGCGGGCGACATCGACACGTTGCTGCTCGACAAGACCGGCACGATCACGATCGGTGACCGTCAGGCGAGCGAATTGCGCGCGGTGGGCGGCGCCACCCTCGCGGAATTGGCCGAGGCCGCCCTGCTGGCGAGCCTCGCCGACGAAACCCCGGAGGGCCGCTCGATCGTGCTGTTGGCGCGCGAGCGCTTCAACGTCCGGGCCAATGCCTTGCCCGAGGGCGCCGAGGTCATCGCCTTCACCGCCCAGACGCGTATCTCGGGCGTCCGGCTCGGCACCGTCCTGATCCAGAAGGGCGCGGTCGATTCGGTGCTGCGCGCCAATCCTGGCGTGGGCGAAACGCCCGCCGCCGCCGAATTGCGTCGTGCCACCGACGAAATTGCCCGTGCCGGCATGACCCCGCTCGCGGTCGCCAAGGATGGCCGGCTGCTCGGCGCGATCGCGCTCAAGGATATCGTCAAGGCGGGCATCCGCGAACGTTTCGGCGAGTTGCGCAAGATGGGCATCCGCACCGTGATGATCACCGGCGACAATCCGCTTACCGCTGCGGCGATCGCGGCCGAGGCCGGCGTCGACGATTTCCTCGCGCAGGCGACGCCGGAGGACAAGCTCGCCTTGATCCGCTCCGAGCAGCAGGGCGGCAAGCTCGTCGCGATGTGCGGCGACGGCACCAACGATGCGCCCGCCTTGGCGCAGGCCGATGTCGGCGTCGCGATGAACACCGGCACCCAGGCGGCGCGCGAGGCCGGCAACATGGTCGATCTCGACAGCGATCCGACCAAGCTGATCGAGGTGGTCGGGCTCGGCAAGCAATTGCTGATGACGCGCGGCGCGCTCACCACATTCTCGGTCGCCAACGACGTCGCCAAATATTTCGCCATCATCCCGGCGATGTTCATCGTCCTCTATCCCGGTCTGGCCGTGCTCAACGTGATGCGGCTCGGCACGCCCAATTCGGCGATCCTGTCGGCGATCATCTTCAATGCGCTGATCATCCCCGCGCTCGTGCCGCTCGCGCTCAAGGGCGTGAAATATACGCCGATGGGGGCAGGGCCGCTGCTGCGGCGCAACCTCGCCATCTACGGGCTCGGCGGGCTGATCGCGCCGTTCGTCGGCATCAAGCTCATCGATATCGCCGTCACCGGCCTGCATCTCGCCTGAGGATTTCAATCATGGGCAACGACTTCACCTCCTCGCTTCGTCCGGCTCTGGTCATGACGCTGCTGTTCGCGCTGCTGCTGGGTATCGCCTACCCGCTCGCGCTCACCGGGATCGGCCAGGCCGTCTTCCCGCATCAGGCGAATGGCAGCCTGATCAGGGAAAAGGGCCAGGTCGTCGGCTCCGAGTTGCTGGCGCAGGGCTTCACGTCGGATCGCTATTTCCATCCGCGCCCGTCGGCGGCGGGCAAGGGCTATGACGGGCTTGCCTCGGCCGGCTCCAATCTCGGCCCGGCCAGCCAAGCGCTGCACGACCGCGTCGCCGGCGATATCAAGACTTTGCAAGCTTCCGTACCAGGTAGTTCCGTTCCACTGGATCTGGTCACGGCCTCCGCCTCGGGCCTCGATCCCGATATCACGCCCGAGGCGGCTTTGTATCAGGTTCCGCGCGTCGCCAGGGCGCGAGGGATAGACGAGGGGCGGCTGCGCGCGACCGTAGCGAGCGTAACCGCGCACCCGCTCCTCGGCTTCATCGGCGAGGATCGCGTCAACGTGCTGCTACTCAATCGACAGCTCGATAGCCAAGCGTCTACACCGCGAAGGTGAGCGCAAGCGAAGATCGCCCGGATCCCGATGCCCTCCTGCGCCAGGCGGCGCAGGAGGCACGCGGCAAGCTCAAGGTTTTCCTGGGTGCCGCCCCGGGCGTCGGCAAGACGTACGAGATGTTGATCGAGGGCGCCGCGCGCCAGCGCGCCGGGGTCGATGTCGTGATCGGCATCGTCGAAACGCACGGCCGCATCGAGACGGAAGCGCTCATCGCCGGGCACGAGGTGATCCCGCGGCGCCTGCTCGATTATCAGGGCCGCAAGCTCAGCGAGATGGATCTCGATGCCATCCTCGCCCGCCGGCCGCAGCTCGTGCTGGTCGACGAGCTGGCCCATAGCAATGCGCCGGAAGGGCGACACCCCAAGCGCTATCAGGATGTCGAGGAGCTGCTCGCGGCGGGGATCGACGTCTTCTCCACCATCAACGTCCAGCATATCGAGAGCCTGAACGACGTCGTCGCGTCCTTCACGCGCGTGCGGGTGCGGGAGACGGTGCCCGATCGTATCCTCGAAAGCGCCGAGATCGAGGTTGTCGATATCCCGCCCGACGAGCTGATCGAGCGACTCAAGGACGGCAAGGTCTACGTCCCCGACGAAGCGACCCGCGCGCTGGCGCATTTCTTTTCCAAGTCCAACCTGTCGGCGTTGCGCGAGCTGGCGCTGCGGCGCGCGGCGCAGGCGGTCGATGCGCAGATGCTCGACTATGTCCGCACCCACGCGCTGGCCGGCAATTGGGCCGGCGGCGAGCGCATCGTCGTCGCGGTCAGCGAACTGCCCGGCGCGGACGGCCTCGTGCGCGCGGCCAAGCGCATCGCCGACGGCGCGCGGGCGCCCTGGACCGCGGTCCATGTCGAAACGCCGCGCACGCGCATGCTCGGCGAGGCGGAACGGCAGCAATTGGCGGCGACGATGAACCTCGCCAGCCAGCTTGGCGCGACCGTCACCACCATCCCCGCAATGTCGGTGCTGGAAGGCCTGACCGCTTTTGCGACCGAAGCGCGCGCAACCCAGCTGGTCGTCGGCAAATCTGTGCGCTCGCGCCTGTTCGAATTGCGCCACGGCTCGGTCGTCGATCGGCTGGTGCGCGGCACGCCCGGCGTCGCCGTCCACGTCCTGCCGATGGAGCATGCCACGCCGACCGGGCAGGCGGTGCGAAAGCCGGTAGCCGGCAGCTGGGGCCGTCGCAGCGACTATCTCTGGTCGGCTTTGATGGTGGCGGCGGTCACCGCCTTCGGGACCGGCCTCAGCCATATCCTCAACCTCGGCAATCTCGCCTTGCTCTACCTGCTGCCGGTGATGGTCGCGGCCAGCATGTTCGGTCTGCGCGCGGGCCTGTTCGCGGGCCTTGCGTCCAGCCTCGCTTATAATTTCTTCTTCCTGCCGCCGACGGGCACGCTGACCGTCAACAATCCCGAAAACGTCATCACGATCATCGTGCTGCTCGGCGTCGCCTTCGTCACCAGCCAGTTCGCCTCGCGGGCGCGGGCCCAGGCGGATGTCGCCTCGTCGAGCGCGCGCGCCAATGCCGCGCTTGCCGGCTTCCTCGGGCAATTGACGCAGACGGCGAGCGAAGAGGAACTGGCGCAGGCGATCTGTGGCGAGATCGGGCGTATTTTCGACGTGCGTACCGTATTGCTGGTCGCCTCGCCGGATGGACCACAAGTGCGCGCCGCCAACCCGGCGGAGGATCGGCTCGACACGATCGAGCGCGCGGCAGCGAGTTGGGTGCTCGAACGCGGCACGCCCGCCGGCCGGGGATCGGACACGCTCACTGCATCAGACTGGCTCTTTTATCCGCTGCGCAGCGCTTCAGGTGCGCTCGCGGCCGTCGGGCTCAGCCGCGACGATGGCAGCGAGCCGGTTCAATCCGATCAGCTGCCGCTGTTGATGAACCTGCTCGATCAGGCCGCGCTTGCGATCGAGCGCGCCCGCCTGACCGAGGAAATGCAGGGGGTGGCGCAGCTCAAGGAGCGGGACCGCTTGCGTGCCGCCCTGTTGTCTTCGGTCAGCCACGATCTGCGCACGCCGTTGACCGCGATCCTCGCCGCCGCCGCCGAATTGCGCCAGGGCGCCACCCCCGAATTGGTCGACAGCATCGAAGCCGAGGCCGAGCGTCTCAACCGCTTCGTTGCCAATCTGCTCGACATGGCGCGGGTCGAGGCCGGCGCGCTGCGGCTCAACGCGGAGGCGACCGATCTTGCTGATGCAATCGCCAGCGCGGTGCACGATACGCGCCGCGCACTCGACGGTCATGGCATCGATCTGCGGGTAGCGGCCGACCTGCCTCTGGTGCGGGTCGACCCGCAGCTGTTCCACCATGTCCTGATCAACCTGCTCGATAATGCCGGGCGCTATGCCGATCCCGGTACGCCGATCACGATCCAAGCCGAGCGGGTGCCGGGCAGCCTGGCACTGGCAGTGCTGGACCAGGGGCCGGGCTTGCCCTTGGGTCGTGAGCGGGAGGTATTCGAGACCTTCCATCGCATCGAGGGATCGGACCGCAAGCAGGCCGGCACCGGCCTCGGCCTGGCCATCGTCAAGGGTTTTGCCGAAGCGATGGGGCTAACGGTCGACGCCGCCAACCGCGAGGAGGGGGGCGGCGCACGCTTCACCATCCGCTTCCCCGAAAGCGCGCTGGTACGGGAAATGGAGGAGGAATGAGCAACGCTCCGCTGGTGCTGATCGTCGATGATGAGCCGCATATCCGCCGGCTGCTCCATGGTACGCTCACCCGCGCCGAATATCGCGTGACCGAGGCTGGCTCGGCCCGTCAGGCGCTGGCGGAGATGGAGAGCAATCCGCCCGACGTCATATTGCTCGACCTTGGCCTGCCCGATCGCGACGGGCTCGAACTGCTGCCTTTGATCCACCAGAAGTCGAAAGCAGCAGTGCTGATCGTCTCGGCGCGCGATGCGACCGACGAAAAGGTCGCCGCGCTGGATCTCGGCGCGATCGACTATGTCACCAAGCCGTTCGACACCGAGGAATTGCTGGCGCGCGTGCGGGTCGCGTTGCGCAGCCGCCTGGTGGCGGATGGCGGGCGTTCCCTGATTGAAGCCGGCGGCGTGACGATCGATCTCGTCCAGCGCCGCATCCACAAGAATGGGCAGGAGGTGCATCTCACCCCCAAGGAATTCATGGTCGTGGCCGAGCTTGCCCGTTTCCCGGGACGGGTCATCACCCACGACAAGTTGCTCGCGGCGGTGTGGCCCAACGATTACGAGCGTCACATCGAATATCTGCGCGTGATCGTGCGTAACATCCGCCAGAAGCTGGAAGACGATGCCGCTTCCCCGACGGTGATCGTCAATGAGCTTGGTGTCGGTTACCGCCTGATGGGCGCGAGCTGAGCCGGCATCATCCGCTACGGTAAAACTACTCCAAATCTATTTTCTCGCTCTCGATTGAAAACGCGGACCGCTCTTACCTGCGAGGGATGAGCGCGGACGATGAAACACCTGCCGAGCATCCCGGGCCGTGGAGCCGGCCGGTGCCGCCATCCCCTCGCCAGAGCCGGTGGGAGGAGGTCGGCGTCAGCTGGGTGGGTGTCCTCCAGGCGTTGAAAGCGGCCGCCATCCTGGGGTTGATCGTCGCCATCCTCCGCCTGCTTTCCCACTGATCCGGCGCTCTTATGCAAACACTATGCGTCGTCGCCGAAGGCCGTCTCGCTTCCCAATGCCGAGGGGATCACATCCATCAACGATGACGCAAGGTCGCGCTCATCGCGTGCCGGACGCATTCTTCCGGTCGAGCATTCTCCATGTTCACGAACAGCGTCGCAATCGACCCCGCCCCGGCCGTTACCTTGCTGGTTGGCCCCGATGCAGATGGCCATTGGCTCGTTCAGGAGGCCGACGGGGCGCTCGAAGGCTGCTTCGTGTCTCGCGAAGCGGCCCTCCACTTCGCCCGGTGGGAGCGCCATGCCTATCGGGCCGCGATCGTCGCGTTGGCGGAAGGGCCTTTGACGTCGCGGCTGGCGGTCTGACCATGAATCCCGAAGGCTTGGTCATGCTGGTCTTGCTCATATCGGCCCTGAGCTTTGTCAACTTGGCGATGCTGTTCCGCTTATGGCGCGACGGACGCGCGCGGCGAAAGGCCCTCCGCGCCCAGCTGGAAACGCTCTCGCCTCCGACGCACGTCCGGACACGACGGCGTCGCGATTGATCTTCGAAAAGGATGTTTTCAATGGCATGGCTCATGGTTTCCGATCCGGACGACGACCCGCCCGGCGGCCTCTATCCACAGGCTCACATATTCGCTGCCGGCAATCGCCCCGGCGCCGTACGTCCCAATATTGTGGCCCGCCTCGCCGCATTCGAGCAGTCGCGCGGCCTCAATGCTTGCCCGATCACCCGAGAGATTGATCACGCGCTGATCGCGCTGCGTAAGGCGGGTCGCCAAGCCTTGCGGGTGCTCGACGTGGGATGCGAGGACGGCGGCTGGCTGATCGAAACGGTCCTGCATGCGCCCATGCTCGGCTTCGTCGCGATCGAAGGCAGGGGCTTCGACACCGTCGCGGCGATGGTCGAGCGTGCACGCTCAACGGCGGCAGGAATTCACGATCCCCGCATCGGCCTGTCCTTCGACGTCGCCGACGTCGCTGCCGCGCTTGCGGACGAGGACGATCATGGTGCCGACATCGTGCTGTGCCACTATGGCCTGCTCGCGCGGCTGCCGCTCGATTGTCATGAGCATGTCGTGGCCGAACTGGCGCGCGTCACGGCCGGAACGTTGATATGCCTGGGTGGCGCG
The DNA here is from genome assembly GCF_003391115.1 of Sphingomonas crusticola. Lineage (NCBI taxonomy): Bacteria > Pseudomonadati > Pseudomonadota > Alphaproteobacteria > Sphingomonadales > Sphingomonadaceae > Sphingomonas > Sphingomonas crusticola. The sequence continues at coordinate 2,590,628 of NZ_QTJP01000001.1, forward strand.
CAATGACCCGACGCGACCTTCTTGCACGATCGACCGGTGTCGGCGTGCTCATTGCCGGCTGGGCGAGCTGCCTGTGGCTGCGTGCGCTCGTGCCGGAGGGGCGCCACGATCCAACGTTGGTCGAGCTGGCGCTGGTCGTCGCCGGCTTTGTGCTCACCCTGGCGGGCACCTTGCTTATCCTCCACGGCGAAAAGCTGCTGCGAGGTGCCGGCCCGGCGCGTGGCCGACGCGACCTTCCCCGCAACCGCGGCTCCTGAGCTTGGCGAACCAATCGGCCGCCAAAATTGTAAAAGACGCATTTACGTCCTAGGCAGTGGGCAAGCGGGATCAACGGCCGGGGGTTGGCCCAAAGCGTGGGAATGATGATCAGCCTGGGCATGGTGCAGGTCGGCGTTTTCGCCGTCCTTGCCGGTCTGTGCGCCGCCATTTTTGCCGGGCTCCGCGGCCAATCGTCTCTCGGCTGGCTCGCTGCCGCCTTATTATGCGGGGCGCTCGCGATCCTGATACTGGGTCAGGCGCAGGGCTCCCTGCTCGAGTGGATCGCGCTGACCGTGACGGTGCCCGTTGCCTATCTTTGCGTGGCGCAATCGATCCGCATTACACTTGGCCAGCAACGGCAATATCGTGCGCTGGTCGGAACTGTACTCGCTCTGACCGCGATTGCCGTGCTGATGGCGTTCGCGGGCATAGCCTTCCTTTACCAGACGCTGCCGTTCCAGCTCGCCTGCGCCGTGGCGGTTTCCGAGAGCATCATCCGGCTGGCCCGCGGCCCGCAAAAAGGGATCGTCGACATCTGCCTGATGGTCGCGCTCACCGGGCTCGCCGCCGTCTTCCTCGCGCGCATCCCGCTTTACCTGATCCTGTTCGAGGCCGGCTCGCATTATGGCGTCATCCGAGCGTCCTCCTTCCAGCACATGTCGCTGATCGTCGCCGGCCTGCTCGCCTCGACCACGGCCTTCCTGCTCGTCGTAAAGGTGATTGGCGGCGTGATCGCGACCTATCGCATGCGTTCTGAGCGCGACGGGCTGACCGGATTGCTCAATCGCCATGGCTTCGATCTGGCGGTGGCCGGGCAGGGGCGGGGCAGCTGTGCGCTGATCCTGTGTGACATCGACCATTTCAAGCGCGTCAACGACCGCTACGGCCATGCTGTCGGCGACGATGTGCTGCGCGAATTCGCCGGCTTACTGGAGCATACCGGCCACCCCGTCGGGCGGATGGGCGGCGAGGAGTTCGCGTTGCTGCTGCCCAACCGTAACGCGGCCGACGCGGCAAGTGTCGCAGAAATGATCCGCCAGCGCTTTCACGCCGGCACCTATCCCGGCGTTGCGCCGGATCACCGGTTGAGCGCGAGCTTCGGCGTTACCGAACTAAAAGGCGGCACGCTGCCGAAAAGCGCCTTCATTTGCGCGGATGCGGCACTCTACCGGGCCAAGGAAGAAGGCCGCAACCGGGTGGTCGTGGCCCCGGAAGCTATTCACGCCGACCTCGATCCCCGGCTACGCGCCGCCTGACCGATCGAGGTTGCCTCTCCGGCCGCCCTAGATTTCGAGCTGGCTACCGAGCTCGATCACGCGATTGATCGGCAGCTTGAAGAACGACATCGCGCTTTCGGCATTCCGCACCATCCATGCGAACAATTGCTCGCGCCAGATTGCCATGCCGGGCTTATCCGACGGGATCAGCGTCTGCCGGCCGAGGAAGAAGCTGGTGTCCATCGGGCGGAAGACGGGCCCGCAGCCCTCTACGCGGGCAAGCGCGGCGGGTATGTCGACCTCCTCCATGAAGCCGTAATGCAGCACGATGCGGTAGAAGCCGGCATCGAGCGGTTCCGCTTCGATCCTCTTCTCCTCCGGGACCTGGGGCACGCCCTGGATCTGCACCGTCAGGATCGCGATCCGCTCGTGCAGCACCTTGTTATGCTTGACGTTGTGCAGCAGCGCGTGCGGCACGCCCTGGGCGCTGGCAGACAGGAAGACGGCCGTGCCCGGCACCCGTTTCAACGAGCGTACGCTGGAGGCGATGAACATCTCCATCGTCATTGCGCTCTGGTTGAGATGCGCGCGCACCAACCGACGCCCGCGCGCCCAGGTGGTGAGCAGGGTGAAGGCGATGGCGGCCACCAGCAGCGGGAACCAGCCGCCGTCCGGCACCTTGGTCAGGTTCGACGCGAAATAGGCACCGTCCACCATGAGGAAGATGCCGGTCACGAGGATCGCGATCGGCTTCGGCCACTTCCACACTGAATAGGTCAGGACCCCCAGCATGCACGCGGTAATGAACATCGTACCGGTCACTGCGATGCCGTAGGCTGCGGCAAGATTACTCGAGCTGCGGAAGCCGAGCGTGATGACGATCACCATCACCAGCAGCGCCCAATTGACGAACGGCACGTAAATTTGCCCTGCGGCCTTGGCACTGGTGTTGACGATGTGCAGGCGTGGCAGAAAACCAAGCTGGACCGCCTGCTGCGTGACCGAGAAGGCGCCGGAAATCACCGCCTGGCTGGCGATCACGGTCGCGACCGTGGCGAGGATGACGAGCGGCAGCCGCGCCCAGTCGGGTGCCATCAGGAAAAATGGATTCTCGATCGCGCCCGGGTGGTTCAGCAGCAGCGCGCCCTGGCCCATATAATTGAGCAGCAGGCAGGGTAAGGCGATATAGAGCCACGAGATGCTGATCGCGCGCCGGCCGAAATGGCCCATATCGGCATAGAGCGCTTCGGCCCCCGTGACCGCCAGCACGACCGATCCGAGCGCGAGGAAAGCCAGCTTGGGATCGACCAGGAAGAAACGGGCCGCCCAGATCGGATTGAGACTGCCCAGGATTGCGGGATGCGTCACTACGCTCGAAATGCCAAGCACGGCCAGCACGAGGAAATAGAAGACCATGATCGGGCCAAACAACATCCCCACCCGCGCGGTGCCGTAGGATTGGATCGCGAACAGTCCGATCAGGATCGCGATCGATATCGGCAGCACCATCGCCGTGAACGTGTCGCTGACCGTGCTCAGCCCCTCCACCGCCGACAAAACGGAAATGGCGGGCGTGATGATCGCGTCGCCATAAAATAGCGCCGTCGCCGCCACGCCGAGCATGACGATGCCGGCGCTCCATCGCCGCGCGCCAAGCCGCCTCGCGATCAGCGCCAGTAGTGCGAGGCTGCCGCCCTCGCCGTGATTGTCGGCGCGCAGGATGATGAAGACATATTTGATCGTGACGATCATCATCATCGTCCAGAAGATCAGGCTCAGCACGCCGAAAATGTGCGGCTGGTCCACCGTCAGCGGATGATGGCCGGCGAAGCTCTCCTTGAGCGCATAAAGCGGGGACGTGCCGATATCGCCGAACACCACGCCGATCGCGCCCAGCGCGAGCAGCGAGAGCGGTTCGGGAGGGTGCGCATGCGGCGCGGCCGAATTCATTTCGTCAGGCAGCGGGGTGGCGGACACGCACGATCCTTGAACTGCGGATCATCCTGCACCGCACTTCACGAATGAGGCCTGTTCCATAAGCTTTCCAGCGGCAAGCGGCCCGCGCCGCATAGGTTTTCCATATGTTTTCGGCCTTGCCGCCATATGCGATCCCTACGCCGTCGCGGTCCCGCGCGGCTCGAATCCCTACGCGCTGCCCAATAACTGGGTGTCCATCCGGAGATGGGCGATGGCGTGGCATGAAAAGACGTGGGTGGATGTGGCGCTGCGATCGGCAGGCTTGGCATCATTGTGCCTTGCGGCGGTGATCGCGCATATGGTGTTCGAAGACGCTCCGCGCGCAGCCGCGCCGCTCGACTATCTGCTGGCTGGGATCGGCTTTCTTAGCGCGAGTATCGGTGGCGCCCGCTCTGGCAGGGGCGCCACCTGTTCGACGAGGTCGTCTTGTCCGCACGGTGGACCGCTCACGATCTGCCGCGCGGCTGAGGCGTCCTTAGTAATCGAGCGATACGGTCAGCAGCTTCATCGTGATGATCAGCCACACCAGGAACAATGCCGCCAAGGCGACCAGCACTGCCCACACATATTTGGTCCAGCGGCGTTCCGGCGTCTTGATCGCGACATAGGCATTCCAGCAGGTGAGAACCATGCCGACGATCGCCACCAGCGACAGCAGCTGGAACACGCGCATCCAGATGTCCATGCCGCCGTTGAATGCCTCGAGGTTGCTGTCGACCGAGCTCACGATCCAAACCCATCCGGCCGCGATGATCAGGAAGAGCCAGGCGGTGATGCGGGTGGCACGGTGCAGTTGCAGCGCGCGGCCGGTGAGCGGTGCACGATAGCCGTAATTGCGGCGCACCAGCGCGATCACCGGCCAGCCGAGCGCGGTCAGCAACATGATCACCAGCGCGACGATGAGCGCCGGAACCAACCAGGCCGCGTTCATTGAGGCCGGTGCCGGCGTGTAGAGCAGGATCTGCGGCAGATCGTCGCTGAGGAAGGCGGTCACCTTGCCATCCTTGACCGCCGCATGCAGCCGGCTGTTGCCACCGACCTGCTGCCACTGCCACGGGCCGACTTCGCGCCACTTTTTCGGATTGCCGGCCGCATCGACGAACGAAGACGCGGTGATGGTGTTGTCGGGATTGAGCGCCACCGTGGTTTCGCTGACGACGCCGATGAACTTCAGCCAGTCGTGGATCGCACCGCGCGTGCTGACATAATGGCCGACCATCGCCGCACCATGCTCCTTGGCCGTTGCCGCCGTCGGAAGATTGGTGCGGGTGACCGGGAAGTAACGGTCGGTGAAATCCTCGAGCATGCGGGCGCGTACGATGTGCGCCGCGCCATTCTTGCCGGGGCTGTTGAACGACACGAAGAAGCCGACATTGCTGTCCAGATAGAGGTGCAGATCGGAGTGGAAATAGACGGTGTCGCCGCCATGGCCGACGATCGTCTGGCCGTTGCGGTCCTCGTGGTAGAAGCCCAGCGCCATCGTCGGCAGACCGGGGATGAACGAACGCTGCGGCGTATGCATCAGCGCGGCGGTCGCGGGGTTGAGCAACGGACCGCCATTGGCGAGCTGCGCGATCATGAACTTGGCCATGTCCGTGCCCGTTGACGCGAGCGCGCCCGCTGGTGAGAGCGGGATCATCTCGTACGGCTTGGCGTCGTCCGAGCCCGGCTCATAGCCCTTGGACATATCCTTCACGAATTGCGCCGGCAGCGGCTGCCGGAAGGTCGAATGCTTCATGCCCAGCGGGTTGAAGATGTGGTTTTCGATATAAGTATCGAACGGCTCGCCGGAGACGCGCTCGACGATGTAGCCCGCCAGCGAGGCGCCGTAATTCGAATAAGCCGGGACTTCGCCCGGCGCGAAGATTCGATTGGGCGTCCAGCGCTTCAGCGCCGGGCCCAGGGCCTTCAGAATCTTCGGATTGGACGTGATGAGATATTTCACCGTCTCTTCGAAGCCGGCGGTGTGCGTCATCAAATTGCGCAGCGTGATCGGCTTGCCGAAAGCGGGCGGAATCTTGAAATCCAGATAGTCGTTAATGTCGCGGTCGAGGTCGAGCTTGCCCGCCTGGACCTGCTGCATCACCGCCGTCCAGGTGAACAGCTTCGAGGTCGAGCCCGGCCGGAACAACGTCCTGTCGGGATCGACCGGCAGCCGCGCCTTCTTGTCGGCATAGCCGAAGCCGCGCTGGGTCAGCACCTGGCCATCCTTGACCACGACCACCACCGCGCCCGGAATCTCACCGCTGGCAATGGCGTACGGGACGAAGCCGTCGAGCCATGCGTCCACATCGCTCTTGGTCAATGTCGCCGGTCCTGCCGGCGTGGCCGCGGCGGCGGGTGCCGCGGTTGCCGCCTTGGGCGCCAGCGTCAGCTTGGGCTGGAGCTGGGTCGGCGCCTGCGCCGCAAGCGGCATGGCGAGCGCCGCCAGGGCGAAGGCGATCTTGTGGACGATGCGCATGGCTGCCTACCCCTCTTAGTAACGAACGCCGATCGTCAAGCCGTACGAACGTGGCCTGATTATCGCTGCCGCAAGCGCTCCGTTGGGCGCGGTGCCCGACGTGCCGAGATTGGTGATGCCGCGGCTGTCGGTCAGGTTGCGCGCGAAAGCATCGATACGGAAGCGATCGAACGTGACGCCGGCATGCGCGTCGATCTGGCTGAACGCGCCAAGCTTATATTGGCCGAGCCCGGCATCGAACGCCGACCGGCGCTCGCCGGTATAGCGCCAGCTCACGCCGAACGTCCCCTCTATCGTACCGCTCAGCGGCCGCGAATAATCGGCGCTAAGCGTACCCGAGAAGCGCGGATTATAGGGCAGCCGGTCGCCGTCCAATCCGCCCACCAAAGGCGACGCATCCTCGGTCAGGCGCGCATCGACATAGGAGCCGTTGGCCGAAAGCGTGAGGCCGCGCGTCGGCGTGAGCGTCGAGGTGAACTCGATGCCCTTGCTGCGTGCCTTGCCGCCATTGGTGTTGACGCCGAAGCCGTCGACGCTGGTGAAAAGCTGGATGTCCTTCCAGTCGATGTAGAAGCCGGTCAGCTCGACCGTGAGCAGACGGTCGATCAGTTCGGCCTTCACACCCGCCTCGTAATTGGTGGTGGTGTCGGCACCGAACTGCCGCGGCACGCTGTCCGGCGACAGCGGCGGCAAGGCGTTCGGCCCCCCCGGGCGATAGCCGCGCGCGACGCGCAGGTAGAAGGTGGTGTGGTCGTTCGGCTTGAACGCCGGTGCGATCGAGTAGGTGAAGACATTGTCGCTCGACACGCCCGTAATCGAGCTGTCGCCCGCCAGCGGGCCCGAGGTTTCCTGCAGCGTGGTCTGGCGATTGTGGCTGTAGCGCCCACCGACCGTCAGATCGAACTGGCGGGAGAAATGATAGGTGACGTTACCGAAGCCGGCATATTCGCGATAACGCGAACCGACGGTGGCGAGCGCGAGCGGCGACAGAGCAGCGACCTCTGCGCCGGTCCCTGCGTCGACCGCATTCAATGCCTGATCGATCAGGTTGCGCTCGCGCGTGTAGAAAGCGCCGAGCGTCCATTCCAGCTTGTTCTTGCCGGAGGAGGTGAGGCGCACCTCCTCGGTGAAACGCCGTTGCGTCACGTTCTGATCGAGCGAGGCGCCCAGCGGCTGCCCAAAGATGCCGGTCAGCAGCGGGCCGTACAGGCCGCTGGGGTCCTGGACCTGCGCTTGGTCGAGCGTTCCCCAGCTCGACGAGGCGACGAGGTTCACCGGTCCGAAATCATAATCCACCGTGCCGTTGTAGATCCGGTATTTCATGTTGTTCGGCTCGGCGACGGTGCGGCTATGCTCATATTTGCCCAGCACCGGCCGCAGCGTGACCGCATCGACGTCGATCGTGTTCGTGCCGTTGCTGTAGAGGTTCTGGAACACGGCCGTGCCGCGGATGGTGAGGTCGTCGGTCGGCCGCACGAGCCCGCTGATGCGCCCGCCATAGGTCTTGCCGTCATTGACGTCGGAGCCGAACCGCGCGTCATCGATATAGCCGGGATCGTGCCGGTAGAAACCGCTGGCGCGGATTGCCGCGGCGCTGCCGAGCGGCAGGTTGACCGCCGCGCGGCCGGACCAGCCGGTGCTGCCGTGATCGACATTCTCGACGCCGCCCTCCGCTGCATAATGAACCGCGTCGGTCTGCGGTGCGATCGTCACATATTTGACGAGGCCGCCGAGCGAATTGGCACCGTAAAGCGTGCCTTGCGGGCCGCGCAGCACCTCGACCCGCTGCAGGTCGAACGGATCGATATCCGGCGTCAGGATCGCGCCGTTGGCGAGCGCCGTGGCCGATCCGTAAGGCGTCTCGTCGACATAGGTCGCGACGGTCGCGCCGACACCCCCGGTGTTGATGCCGCGCAGGATGAGTCGCGTCTGGCCCGCCTGATCTTCGACGAAGCTCGCGCTCGGGATGCGGGTGAAATAATCGGCGAAGCGCTCGGCATGAACGGCGGTCAATGCCTGCGCCGACAGCACGGATACCGACTGCGGAACATCGAGCAGTCGTTGCTCGCGCTTCTGCGCGGTGACGATGATTTCGTCCTGGTTATTATTGGCGCTGTCACTTGCTGCCTGCGCCTGCGCGTAAGCGGGGGATATGAAAGCAACCACAGCCCCGGTTGCCATCAGCCAAGCCTTGGATCGGGAAATCATTTTACTAACCCCTTTAATCATGACGGCATAATGACTCATGTTTCAAACATAGCAACTGGTTTCTGATTCATCGCCCGTGTTCCATTCCGGGAATCCGTACGCTATGCGTGCCGCGAGGGGAGCCGATGAAGAAAAATGCCGGAAACACGTCGCATCCCGGGCTGACGCTGCGCGCGGCCAGGGTCGAGCAGGGGCTCACGCTCCGGGCGCTGGCGGCGCGGATCGGCTTGCCATTCTCGACTTTGTCGAAGCTCGAAAACGGCAAAATGGCGGTCACCTACGACAAGCTCGTGCGACTCGCGCAAGGGCTCGGCGTCGATATCGGCACGTTGCTCTCGAACACCCCGCCGGCCGAAACGCCCCCGCCCGGTATCGGCCGCCGCAGCATCCTGCGCGCCGACGGAATGCGCGCAATCTCAGAGCATCATTCGCATTTCTATCCGGCGTCCGAGCTGCTCGGCAAGATGATGGTGCCGATCATCATCGACGTGAAGGCGCGCAGCGTCGAGGAATTGGGCGGCCTGGTTCGCCATGGCGGCGAAGAATATCTCTACATCCTCACCGGCGCGATGGAGCTGCATTCCGATCTCTACGCGCCGCTGCCGCTCGCGGCGGGCGATTCCTGCTATTTCGACAGCGGCATGGCGCATGGCTATGTCCGCACCAGCGACGGTCCATGCCGCGTGCTCTCGGTCTGTGCCGGATCCGGCATCCAGCGCCTCGCGCAGACCACCGATCCCCAGTGGAATTCCGAACATCGCGAGTAAAGCTGGGGACACATGTTTCTCCAGTTGAAACATGGTTCGGCCTGTGGGATGTTGATGGTCATGGCCACCACATCGCGCACCGCGCTCACCCTCCGTCACCGCTGCGATCCGATGCGGATGAAGGAACCGTTCCGCATCTCGGGCTATCTGTTCGAAGGTATTCCCGCGGTCATCGCCACGCTCGGCGACGGGCAATATGAGGGGCGCGGCGAGGCGGCAGGCGTCTATTATCTCAACGACGATCCCGCCCACATGGCGAGCGAGATCGAGCGTGTCCGCGGCGCGATCGAGGATGGTGTCGACCGCCGCGAGCTGCAGGAGCTGCTGCCCGCGGGCGGTGCACGCAACGCGCTCGACTGCGCCTTCTGGGAGCTCGAATCCTTTCAGCAGCAGCGGCCGGTATGGGAGCTGGCCGGCGTCAGCCCGCCCCGTCAGCTCGTGACCACCTTCACGCTTCCCGCCGAAGACCCGGCCTATCTGCGCGCACGGCTGCCCGGCTTCGCGCATGCCAAGGCGATCAAGCTCAAGCTCGCCGGCGATCTGGCGGCGGACACCGCCCGGGTCGAGACGGTGCGCAAGGCGCGGCCCGACGCCTGGATCGGCGTCGATGCCAATCAGGGCTTCGCCAGCGACGATCTCGATGCGCTCGTCGCCATGCTGGTCGCGCAGCGCGTGAGCTTGCTCGAGCAGCCGCTTCGCCGCGGCGATGAGCAGGCGCTCGCGGGCTGGCGCTCGCCGATCCCGGTCGCCGCGGACGAAAGCATCCTTTCCCTCGCCGAACTGGAGACGTTGGGGCATCTCTTCCAGGTGATGAACATCAAGCTCGATAAGTGCGGCGGGCTGACCGAGGCGCTGGAGATCGCCGCGCTGGCCAAGCGCATGGGCATGCAGGTCATGGTCGGCAACATGGCCGGTTCGACCCTGTCGACCGCGCCGGCCTTCGTGGTCGCGCAATTGTGCGACCTCGTCGACCTCGACGGCCCGTCCTCGCTCGCCAACGATCCGCTCGCGGAAAAAATCTACGATGATGGAATGGTGATGGTGCCGGCCGAATTTTGGGGCCATGCATGATATTGGCGGGCGGGGGACGACGGTGAATTCGAATTCGGCCAGCGTTCCAACCGCCACGCCGAAGCGCTTGTTCGGCCATCCCCCCGGTCTCACAATTCTGTTCCTCACGGATATGTGGGCCGAATTCTCCTATTTCGGCCTGCAGGCGCTGCTGGTCTATTACATGACCAGCCAGCTCGGCTTCAGCCAGGGCAAGTCCTCGCTGATTTATGGCATCTATGGCGGGGCGGCCTTCTTCAGCCCCTTCTTCGGTGGCATTATCGCCGACAAATGGCTCGGTCGGACGCGCAGCGTCGTGATCGGCGGGCTGCTGATGATGCTCGGCCATTTCGCCATGGCTTTCCCGGCGTTCCTCTTCCCGGCGCTGGCGCTGGTCGCGCTGGGCAACGGCCTGTTCATGCCGCCGCTGGCGGTGCAGGTCGGCGCGCTTTACGCCGACGACGATCCGCGCAAGGCGCATGCTTTCAGCGCTTATTATATGGGCATCAACCTCGGCGGTCTGCTCGCCCCTTTGGTGTGCGGCTCGTTGGGCGAATTGCTCGGCTGGCATTGGGGCTTCGGCGCGGCCGGGGTCGGCATGTTCTTCGGGCTGGTCATCTATCTCGGCTTCAAGCGGCTGCTGCCTCACGATCCCGGCAGGCGCATGCCGGCCGCACCGGGCACGACCAGGGTCCCGATCGACGCGCGTGCCGTCCGCTTGCTGGTCGTGCTGGTGGCGGTCGTGATCCTGTTCCGCATCGCCTATGAGCAGAGCGGCAACGTCATCGCCTTGTGGGTGCGCGACCAGACCGACCGATCGATGTTCGGCGGCGCGCTGACCATTCCGGCGACATGGTTCCAGGCGATCAATCCGCTGCTGATCATCCTGTTTACGCCGTTGCTGATCCATTATTGGGGCAAGAAACCGCACAGCGGCACCGCCGCCCTGCTGCTGCGCCGGATGAGTTTCGGCTGCATGATCGCGGGCGGCTCGATGCTGGTGATGGTCGCCGCGGCGATCGTCAACGCGCGCACCGGTCAGCCGGTCGGCGCCTGGTGGGTGCTGCTTTACTTCCTGCTGCTGACGATGGGCGAGCTGCTCGTCATCCCGGTCGGATTGACCTTGGTCAACCTGCTGTCGCCCGCCGGATTCGCCGCGACCGCGATGGGCGCCTGGTACATCGCCAAATTCCTCGGCAGCGTGCTGGCGGGCGTGATGGGGTCCTATTGGGGCGCGATCCCGCCCGCCTTGTTCTTCGGCCTGGGCGCCGGCTCGGTGCTGCTGGCGGCAGTGATATTGCGCCTGATGGGGTCGGTCGAGCAACGGCGCGGATGAAGCGTGGCGGCGCTGCTTGGCAGGTTCGCTAAACCGGCTTAGATCGATGGTCGGGGGGTCTCTGGAAACGAGGCCAGGATGCTTTTCACGATCAACGGCCGGGCGATCGACGTATCCGCCGATATCCGCACGTCGCTGCTCGATCTGCTGCGCGAACATCTGCACCTGACGGGTACCAAGAAGGGCTGCGATCAGGGTGCGTGCGGCGCGTGCACGGTGCTGGTCGACGGGCAGCGGATCAATTCCTGCTTCGCGCTGGCGGTGCAATATCAGGGGCGTGAGATCGTTACGATCGAGGGGCTCGGCGCGGCTGACGCGCTGCATCCGCTGCAGAGCGCGTTCATCGAGCATGACGGCTTCCAGTGCGGCTATTGCACGCCGGGACAGATCTGCTCCGCGATCGGCATGGCCGCCGAATGGAAGGAGGGCGTACCGAGCGCCGTCACCGCCGACCTGAACGCCCCCCGGCACGATCTCTCGCATGACGAGCTGCGCGAGCGCATGAGCGGCAATCTGTGCCGCTGCGGCGCGCATAACGGCATCATCGCCGCGATCCGCGAGACCCTGGTGGCGGAGACGGCGGCATGATCGAGTTCCGCTATGATCGCGCCGCCGACGTCGGTTCCGCGCTCGCGCTGATGTCGCCCGGCGCCAAATATCTCGCCGGTGGTACCAACCTCGTCGATCTGATGCGCGAAACGGTCGAGGCCCCGCGTGCGCTCGTCGATGTCAGTCAGCTGTCCGGCGCGATCGAGGAGCAGCCGGACGGGGGTCTTCGGATCGGCGCGGGCGTCAAGAATACCGCCGTCGCGGCGCACCCGCTGGTGCGCGCCCGCTATCCGCTCCTATCGCGCGCGATCCTTGCCGGCGCCTCCGCCCAGATCCGCAATATGGCCAGCGTCGGCGGCAACATCCTGCAGCGCACCCGCTGCTATTATTTCTATGACGTCGCCGCGCGCTGCAACAAGCGCGTGCCGGGCTCGGGCTGTGACGCGATCGACGGGTTCAACCGTATCCATGCCATCCTCGGCGCTTCGCCCGATTGCGTCGCGACCCATCCCTCGGACATGTGCGTTGCCCTCGCCGCGCTCGATGCCGACGTCGAAATCGAAGGGGCAGGGGGTAAGCGCAGCATCCGGCTCACCGATCTGCTGCGCCTGCCCGGGGGACGGCCCGATATCGAGACCGAATTGCAGCCTGGCGAATTGATCACGGCCGTGATCGTGCCGCCTCTCGCCTTTGCGGCGAACCATTCGACCTACCGCAAGGTGCGTGACCGGGCCTCTTATGCCTTCGCCTTGGTCTCCGTTGCAGCCGCGATAGATCTCGACGGCGGCACCATCCGCGATGTCCGCATCGCGCTCGGCGGAGTCGCGCACAAGCCCTGGCGCGCGCTCGCGGCGGAAGAGGCGTTGCAGGGGCAAGCAGCCAGTCCGGCGCTGTTCCGCGCGGCGGCCGAGGCCGAGCTGCGCGACGCCGCGCCGCTGCGCGACAATGGCTTCAAGGTCGAACTGGCGAAGCGGACGATCGTCGCCGTCCTTGGCGAACTGACTGGAGAAGCGGCATGAGCGTTATCCAGGACAAGCTCCAGACGGTCATGAAGAAGGCGTTGGCTTTGGCGCCGGACAGCTGGATTCCCGGTGGCAATCCCGATCCGCTCATCCGCCACCAGCACGGCCTGGTCGGCGCCCCGGTCTCGCGCATCGACGGGCCGCAGAAGGTGCGTGGCGCCGCCCAGTTCGCGGCGGAATTCCCGCTTGAGAATATGGCCTATGCCGCGCTGGCCTACAGCACGATCGCGAAAGGCCGGATCGCGACGCTGGATACGCACGCGGCGGAACATGCGCCCGGCGTGCTGCTGGTGATGACGCACCGCAATGCGCCGCCGATGAAGCCCGCCCCGGTGTTCATGAGCGCGCCCAAGGCGGCGGGCGGCGACGATCTTCCGGTGATGCAGGATGACAGCATCAGCTGGAACGGTCAGCCGATCGCAATCGTCCTCGCCGAAACGCAGGAGCAGGCGGATCATGCGGCATCTCTGATCCGTGCGACCTATGAGGCGGTGCCCGCAACCACCTCCTTTGCTGCGGCAAAGGCCAAGGGCATGAAGCCCGCAAATTTCGGCGGCCAGCCGCTGCAGACCGTGATCGGCGATGCCGAAACCGCGCTCGCCGACGCGCCGCACAAGATCGACGTCGTCTATACCACCCCGCGCCACAACCATAATGCGATCGAGCTGCATGCGGCGACCCTGATGTGGCAGGGCGACGAGCTGATCGTGCACGACGCCTCCCAGCTGGTCGCGCACGAGGCCTATACGCTTGCCGAGGTTTTCGGTCTCGACGAGAAGCAGGTCCACGTCACCTCGCCTTATGTCGGCGGCGGCTTCGGCGGCAAATGCCTGTGGGATCACCAGATCTTGGCGGCAGCGGCAGCGCGTATCGCCCAGCGGCCGGTGCGCATCATGCTGTCGCGCGAAGGTGTCTATCGCGTCGTCGGCGGCCGCACCGTGACCGAGCAACGCGTCGCGATCGGCGCGCAGGCCGATGGGCGTTTCGACGCGCTGATCCACACCGGCGCGGTCGTCTCGGGCGAGCATAACAATATGCCGGAGCCGCTCATCCTCGCGACGCGCGGCGCTTATGCCGCCGCGAGCATGAAGCTGGATGTCGAGGTGGCGACGATGGACATGCTCGCCAACACCTTCATGCGCGCGCCGGGTGAAGCGGTCGGCACGTTCGGGCTGGAATGCGCGGTCGACGAACTGGCCGAGCAACTCGGCATCGATCCGATCATACTCCGCGAGCGCAACGAGCCGGACAAGGATCCGACCACCGGCCTGCCATTCTCGTCGCGCAATATCGTCGAGGCTTATCGCGCCGGCGCCGAACGCTTCGGCTGGAGCAAGCGCGGCAAGCCTGGCCAGCGCCGCGAAGGCGAGTGGCTCGTCGGCATGGGCTGCGCCACGTCCACCTATCCTTATTATCGCATGCCCGGCGGGGCGGCGCGCATCTCGCTGGCGAAGGACGGCCACGTCACCGTCTCGATCGCCGCCCACGAAATGGGCATGGGTACCTCGACCGCCCAGAGCCAGGTGATCGCCGAACGGCTTGGGCTGGGTATGGATCAGGTGACGTTCGCTTATGGCGATTCGGACCTGCCCGGCGTCGTGCTTGCCGGTGGCTCGCAACAGAGCGCGTCGATCGGCGCCTCCGTCATCGCCGCCCACCGTGCGCTGGTGACCGAATTGCTGAAGCTGGCTGGCAATGATTCACCTTTGGCCGGGCTCAAGCCCGACGAGGTCGGGGGGCTCAATGCCGGTCTGTGCAAGCTCGATCAGCCCGAGCTTTGCGAAAGCTATGCCTCGATCCTGGCGCGCGCACAGCGTGACGAGGTAACGGTCGAAGCCAGCGCGCCGCCGCCGCTCGAACTGATGCACTGGTCGATGCATTCGCACGGCGCGATGTTCTGCGAGGTGCGGGTCAATGCCGTAACCGGTGAGACCCGCGTCAGCCGCTTCCTCGGTTCATTCGATTGCGGGCGCATCCTCAACGCCAAGACCGCCGCCAGCCAGTTCCGCGGCGGCATCATCATGGGCCTCGGGCTGGCGCTGATGGAGGAGACACTGTTCGACGAACGCACCGGGCGGATCATGAACCCAAGCCTCGCCGAATATCATGTGCCCGTGCATCTCGATGTGCCGGAGATCGAGGTGATGTGGACCGACATTCCGGATCCGCATGCGCCGATGGGCGCGCGCGGCGTCGGCGAGATCGGCATCACCGGCGTCGGCGCGGCGGTCGCCAATGCGGTCTACAACGCCACCGGCAAGCGCATCCGCGATCTGCCGATCACGCTCGACAAGCTGCTCGGCTGATTTGGCATCTGTCGCGCGAGCCGCTAGGCCGCTGCTTTATTTCAGGAATCTTTCCACGATGCGCATCACCCTGGCCGTCACCCTTGCCGCCGCCGCCGTTCCCGCGCAGGCGGTGCCGGTCCACAAATATGATGCGCTCGTGATGTCGCCCGCTGGCGACGTCGTTGCCGCCATCGAATCGATCGACGAGCCGCTGGCGCATGGCAGGATCGTCGTGCGCAGCGTTGCCGGTGGCCGGGTCCTGCGCACGATCGATCCTTGCGCCAAATGCGCCTATTCCGATCTCATGTTCGGGTCCACCGGGGACCTGGCTTTCCTGAGCCGTGACCGCACGGCCGGGACGGTCGCCCTCAATGTGACCGATGCGACCGTGCGGGTGCGCACGATCGCGACCGTGCGCGGCATCGCCCAGAAGCCACGTTTCGCTCCAGACGGCAAACGGATCGCTGTGCTGGTGACGCTCGACGCCGCCAAGGAAGCCGGCGCGACCGAGGCCGGCGCGCGCCAGGTCGGCGAGATTGGCGAGGCGCCCGACCAACGCCGGATCGCTATATTCAGCATTGCCGGCAAGGTCGCGCCAGACGCCGTCCGTCCAATCTCGCCCGCGGGGCGCTACGTCTATGAATATGATTGGACGCCGGACGGGCGTGGCTTCGTCGCGACCACCGCGCTCGGCAATGGCGACAATAATTGGTGGGTGGCGACGATCGACGCGATCGACGCCGCGTCCGGCGCGGTCCGCCAGATTGCCCGGCCCGCGACCCAGGCCAATTTCCCGCGTGTGTCGCCTGACGGCAAGACGGTCGCTTATATCGGCGGGCTAATGAGCGACTTCGGCTCGGTCGGGGGCGATCTCTGGACGGTGCCGTTCGCGGGCGGGAAGCCCGTCAACATGACGCCCGGCTACAAGGCGAGCGTTACCTCGCTGGTGTGGCTGGCGAGCGGCCTGCGGGCGACGACGCTCGCCGGCGCGGATCAGGCCATTGTCCGCTTCGATCCCCGGAAGAGCGGCGTCGTGCTGTGGAGCGGCCCGGCAAGCTTCGCGGCGGGCGATGCCCGCGTCGCCTTCAGCGCCGATGGCCGCACAGCGGCCACCGTGGTGCAGGATTTCGAACATGCGCCCGCAATCTATGCCGGACCGCTGCAGGCGCCGCGCAAGCTCACCAACGACAATGACGCGCTGCCGGCCGCGGTCACCGCGCGCAGCGTCACCTGGACCAATGGCGGCTTCTCCGTTCAGGGCTGGCTGCTCGCCCCGCGCGGCGTCGATGCGGCCGCCCGGGCCCCGATGATCGTCAACGTCCATGGCGGCCCGGCGGCGGCCAGCACCCCCACGTATATCGGGGGCGAAAGCGTCACCGCCGATCTCGCGCGGGCCGGCTATTATATCTTCCTGCCCAATCCGCGCGGCAGCTACGGCCAGGGTGAGGCTTTCACACTCGCCAATCGGCGCGATTTCGGTGGCGGAGACCTTAAGGACATCCTCGCCGGCATCGACGCGGTGAAGAAGGTCGCGCCGGTGGACGAGGATCGCCTCGGTATGATGGGCGGCAGTTACGGCGGCTTCATGTCGATGTGGGCCAACACCCAGACCAATCGCTTCAAGGGCATCGTCGCCGGCGCCGGCCTGTCCAATTGGATCAGCTATTACGGCACCAACGGCATCGATCAGTGGATGCTGCCCTTCTTCGGCAAGTCGATGTACGACGATCCCAAGGCCTATGCGGATGTATCCGCGATCAACTTCATCAAGCGCGCACGCACACCGACCTTCATCTATGTCGGCGAGCGCGACATCGAGGTGCCGCCAACCCAGTCGGTCGAATATTGGCACGCGCTCAGGGAGATGGGCGTGCCGACCTCGCTCGTCATCTATGCCGACGAAGGCCATCGCATCCGCGACGCCGCCCATGCCGCCGACGTGCGCAAGCGCACCGTCGCCTGGTTCGACAAATATGTGAAGGCCGCGCGGTAGGACGACCCGCCCGGCTTTGTCATTGTGAGGAGCGTAGCGACGAGGCAATCCAAGACCAATGTTCGGACTGGATTGGCCACTGTGCGCGGTTGACGCCTCCTCGTCCCCCGGCGTAGCTCTTCTGAGAGCGCTACCAAAATCGCGAAACGCGACTTGCGCCGGGAGAGGTTTATGCGTTTTACCCGTCGCGATGCGATGATTGCCTGCGCCAGCGTGGCCCTGACCTGCTCGGTCGGCGTCCTGGCACAAGCCGACAAAAGCGTGCTCGGGCCGGCGGTGTTCGACTGGAATGCCTTGCCCGTCACCCCGAACGAGACCGGCTCCGTCCGCGCGGTCGTGCGCCAGCCGACCGCCACGCTTAACGAGCTGGAAATGCACATCACCACGCTTAACCCGGGCGTAGCGTCGCACCCGCCGCACAAGCATCCCAACGAAGAATTGGTGATTATCCGCGAGGGCAATGTCGAAACCTTGTCGGGTGGCGTGTGGAAGCGTGCCGGCCCCGGCTCGATCATCTTCAACGCTTCCAATTCGCTGCATGCGCTGCGCAACGTCGGCTCCACGCCGGCCGTGTATCACGTCATCAACTGGACCAGCGCGACCACGCCCAAGAGCTAACCGGAGAGAGCGTCATGGACCCGATCGACCGCCGTCTTCTTCTCACGGGTGCGGGGATTGCTGGCATCGCCTCGACCTTCGGCGGCGAGCTGCTCGCCCAGACCACGGCCCAGGGCAATGGCATCTCCACCGAAAGCGCACCGCGCGGCCCGGTGGCGCAGGCCAAATATCGCGTGCCGTTCGCCGTCATCGGCCTCGATCACGCGCATATCTATTCGATGACCGACGCGCTGATCCGCGGCGGCGGCGTGCTGACCGCCTTCTACGCCGCCGATCCGGGACAGATCGCCACCTTCCGCAAGCGCTATGGCGACGTGAAGCTTGCGCGCGACGAAGCCGAAATCCTCGAGGACCGGAACATCAAGCTCGTGGCCGGCGCGCCCATTCCCGATCTGCGTGCGCCGCTCGGCGTGCGCGTGATGCGCGCGGGCAAGGATTATCTCAGCGACAAGCCCGCCATCACCACACTCGGCCAGCTCGCGGACGTGCGCCGCGCGATCAAGGAGACCGGCCGCAAGTTCGCGATCATGTATTCCGAACGGCTGGAGGTGCCGGCCGCCGTCATGGCCGGGCAGCTGGTCGATCAGGGCGCGATCGGCAAGGTCGTCCAGACGATCAACATCGCGCCGCACCGCGTCAGCGCGCCGACGCGGCCTGCCTGGTTCTGGGACAAGGCGCGGTACGGCGGCATCCTGACCGACATCGGCAGCCACCAGGCCGATCAGTTCGTCTATTTCACGCGCAGCACGCAGGCGCACGTCGTCGCCTCGCAGACCGGCAACCTCACTTATCCGCAGCATCCCGATTTCGAGGATTTCGGGGACATGACGATGACCGGCAATGGCGGGACAGGCTATGTCCGTGTCGACTGGTTCACGCCTGACGGCCTGCCCACCTGGGGCGACGGGCGGCTCTTCCTGCTCGGTACCGAGGGCTATATCGAGCTGCGCAAATATGTCGATGTCGCCGGACGCCCCGGCGGCAATCACCTGTTCGTCGCCGACAAGAAGGGCGTACGCTACCTCGATTGCAAGAACGTGTTCCTGCCGTTCGGCCCGCAATTCGTCACCGACATCGTCGAGCGCACCTCCGTTGCCCAAGATCAGGCAGGCGCCTTGCTCGCCGCCGAATTGGTACTGACGGCCCAGAAAAATGCCACGCGGCCGGTTTCGGCCTGAGGGAGAGGTTAATGACCCAGCACATCTCGCGCCGCGGCTTGATCAAGGCGGGTGCCGCCGCTGCGGCGGTCGGCTTTCCGGCGATCGTGCCTTCGAGCGTCTTCGGCGCCACGTCGCCCAGCAACCGTCTCAATATCGGCGCGATCGGCGTCGGACGGATCTCGCGCATCCACGACATGCCATCCGTGTGGAAATATGACGACGCGCACATCGTCGCGGTCTGTGATCTCGACACCAAGCGGATCGCGCTCGGCCGGCAACTGGTCGACGAAACCTATGCCAGGAAGACGGGCAAGGCTTATAGCGGTACGCGAGGCTATGCCGATTATCACGAACTGCTCGCCAACAAGGATATCGATGGCGTCCTGATCTCCACGCCCGATCATCAGCATGCGATCGTGGCCGTGCATGCCGTGCGCGCGGGCAAGGACGTCTATCTCCAGAAGCCGGCGTCGCTGACGATCGCCGAAGGCCGCGCGATGGCGGATGCGGTCGCCAAGACCGATCGCATCCTCCAGATCGGCTCGCAGCAGCGCAGCCTCGATCCGTGGCCGCAATTCCACCGTACCTGCGAGCTCGTCCGCAACGGCCGCATCGGCCAGCTTCGCCATGTCGAGATCGGCCTGCCCGGCGACCCGTCCGGGCCGGACGCGACGCCGATGCCGATCCCGCCCAATCTCAATTACGACGCGTGGCTCGGCTCGACGCCGGAAGTCTATTATACCGAGATCCGCGTCCACCCGCAGAACTCGTTCGATCGTCCCGGCTGGCTCCGCCTCGAACAATTTGGCGCGGGCATGATCACCGGCTGGGGCGCGCACCATGTCGACATTGCGCATTGGGGCATGGACATGGAGCATTCGGGTCCGGTCGAAGTGTGGGGCCGCGCCGAATTTCCCAAGAGCGGCCTGTGGAATGTGCATGGTCCGTTCGAGACGCACGCGCGTTATGCCAACGGCGTCACCATGACGATGTCGGGCGCCTTGCCCAACGGCATCAAGTTCATTGGAAGCGAAGGCTCGATCTTCGTCACGCGCGACGGCCCGGTCACGGCGAGCGACCCGTCGGGTCCC
Organism: Sphingomonas crusticola; assembly: GCF_003391115.1. Lineage (NCBI taxonomy): Bacteria > Pseudomonadati > Pseudomonadota > Alphaproteobacteria > Sphingomonadales > Sphingomonadaceae > Sphingomonas > Sphingomonas crusticola. The sequence continues at coordinate 2,610,623 of NZ_QTJP01000001.1, forward strand.
AAGATCGATCCGCTGGTGGCGAGCAATCCCAAGATCCTCGACAGCGTGATCGGCCCGAACGAGGTCCATCTCTATCGTAGCCCGGAGCAGCACCGGAATTGGCTGGATTCGATGCGCAGCCGCCAGCCGAACATTTCGCCGGCCGAACTCGGCCACCGCGCCTGCTCGACCTGCCTGGTCCATTCGATCGCAATGCATCTGCCCGACCAGCATCTCGAATGGGATCCGGCAGCGGAGCGCTTCGTCGACAACGATGCCGCCAATGCCCGCCTCAGCCGGCCGATGCGCAAGCCCTATGTGATCTGATCTTCGTGAGCCCCTCCCCTTGACGGGAGGGGCTGAGCCCAGCCCGGGCCTGCAAACCCGAAGGCGCGCCTCTAACCCTCGACCACCAACTCGGCCGTGGAACAACATTCCACCAGCTTGGCATAGGTCTCCGGGGCGATGTTGATGCATCCGCCAGTCACGCCCTGGCGCAGCGCGACCTGGTTCGATTCCAGCCGCTGTAGGCGACGTTCGCGCGGCGAGCCGAGCCATACCCGGTGGATCGCGAACAGATCGTCCGGATCCTCCTTGAACGTCAGCACATCGCCGCCATAGCCCGGTGAAACCACATAACGCTGGGAGAGCTGGTAATGGCCGGGAGGGGTCGTGCTCCCCACTAGGGCCGGATAGCATTGCCCGACGAAGCAGATCGTGGCCAGGCTCAGGCTGACCACGACGCTCATCGACGGATACGCTTCGGGGCGACTTCCATCACGACATTGTGCATCGTGCCGATCTCGCAATCGCGCAGCTGGATCGTGGTGATCATGCGCTGGTTGGAGCTCGACGAGCCCATGCCCGCCTGGCCCCAGCCGCCGCCACCGCCGCCGCCGCCGATCGCGACGTTGCGGTTGCTGGCCACCCCGACGACCGTGGTGAACATGATCACCTGATGCCCGAACAGCCGCTCGTCGCCATTGGCGAGGCGCTCGCGCCGGTAATCCATCACCATGCCATGCTGGTCACGATAGGGTTCCAGATCGTCGGACCATCCCTGATCGACCGATGCATTGCGCAGCAGGCCGATGAAGGTGCCGTTGACCTGCTGGCGCACGATATGCTGCAGCGGTCCGCACGCGGTCGTTTCCTTGATGATATTGCCGATCGCGAGCTGCGACGGCGGCGTCCCCGGAACCACCGGCGGGATAAAGATCGCCTTCGATCGATAGCTGCTATGGTTGGATGCATCGATGCCGCTGTTGCTAGCATCGTTCGCCAGACTGTTATTGCCCGAGGTCGATGTCGTGGCCCCGACCGACGAGTTGCTGCCGGAGACGGCGCCCGCCGCGGCATTGGCCGCCGCTGCGGCGCTCACCGTAATCGGTCCCGTGCTGCTGCTCGAATCCCAGCTGCCGCCATTATCGGCCGTCGCGCCGGTAGGCGTGGTGGGCGTGGTGGGCGTCGTGGGTGTGGTCGGCGTCGATGGCGTGGTCGGCGTCGTTGGGTTTTGCGTGCCGCCCCCCGTGTGGAGCGGCTGGGAGTTACGCGTTGTCGCATGTGCCACGCCCGACAGCAGGCAAAGCGCGGCACCGGCCAGAAGTCTGGTCTTCGAAAGCATGATTTAGAACCAATCTGAATGTAATTGTTAGCGCACAACATTGCAGTGCAGCATAAGGTTCAATAAATATTTTCAATAAAATTAAATAGATGCCAGTTAACAACATAGGTTGCATTTTGCACTTATCGGCGCCGATATCTCGCCAATATGGATCAATAACTTCGGCGTTGTAGAATGTTGGTATGGGCAGGGTTCGTCTCGTCCATGCGAGGCTTGCGGTCCGGTGCGCCAAAAGGACGCCCTCGGCCGCGATGATAGCGCCGTCGCGCTAGGCTGCCCTTCCGCCTTAGCCCGCCGTTCTGACCAGCTCGACGATTTCGAACTGATAGCTTTCCCATCCCCGCGCCGCGGCCGCGTCGGCGGTCGCGCCCCGCTTGCGCTTGGCCTCGGTCAGCGATTTGGTGTGACCCCAGAATACCTCGGTACGTCCGCCATCGAGATATGCGACGATCCGCCAATAATGGGTGAAATCCGTCGCCGTCGGCCCGATGGTCTTGACGTAGCCATCCGCTAGGGTCGCGGTCAGATAATATTTCCTCTTCGCCATTGCGGGAGCCGATTGCCTCTTCGCAGCAGGTGGGTCCAGCCTATCTGCGCCCTTCCCGGATCCGGCCCAGCATCAGCCGCCATAGGGGGATGGTCGCCAGCGCGACCTGCCCCAGCACCGGTATCGCGATGCTGATCAGCATCGCCGTCGCCGCTCCCAGGATCACCGCCAAACCGCGTTCGCGGGTCATGGCAACCAATTCGGGTGAGGCGGTCTCGCCCACCACCGGCGGACTGGTCGCGATCGCCTGCAGCCGCCGATTTAAAATCGCCGCGATCAGCAGCCACGCGCAATAGCAGAAGATCGGGACGCGCATCATCGGATTGGCGCTGGTGAAGGCCGTGAAGAACGGCACGGCCGCGATCGCCGCGAGCAGCATCAGATTGGGCCACACCAGGCGCGGCGAATAATGCGCAGCCAGCGACAGCGTCCGATGATGTCCCGCCCAGAAGAAGCCGATCACGAAGAAGGAAATGAAGAAGCCGATGAAATGCGGCGTGAGCGCGATCAGCGCAGCCCAATAATTCCAGTCCGGCGAGCCACGCGGCAATATCGGGGCGTGGAGCTCGATCACCAGCAACGTGATCACGATCGCGAACACCGCGTCCGAAAAGAAGATTAGCCGCTCGAGACCATGTTCCGGCCCATGCGCCACCGTCGATTCCCTGCCACCCACCCGCTGCCCCCTCAGACCGGTCGGGTTGTTATTGCGATCCGGCGCGCACCCTGTCCACCCGGCTTATGGCGCGAGCCGGCCGTCCGCGATCGCCTCGGGCTCGAACGGGAACAGGATCTTGGGGTCCGGCACGTCGATCGCGGCGACGATATCCGCCGGCGCCACCCGCTGGATCAGATGGCGGATGATGGCGAGGCGGGCCGGCTTCTTGTGGTCGGCGCGCACGCAATGCCACGGCGCGATCGAATTGTGCGTACGCTCCAGCATCGTGTTGCGCGCGGCCGAATATTCCTTCCACTTCTTCTGCGCGACGGTATCCAGATCGGAGACTTTGAGCGCCTTCAGCGGATCGGTGCGGCGCGCATTGAGCCGCTCGGCCTGCTCCTTCTTGGAAATGTCGAGCCACAGCTTCACCAGCGTGATGCCGCTCTCGACCAGCATCCGCTCGAAATCGGGGGCGTCGCGCAGGAATTCGGCCTGCTGCGACGGCGTCGAAAAGCCCATCACCGTCTCGACCCCGGCGCGGTTGTACCAGGAGCGGTTGAAGATCACGAGCTCGCCTGCCGCCGGCAGATGCGCCGCATAACGCTGGAAATACCATTGCGAGGTTTCGCGGTCGGATGGCTTGGGCAGCGCCACCACGCGCGTGTTGCGCGGGCTCAGATGCTCGGTGATGCGCTTGATGCTGCCATCCTTGCCGGCGCCGTCGCGGCCTTCCATCACCAAAATCGTGCGCGCGCCGCTCGCCATCAACGCCTGCTGGGTCCGCACCAGCGCGCATTGGAGTTCGATCAGCTCTTTTTTGTAACCACTCATTCCAGGGGGGTGACCCTTCGCGCGCGGCAAATCAAGGGCGGGGAGGGAAAATGCGCCTCAGCCGCGTTATGGAGAGGCATGAGCAAGCGCCCCCGCGGTCGGCCTCCTTATGCCGATATCCTGACAGCCGCCGAATGGCGCGTCGTCGAGGCGGTGCGTCATGGTGCCACCAACGCCGAGATCGCCGCGCGTCAGGGCGTAAGCCGCGATGCAGTCAAATTTCATATTACCAACGCGCTGCAGAAACTGGGTCTGCAGCGGCGCGCCGAGTTGCGTCACTGGGATGGCGTACGGCGCGACAGCAAGCTTCATCGAAAGGGGGAGCCCATGGCGTCAGACATCAAGCTTGGCCCGCTCGGCCAGGTCGCGCGCAGCGTTCGGAATATCGAGGCGTCGACATCATGGTATCGCGACGTGCTCGGGCTTACCCACCTATATTCCTTTGGAAAGCTCGCTTTCTTGGATTGCGGCGGCCTGCGGCTGTTCCTGTCCGAAGGGGAAGGGGCTGCCGATTCGATCCTCTATTTCCGCGTGCCGGACATCCATGCCGCGCATAAGCAGTTGGCGGACCGCGGTATCGAATTTCTCGATGCGCCGCACATGATCCATCGCCACTCCGACGGGACGGAGGAATGGATGGCTTTCTTCAAGGACGACGAAGGCCGGCCGCTGGCGATCATGGCGCAGGCCTGATCGCTTTGGTCAGCGGCAGGTCGCCGCCACCATTACTAGGCATTTGCCATCGACCTGCGGCGCTGCCACCCCGGTGACCGCCGCCAGCGTCGGCGCGATGTCGACCGTCTCGATCGGCTCTGGGCGCTGCGCGGCCCCAACCCCCGGCCACCAGAACAGGATCGGCACGCGCCGGTCATAATCCCACGGGCTGCCATGGCCCGCGACGCCATCGCCGGGCGCGCGCGGCATGCCGACGCTGGCATATTGCAGCAGCTGCACCTGGATATCGCCGCTGCGCTCCTTGTCGTAGCTTTCGTGGAAGCGCTCCACGATCGAGAGCTGGTCGGCAGTCGTGCCCGGAGCGGGCACCGCCGCCGCGGTCTCGTCGGCGGTGAACACGGCCGCCACCTCGGGCCGTTGCTTGAGCCAGGCGACCGCCGCATCGCGCACCTTCGCCCGCAAGGCCTCGTCGGGGCCGACATTGACGGTCAATTGCTGCGGATCGTCGCCGACGATCGGCTCGAAGGCCAGGCCCAATTGCGTCTTCATCGCATCGTTGAGCGCCTTGACGAACGCGGCCGGATCGATGCGCCGCGCGTCGACGCCATGCTCGCTCGCGCGCTCGGCCGCATCGATGCCGCCATGGTCGGCGGTGAGCGCCACCACATAGGGCACGCCCAGGCTGTCCAGCTTGGCGAGGAATGCCCCCAGAGCCTGGTCGAGCGCCGCCATCTGCACGCACATTTCGGCGCCGCCATTGCCGTAGCGATGGCCGATATAATCGGTCGAGGACAGGCTGACCGCGAGCAGGTCGGTCGCCGGGCCATGGCCGAGCTTGAGCCGATCGATCGTCTGATCCGCGAAGTCGAGCGTCATCGGGTCGAAGATCGGCGAGACGCGCAGCTGATCCTGGAAATCGGCGCTGCCGAGAAAATCGCCGCTCTCGGCGGTGAGCGACAGATCGGGCGGGACCTTGCCCGATATCGCCAGCTTGCCGAACAGATGCGGCTGGGCCAGCGCCTGGCAGGCAGCGGAAACGTCGCTCGGCCACAGCTTCGGCGGCGCGGCTTTCCAGCGCGCGAACAGCGCCTGATCGAACGTCGCCGCCGGCCCGGTGACGTCCGCGGTGGCGGGCCCGGCATAGGATGAGGTGGTGAAGCCGATCCCGTCCTTCCACCAATAGACCGCATCCGCCTTGTGCCCACCCAGCATGATCGCGGCGCGATCCTTGCCGGAGATGGAGACGACGCGGGCCTGCGGCTGTGCCTGCTTGAGCCAGTCGCCGAAGGTCGAAACCCGCAAATTCTGCGGGCCGCGCGCATCCGGATCGGCGGTGCCGCGCACGGCCACGCAATAGACGCTCGATCCGCTCTTCGCGTCGAACCAGCTGTTGGCGACGATACCGGTCGCGGCCGGGTGGCGGCCGGTGAGGATGGTCGAATGGCCGGGGCAGGTCTCGGTCGCGGCATGGCTTTGATAGCCGGTGAAGGCGATGCCGTCGCCGAGCCGCCTGAGCCCGCCGGTGAAGCTTGGGCGATAGCGCTGGAACAACTCGGCCGAGAATTGGTCGACCGCGATCGCCACCACCAATTTGGGCTGGGGCGGCGCGGCCTGGGCTGTCGCGCCCGCCCAATTGCCGGCGGCGAGCCACGCTGCCGCAAACCAAATTCCCAGCCGCGTCATCCACAATCTCCCGGAGAATAAGCCTCGTTCGCGCGACTATGTTGCGGATCGATGACGCTAGCCGTTTTCCATTTTCGCAGCGCGGCCTATGCAGCGCGTCATGACGATCAGAATGCTCGCCTTGCTGGGCGGTTTTTGCGCCGCCTTACTGCCCGCTCACGCTTCGGGCGCGACCGCCGACCTCCTGATCCGCGGCGGAACGATCTATACCGGATCGGATGCGCCGTTTGTCGGCGATGTCGCCGTCAGCGGCGATCGCATCACCGCGGTCGGCCGCCGCTTGAAGGTCCAGGCGCGTCGCACGATCGACGCTGCCGGCAAGATCGTCGCGCCCGGCTTCATCGATCCGCATACCCATATGGGGGGCGATCTTGCGTCGGCCGATTCGCAGAAACGCCTGGTGCCGGCCTTCCTGATGCAGGGCGTGACCACCGCCTTCATCGGCAATGACGGCGGTGGCGCGATCGATGTTGCCAAGGTGCTCGGCAATGCCCGCACCCGTCCGGTGGGCATCAACTACGCCACCTATACCGGCTTCGGCACGATCCGGGAGAAGGTCGTCGGCGAAGCCGATCGCGCGCCGACGACCGCCGAGCTGGCGCGGATGAAGGCGATGGTGGCGGACGCCATGTGCCACGGCGCGCTCGGCCTTTCGACCGGCCTGTTCTATGCGCCGCAAAGCTTCTCCAAGACCGACGAGGTGGTGGCGTTGGCGGCCGAGGCGGCCAGGCGCGGCGGCATTTATGACAGCCACATTCGCGACGAATCCTCCTACACGGTCGGGCTGAAGGCCGCGATCGACGAGGCGATCGCGATCGGACGCGAGGCCCATATCCCGATCCATATCTCGCACATCAAGGCGCTCGGCGTGGACGTGCAGGGTGAGGCGCCGGAGATCATCGCCAGGGTCGAGGCCGCGCAACGCGAGGGCATCGACGTCACCGCCAGCCAATATCCCTGGTCGGCCAGCGGCACGAGCCTGGTCGCCTCGCTCATGCCGCTTTGGGCGCAGGACGGCGGCCGCACCGCTTTGGTCAAGCGGTTCGACGATCCCGCGCTGCAGGGCCGTCTGCGCGCCGGCATCGTCGAGAATCTGCGCAAGCGCGGCGGCCCCGAAAAGCTGCTGATCGTCGAAGGCCCGTTCAGGAACTACACGCTGGCCGAGGTCGCCAGGGCCCATGCGATGGACCCGGTTGCCGCCGCCATCGCCGTGATCCGCATCGCCGATCCCGGCACCGTCTCGTTCAATCAGAGCGAAGGCGATATCGCCGCCTTCATGCGCCGGCCATGGGTGATGACCGATTCCGACGCGTCGACCGGCCATCCCCGCGTCTACGGCACGTTCGCCCGCAAATATGCCAAATATGCCGTCGCCGATCACGTCATCACGGTGCGCGAATTCATCGAACGGAGCTCCGCGCTTACGGCCGACTGGTTCCATCTCGCAGGGCGCGGGCACCTGAAAGCCGGCGCCTTTGCCGACATTGTCGTGTTCGATCCCAGGACCTATGCGGCGCGCGCCACCTATCAGCAGCCGACCTTGCTTGCCGCCGGCGTGCAGACCGTGCTCGTCAACGGCGTGGTCGCGGTTGATCATGGTGCGTTAACCGGCCGTGCGGCAGGGCGCGCCTTGCCGCATCGTCCCACGGCCGGGACGTGCCCTTAAGTCTGTCCCAGGAGATGATCGTGGGTGTTCAACAGCGTATCGACCGACAAGACATCGTCGCCGACTATCGCCGCGACGGTTATGCGATCGTGCGCGGCCTGTTCAGCGCCGACGAAATCGCCGGGATCGGTCTCGCGATCGACCGCGTCCATGCCGAAGGCGTCGCCCATGGCCGCAGTTTCCGCCACGGCAATCTGTTCTACAATGTCGCGCCGGGCGAGCCGCCGCTGGTGCGGATGGCGCAATGGATCGCCTATCACCAGCCGGTGCTCAACGCCGTCCGCCTCGATCCGCGGATAGAGCGGACGCTGGCGCCCCTGATCGGGCACGATCTCAAGCAGATCATCAACCAGATCCACTGGAAGACGCCGGGCGCCAAAGGCGACTTCGCCTGGCACCAGGACAGCCGTTTTCGGCTGCCGGCGGACGCCTATCGCAACCTCGCCACCTCCTACATCCAGACCGGCCTTGCGATCGATCCGCACACGCCCGAATCCGGTTGCATGAAGTTCATCCGCGGCAGCCACCGCCACGGCGATCTCGATCTCGACACGACCGCCGAGGTGCTCGGCAGATCGATGAACGATAATGTGCTGGAGCGGGCCGGCCTGTCCGCCGACGATCTGGTCGAGGTCGTGCTCGATCCCGGCGATTTCGCGTTGTGGAGCCCCTATCTGGTGCACGGATCGGGCGCGAACCATTCCGATCATCAGCGCCGCCTCTACATCAACGGCTACGTCCGCGCCGCCGATTGCGACCGCGGCGAATGGGCCTTCCGCGATGGCGTGCCGGTCCCGTTCGGCCCCGAGCAGGCGCTCGTTCATTACGAAGCGCTGCGCGAGCACCCGGAGCCGCATTACGTCGACTGATCCTTTCCGTTCGCCCTGAGCTTGTCGAAGGGCCGTTCTTCTTGTCCGAAAGAAAGGACAGTGCTTCGACAGGCTCAGCACGAACGGCAATTTTAACGCGTTCTACCGCGCCTTCTTCTCCATCAGCATCTCGCGAAAGAAAGCATCCGTCGCGCAATAGCTCGTCAGCCAATCGGCGTAACGCAGGAAGCCATGCCGCTCGTTGGGAAAGACCAGGTCGCGATACGGAATGCGTCGCGCCGCCAGCTCACGCGCGAGCAGGATCGACTGGCCGAAATCGACATTCTTGTCGTCATCGCCGTGGATCAACAGCACCGGCGAACGCCAGCTGTCGATCGACCCCATCGGCGACGACGACCATTGCAACCGCTGTGCCGCCGCCTGCTGATCGGGCGAGAGGTTGTTCTCGACCGGCCGGACCATCGCATGCACGCCGTGAAAATCGACCCCCGCGGCGAACAGGTCGCTGTTACGCGCGAGCGCCAATGCGGTGAGATATCCGCCCCAGCTGCCACCCCAGATGCCGATCCGCGCCGGATCGACGAAGCTCTGCGCTCCCAGCCAGCGGCCGCCGGCCAGCACGTCGCGATATTCGCTGGCGCCCTCACGCGCGATTGCGGGGGCGTCTCGGAAGGTCCGGCCATAGCCGGTGCCGCTGCGATAATTGACCGACAGCACGTCATAGCCCTCGGCCGCGAAATGCTGGTTGAGGATATAGGCGTTGGAATAATAGCCTGACGGGTGGAAGCCGAGCAGGGTCTGCCGCCGCGGCCCGCCATGGACGAAGATCAACGCGGGGTGCCGCCCCGCGCCCTTGGCCCTGAACAATTGCGCGTGAACCTCTACGCCATCCTCCGCCTTGAACACCACCGGCTGCGGGGTGACGAAGCCGCTCGCCGCGGGCGCCGCGCCAATCGGCGTGAGCTTGCGTCCGGCCAGGGCAGGGAAAGCGGGGTGGGTGGCGTCGGTCGCGGTAACCGCCAGCGTGTCGCCGCCGAACAGCGGATAGGATTCGATGCCATCGCCCTTGGTGAGCGCCTCGGGCGCGCCGCCGCGCAACGGCACGCGCCAGACATGATGGCGGTCCAGGTCGCCGGCATTGGCCGCATAGACCAGGTTCTTGCCATCGGGACTGAGTGTGTAAGTGTCGAGTTCGAACGCGCCCGGCGTGAGCTCACGCGGCCCCCCACCGTTGGGATCGATCGCATAGGCATGGATCCAGCCGCTTGCTTCCCACGGAAAGACGATCGTGCCGTTCGCGCTCCAGAACAGGTTCTGCCCGCGCGTTCCCGCATAGCGCCCGCCGACGCCTTGCGGCGCGGCCCATAACATGCGCGCCGCCCCGGTCGCGGCATCCGCGATCCGCAGCGACCAATAGGGACCGCTGTCGGGCGCGGCACCGGCAGGCGGATCGACCGCGAAAATGAAGGCGATCTGCTGGCCGTCGGGCGAGAAGACCGGCTCGATCGCATCGCCCAGTGCGGCATCGACATAGCGCACCTGGTCCGCGCCGATGTCGAGCAGACCGACCACGCTGTGGCCGCGACGATTGTCGGTGAACAGCAGCCGCGCGCCGTCGGGCGACCATTGCAGATTGCCGACCTCGCCCGCGACTTTGGCAACCCGCCGAGCCTCACCGCCGCGTTGCCACAGATAGAGCGATCCGCGCCGGGTGAAGGCCAGCCGGTCGCCTTGCGGCGAGAAAACCGGGGCATGGCCTTCGCCGATCAGCGTCGCTGCGCTGCCGTCGAGTGCGGTCACGAACAATTGCTGCCTCGGCCACGCCGCCAGGCCGGCGGCGTTCGGCGCATCTTCCTCGTCCGGATATTCCGGGTCGCCGCCGCGCACGAACGCCAGCGTGCCGCCGTCGCGTGTGAACTCCAGATCGTAGATCGGCAGGCCGTCGTCGTCCTTGAAAGCGGTGATCGCGCGCGCCGGCTGGCTCTTGTCCGCGATCCAGATGTTACGGACGCCGGCCTTGTTCTCGACCCAGGCGAAACGCGGCTTGTCCTGCGCACCCACCAGCCCGCCCGCGACTGGCAGCGCCAGCGCTTGTTCCAGCGCATCCGCCGCAGCCGGCTGCGCCAACGCCAATCCCGCCGCGCACAGCGCCAGCTTCCATCCGGTCCAGTCCATCGCCGTCTTCTGAAACCCTGTACCGGCCGGAGCAAGCCATTTGGCCGATTGCTCTTCTCGGCTTCCGCTTTAGGTTCGCGGCCATGAAGTGGGGCACATTTTTCACCGCCATCCTGTTGCCGCTGGCGTCGGCATCCGCGCAAACCGCACCATCGCTGCAGCAGCGGGTTGAAGCCGTCCTCCATGCCGCGGGGCAGGGGCCCCGCTTCGGCCTGGTCGTCGCCGACGAGAGCGGCAAGGAGCTGATCGCGATCGATCCCGACGGCCGTTACATCCCGGCTTCGAATACCAAGATGTTCACCACCACCGCCGCCTTCGCCACCCTCGATGCGCTCGACCGGCCTGACGCGACCGGCGGCGCGGCGGTTCGCCTCGAAGACTATCGCAGGGGGCCGCCCGACGTGGTGCTCGAAGGCCATGGCGATGCCCGCCTCTCCAGCGCCACCGACTGCACCGTCGATTGCCTCGCCACCCTCGCCGATGCCGTCGCCGCCAAAGCGCGCGTCGTCCACGACGTGATCGGCGACGACAGCCTTTTTCCCGACGAGCGCTGGAGCCAGGGAATGAGCTGGAACAACATCCCGACAGGTTCGGGTACCGCCACCTCGGCGCTGACGCTCGACGACAATGAAGTGGCGATGACGGTCGCGCCGGGCGCGATCGGCAGCCCGCCTGTCCTCGCCCTTTCCGATTATTATGCGGTCGACAATCGCGCGGTCACCGTCGCCGGCGACAAGGTCGATCTCGATTATGATCGCGATCCCAACGGCCTGCTCGTCCATCTGCGCGGTACGATTGGCGCGACCGCCAAGCCCGAGCTGATCCACATGGGCATCGACGACCCGGCGCGGTACGCCGCCTGGCGGTTCAAGGCGCTGCTCGCCACCCGGGGTGTTAGGGTTACCGGCACGATCGATGTCCGCCACCGTCTGCTGCAATGGGCGGACGACGGCGCGCACCGCGGTGGCACTGCGCCGATGCGCGCGCCGCAGCAGCCGGTGCTGGCCAAGCTCACCCCGCCGCCGCTGGCGGAAGACCTCATTCACACCAACAAGGTCAGCCAGAACCTGCATGCCGAACTTTTCCTGCGCCGCGTGTCGCTCCACGACGGCAGCGGTTCGGTCGCGGATGGACTGGCGGTGGTGCGCGCGATGCTGGCCAAGGCGGGCGTGCCGCGGGCCGATTATGATTTCGCCGACGGCTCGGGCATGTCGAGTTACAACCGCATCGCCCCGCGCGGCACCGTCATCTTCCTGCGTTGGGTCGCCGCCCAGCCCTGGGGCGCGCAATGGCGCGCGACCTTGCCGATCGGCGGGCAGGGCCCGGGCACGCTCGCCCGCCGCTTCAAAGGCACACCGCTTGAGGGCAAGGTCTTCGCCAAGACCGGCACGCTCAACCAGACCAATGCCTTGTCGGGCTACATGATCGCCCGCAGCGGGCGGATCCTGACCTTTTCGGCCTTGGCCAACGACGTGCCGCAAGGCGTGGTCGCGACCAAGGCGGTGGAGGACGCCCTAAATCTCGTAGCTGCCGAGAATTAGGCGTACGCTAATAAAGCAGGCGGACAGCAAGAGGACCAGATGCGGTCTTCGGAATGGCAGGTGCTGTATCCCGTAAGACGACATTCTTGTATGATGGCGGCATGAAGTCAGACGCTAACACGTCGAAACCGCCGTGGCGTAATCTCGTAATCCTGCTTCTATGGGCGGCCGCGATCGCTCTGATTTTCGCTCAGTCACATGCGCTGCGGGCCGCTGCTGCCGAGTATCGGGCGTATGCCCGAGGTGCTCCCGGCATTCCCCGCGTTCCGGCCGATTGGTGGAGAGCGAGCGGTGTATTCGTACCGCTGGGTCTGATTGGAACTGCCCTTTGGATGCAGCGCGGCTGGCGATCCGCCTTGCTGCGGCGGCTAAGCAGGATTGGTCTCGTCATTCTGGTGCCGATTGCGTTCGTAGCGGGTCTGCTTGCGCTAGCTCGAGGTCCGGCAATGCTGGGAAGCGTCCGCTTGCCAAGTGGAGCGCGGTTCATCTTAGCCCTCGAGCCCATCCCCACAGATGCTGTATATACCCTTTATCGGCCGATTGGCCGCTGGGGCTTTTGGTGGCGGGAGGTTGCGAGACTGGATTACTCGGAGGATGGGCGTTTCACTGGTGACGAGAAGATCGTGTTATCCCCTGACTCCAAATGGCTCCTGATAGCGAGGGCTGGGGTCTGGACGGATTGCTTCAGCTTAGTCGATGGAAACCCAATCGGTTGTGGCGGGAGCATCCAACCTGACTGGTCAAACCCGAGCTACGAGGCTGATATGCACGCTAGATCTACCGAGATTCAGCGGCTGACGGGTTTGCGACCGCCCCGATCAACCTAGATACGCATCTCGATTTCAACGCCTCAAACCGGAAGGCTGCAAATCCAATAAATCTGTCGTTTTGGATAAGGGGTTAGCCATCTAAACCTCCGCATCATCCGCCGGCGGATTAAGCCACGTCGCCATCCCAATCGATGCGGGCGTCGTCGGCTCAAAGCCGAACTGGGCGTATAGATATTTGGCATCGCCATCGGCGATCAGGCTGAGATAGGCTTCGGCTGGCACGAACGCGCGCAGCCGCTCGACCAGGTTGCCGACGATCCTTTTCCCCAGCCCGCGCGCCTGATGCGTCGGTTCGACCGCGATATCGACCAGCTGATAGAATAGCCCGCCATCGCCGATCGCGCGCCCCATCCCGACCGCCACGCCATCCCGCTCGATCACGACGCCCAGCAGCGTGCCCGGCAGGCCATGCGCCGCCGCCTCGGCGCTGCGCGGCGTCATCCCGGCGGCGACGCGCAGGCGTCCATGCTCCGCCACCGTCGGCACGCGCTCGACCAGCCGATAGTCGCTCACCGTTTCCACAACATCGTCTCCGTCACGCGCCCTGGTCCGGGTAATGGCGTGCGGCCGCTCACTTGACAAACGTACGCACAAAGCGTACGGCCTCTTTCGCGCGGCGAGGCGATCGCAGGCGCCGGCTGTTTCTCATATTGGGCAGACGCAATAAGTGATCCTCCCCCGCCAGGGGGAGGTGGCGCCGCAGGCGACGGAGGGGGAGGGCGACGATGCGTCTCGCGGGTTCGGACAGCAGCCGACGCAACGCCAGGCGCCTACGCAGGGCGATGACGCCGCCGGAGGTCGGCCTGTGGCTTGCCCTCCGCGGCAACGACGCTGGCTTACGCTTCCGCAGGCAACACGCCGCCGGACCCTATGTCCTGGATTTCTATTGTGCCCCGGCCAAATTGGCGATCGAGGTCGATGGCGAAGCGCATAATCGTGGCGACCGTCCGCTGCGGGATGAACTGCGCGACGAATGGCTCGCCATCCAGGGCACGCATGTGCTGCGCTATACGGCAGTCGAGGTCCTGACCAACCTCGACGGCGTCGTGCGCGAGATCTTGACGATCGCGCTCGCGCGGCGCGAGCGATCCGAGGGCTGATCGCGGCCCGCCCCCTCCGTCAGGCTACGCCTGCCACCTCCCCCTGGCGGGGGAGGATTGGATTGCCGTCTCCTAGTGATCCTCCCCCGCCAGGGGGAGGTGGCGCCGAAGGCGACGGAGGGGGAGGACAGCGATACGCCGCGCAGGGCTCGACAGCAGCCGAGGCGATGCCCGGTTTCCGCCGTCCGCCCGTCCACATCATCAAGTTCGTTTCTGGTGTTTTTTTGTTTTGCGCTCGCTGGCGGAGGGCCAGGCCGATGCGACCACCGCATCGCCCGTCGCCCTGCGCAAGTCCAGGATCCCCGTCTCCCGATGCCGCGTCGGGTGGACCCGGTTGGTCAGCAAGGTCCACGCCACCCCGCGCTCGAAATCGACCCACAGGCCCGTGCCGGTGAAACCGGTATGGCCGATCGTCTCGGCTGAGCAAGCATCGCCGCCGTGCCAGCCGGCGAACTTCTTCTCCCAGCCGCAGGTGCGATCGTCGTGGACGGGGGTGCGGATCGCCTCCAGCATTCTTGGCGTGGCACCGCTACCGTCGAGCAGGCCTTGCGCGAAGCCCAACACGCCTTCGACCGTGCCGAACAGCCCGGCATGACCGGTGGCACCGCCCAGCGCGAAGCAATTCTCGTCATGCACCTCGCCCTTGATGACGCGCCCGCGCCACGAACAGGCTTCGGTTGCCACGGCAGGGCCCGGGGGCGGGCCGTAGCTCAGGCCTTGCCCCAACGGCCACGCCGACAGCGGCTCGCCGGTAATCCGCTCGATCGCGATGCCGAGCAGGATGAAGTTAATGTCCGAATAGACTGGCGGTCCATGCCGCCATTCGCGCTGCAGCACGAACGCGCGCAGCCGCCCGGGATCGCCGCCATAGGTGTAAATCGGCTCGACCGCGGGCAGGAAGGTGCGGTGGGCGAGACAGTCGCGGAAGGTCAGCCGGCGCTCGGCGGCATTGGCGACATCATATTGGCGCAGGTCGGGAATGGCGTCGATCAACGGCCGATCGAGGTCGATCCGGCCCGCTTCGGCCAGTGCCAGGATCATGGTCGTCGTGGCGATGACCTTGGTCAGCGAAGCGAGGTCAAACCAATGATCTTCGGTCAGCAGCTCGGGCTCGGGCAGCAAGGCCGCCATGCCGGCATGGTGCATTGCGCGGCGCCCATCGGCGTGGACGACGCCCAGCGCCGCGCCGGGAATCCGCCCCTCGGCGATTGCCGCAGCGGCCGGTGCGAAGGCCTCGTCGATCATGCCTCGGCCGGCCGCGGCTTCACGTTGACGATGAACGGCAGGAACAGGATCGCCGCCGCGCTCAGGCCGCCCGACAGCCAGAAAAAGCCGTCATAGCCGATCTGCTGCTGGATCGATCCCGCCGCGCCCGCCAGCAGCCGGGGCAGCAGGAAGGCGAAGCCCGACAGAAAGGCATATTGCGCGCCCGGGTAGCGTGGGTTCACCAGCAGCGAGAGGTAGACCACGAACACCGCACCCTCCAGGCCGTGCGCGAACTGATCGAGCCCGGCGGCGACATAGAGCACGAAATTGCTGGGTTGGGCATGCCATAACCAGACGAACACCCAATTTCCGAACGCGGATGCGATCGCGCCGCCGGCCAGTGCCGCGCCCATGCGCCAGCGCGCCGCCATCCAGCCGCCGATCGCCACGCCGACCATGCTCGACAGCAAGGCGACCGCACCGTCGGCCATCGCAATCTGGTTGAGGCTGTAGCCGCGCGCATTCCACAAGGGGTGCGATAGGGTCAGGGTCATCACGTCGCCCATCCGGTAGAAGGAGACGAAGGCGAGGACGGGCAGGGTCGCGTAGCCGAACCGCCAGAAAATATCGACATAGGGCCCGATCGCCAGCGAGCGCCGCGCCGGCGCCTCACGCCCCAGGCGGCGGATGCGCGGCAACGCCAGCGCCAGCCCGACGAACGGGAGCAAGGCGAGCGCGAGCACCGCCGGAGTGACATTGGTCCGGCTGGTCATGCCGGCCTGTGCGGCGACGTTGAGGATGGCCCAGCCGACCGCAGCGGTCGCTGCCAGCGAGGCAAGCAGGATGACCGCGCTCGCCACCAGTCCCGTTCCCAGCGCCGCCCAGCGGCTGCCTTCATGGCCCGCGTCGCGTGCGGTTCCCACCAGGATCGGGAAAGGCAGGAAGGCGGCAAAGGCGATGACGAGATAGGCCCAGGTCCAGTCGAGCTGGCCCGCCACGAACACCGCGCCACTGCCGGCCGCAACCATGGCGCTGCGGTAACCCCATAGATTGGCCGCGACGATCGGCCCTTGCTCCGCCTTGGTCGGCGCCAGCTCGATCCGCCAGCCGTCGGCGGCGACCTCCAGCGTCGTCGTCCAGAAGGCGAGCAGTACCGCGAACAGGGCGGTCAGCGGCAGGCTCCTGTCGCTCGACGTGAACGCCATTGCCGCCATCGACAGGAAGATGCCGAGCTGGGACAGCATGATCCAGCCGCGCCTTTTTCCCCAGAAGCTTCCGAAGCCGGGCACGTCGAAGCGGTCGAGTAACGGCGCCCATACGAACTTGAACGTCGGCAGCAGCGCGACCCAGGCGAAGAAGCCGATGAGCACGATGTCGATGCCATGCCGCGCCAGCCGCAGCGTCAGCACCGCATTGAACATGTAGAAGGGCAGGCCCGCCGAAAAGCCCAGCATCAGGTACAGGGCTAGCCGCCCGGGCGGCGCCTTCGGAGCAATCGTCGCGTCAGCCAAGACG
This sequence comes from Sphingomonas crusticola, assembly GCF_003391115.1. Classification (NCBI taxonomy): domain Bacteria; kingdom Pseudomonadati; phylum Pseudomonadota; class Alphaproteobacteria; order Sphingomonadales; family Sphingomonadaceae; genus Sphingomonas; species Sphingomonas crusticola. The sequence goes on from NZ_QTJP01000001.1 coordinate 2,627,486, forward strand.
CCCGCACCGGCCAAATCGAAACGTCATCGCCGCCCTTGTCGACGCAACCGCACCGCGCCGTCAACCGATCCGGCGGGCCGAACCGCAATCATGGTCGGGGAGGGGGTTTCGCCCCCTCCCGTTCCACTCAGAAATTCACCTCCACGCCGGCGTAGAGCATGCGGCCATAAGTGTCATACGTGTCGGCCACGGTTTGCGTGCCGGGGAAGGTCACGATGTTGGTGTCGGGGAAGACGGGCGGCTTCTTGTCGGTGAAATTGTTGATGCCGAAATAGAGCCCGATCCGCCGGTTCGGGCCGACATCATAACGCACCTGCATATTATGATAGAAGAAGGCCGGGATGCGCGTGGCATCCGGATCGGTGCGATCGTCCACCACCGGGCTGTAATAATTCATGCGGTAATTCAGGGTCAGACCGCCGACCGTGTAGGTCGCGGTGGTGAAGATCTTGTTGTGGAAGCCGGAGCCCAGCCGCCCGCAATTATAGCAATCGCTCTGGCCGACCTCTTTCTGCACCGGCGCGCCCGGGAAAGGCACCTGCTGCTGCTTGAGCAGGTGATTCCAGAAGACCGACCAGTCGAGCGCACCCGGCAAGCCCAGTCCGGCGAGACTGCGGCGCGCGTGGAATTCGACGTCGATACCCTCGACCAGGTTGGAACCGGTGTTGAGATTGAGGCCGTTGACCGCGGTCACGAAGCCCTGCGCGTTGCGGACGATATTGTTGCAGAACAACGGATCGCCGTTGGCGAAGCACTCGTCGAGCGAGGTCTGCTGGCCGATGAAGCCGATCGCGTCCTTCACCTTGATCCGGTAATAATCGACCGTCAGCGACACGTTGGGCACGAAGCTCGGCGTGAACACCACCCCGGCTGTGATCGTATGCGCCGTCTCCTGCTTGAGCGCGATATTGCCGCCGAGCAGGCCGCTCACGCTCTGGATCTGCGCGGTCGAGTAGGTGAAGCCCTGCGCGGTCTGAGATTGCGCCTGGATGCCGGGGATCGTCCTGCATGCCGCCGGCAGAGCGACACGCTGGCTCGGATCGACGATCGCGTCGTCGCCAATGCCCTGGCCCTGGTCGCACGGGTCGGTCACCGCCGGGAAGGTCTGGCTCGGCGGGGTGAACAATTCGCCGATATTGGGCGCGCGCGTCGCCGAGGCATAGACGCCGCGGAAGCGGATATCGCGGCTCGGCGCATATTCGCCACCCAGCTTCCAGCTCGCGACACTGCCGACGGTCGAATAATCGGCATAGCGGATCGCGCCCTCGACGCTGAGTGATTTGACCCACGGCCGGTCGGCCAGGATCGGCACGACCAGTTCGCCGAAGGCCTCCTTGACGTTGAACTTGCCGACGATGTTGGCCAGCTGGTTGCCGAGGCCGATGCCCGCTTGCGTGTACGGATCGAACAATTCGGAGCTGCTCTCGCGGCGATATTCTACGCCGGCCGCCAGGTTGACCGGCCCGCCCGGCAGGGTGAACAGCGTGCCGGTGATCGACGCGTTGGCGACGTCCTGCTTGACCACGCCTTTGTAGCGGAACTCGACATGGGCTCCAGCCGTGATGCCGCCCAGGCTCGGGCCCGGATCGGTCTGCAGCCAGTTGGCCGCGGCGGCGCTGACCGTGTTGAAGCCGAAGATGTTGATCGGCACGCAGCCGGCGGCGCGCTCGACCGGGTCGCTGCACACGATATTGCCGCTGGCATCGCGCGTCGCGTTCAGCGCCGCGCCGTAATTGGTCGCCAGGGCATTCTGGCTATGGGTGCGGTCGGTCGTCTGGCTATGCTCGTAATAGGCGTCCCAATGCCAGTTTGACCCGCCGATCGCGCCCTTGAGCCCGGCGACCCCGCGATAATAATCGCGCTTCACGAAGCTGCTGCGGTCGAAAATGTCGTTGGAGCGGCGCCGGAACTGCAAATTGGTAACCGGCGTGAACGGCGCATCCGGCGTCGCCGCGGCTGCGCCTGCCGCATTGTACGCCGTCACCGCCGCCAGCAAAGCGGGCGGAATATAGGGGTTGCTCAGCGGAATTCCGGGATAGGGGCTGCCGTCGGGCTCCGTCACCGGCACCGGCGGGATGTTGCCGGTGGCCAGCGGCTCAAGCCCGTTTGCGGCCTTGGTGCGGGTATATTCGCCTTCGACATAGGCGGTGGCGAAGCCGCCCAGTTCGATATTGCCGATCAGGGCCGCGCTATACCGTTCCACCGGAAGCGACAGATAGCGGTCGTTATTGCGGTTATAGCCATCGACGTTGGCGCCCTCATATTGCTTCAGGCGATTGTTGGCGTCGAACGTATAGGTTGTCGGCCCGCGCAGGAACAACGTGTCGAAGCTGTACAGGCCCTGCGCCGCGTAGGAACTGCGATTGGGGTTGTCCGTCGCCGAAAAGCTGCGCTCGCGTGAGCGCAGACCATGGTCCTTGTCGTAACTGAAATTGACGATCAGGTGGCCGGTATCGCCCGCGAAGGATTGGCCGGCGGTGAGGCTGCCGAACTGGCGGGCCGCGTCTCCCTTGTCGGATAGCGTGCTTTGCGCGCGCAACCGGACGCCGTCGAACCGGTCCTTGAGGATGAAATTGGCAACGCCTGCAATCGCCTCCGAACCATAGACCGCGGAGGCGCCGCCGGTGACGATTTCGACCCGATCGACGAAGTCGCTCGGGATATTGTTGAGATCGGTCGCCGACGAGCCCGGAAAACCAACCGAGCGCTTGCCGTTGATCAGGACAAGCGTGCGCTGCGAACCGTGGTTGCGCAGGTTGAGCGTCGCCGTGCCATTGCCGGTGGTTGCGAAATTGGTGTCGGACCGCGACGCATTCTGCCCCACCGCCGGAAGCTGGGAAATTGCATCCTGGATGTTGGTCGCGCCGCTTTCCTCGATCGCGGCATTGTTGAGTACGGCGGCGGGTACGGTCGACTGCAACGTGGTGCGCGCGAGGCGCGATCCGGTCACCACGATCTCCTGTGTGTCGACATTGGCGGTTGGGGCCGCAGGCGGTGTCGCCGACGCGGCATCCTGTGCGTGGGCCGGCGCCGCGCTGAGCGCAGAGGCGATGGCGAGCAAGGCGGTGCCGGCGTACAGGAAAGCCGGCCGGGCGGCGGGCAGATATGGCATGGTTGCAGTCCCTTGTTGGCGTGCCGCGTGTCGACAGATCGACGGGCGCGGAATGGGCTGGGGCTACAAGTATGCGGCGTCCGAACAAACGACGATGTGAATACATCATGAAAATCGATCGTCGGCGCGTGAGTTATACAACAGTTGATTTACAAGGATGTGCATCGACCTTGCGAATACCCATCCGGTTCAGTTTACGACGGCGTAAAGCTTTTGTTGGCATGCTTGAGAAGGTCTGCTCGATACAGTCTTCCAAGCGGCACTTCTTCGCCGTGTGTTAGCACCAACGTATAGCCGCCGGCGGCCTTGCGCCGGATTTTGGCGATCAGGTCGAGTCGCAGGACATACGAACGATGCACGCGCATGAAGCGGCCGGGGTCGAGGCGGGCCGCGATCGATCCGATCGACGCGCGGTGCAGGAAGCTCTGGCTGCCGATGAAGAGGCGGACATATTCTCCTTCCGCGCGCACCAGTTCGACCTCGTCGAGATCGACCCGCACCCGCTCCGCGCGGCGGTGCACCCAGATCTCATTGGCCGGGGTGCCGATCTCGCGCCCCTCGGCTCGCAACGTGTCGAGCTGGTCGGCCAGTTCGCTCAGCCGGCGTCGCGCGTCGCGCTGATCGCGGACGTCGCGCAACCGGCCGACCGCGGTCTCCAGGCGGGAAAAGCGGACCGGCTTGATCAGGAAGTCGATCGCGCCCGTGTCGAACGCATGCGCCGCGAACTGTGGGAAGGCGGTGACGAACACGATCAGCGGCGGTGTAGCCGCGCCAGGGTTGGCTGCCAGTGCCTCCACCACGTCAAAACCGTCGAGCGCCGGCATTTCGATATCCAGGAAGATCGCATCCGGAGAGGTGCGGGCTACCAGGGCGAGAGCGTCGCGCCCGTTCTGCGCGGTGCCTTCGACACGAATGCCGTCGATGCGCCCCAGCATCCTCACCAGCCGCTCGACCGCAAGCAGCTCGTCGTCGCATACCGCCACCCTCATGGCACCGCTCCGCCCGTCGCGGGCATGAGCAAGCGGACGTAGAAGCCGTCGGCATCCGATACGGCCAGGCAGCGGCATGCGCCGGGGTAACGCATCGTCAGCCGCTCATCGACGTTGGCGAGTCCGATCCCGGGCGGCCCCCGCATCTGGCCGGCGGCATCGCCGAAACTGTTGCGGATGACGAGTTCCAGGTTTTTACCGACCTGGCGGGCGACGATCCGAAGCTCGATCGGCGTGGTGCTCTTGCGCACCGCGTGCTTGATCACGTTTTCGATCAGCGGCTGCGTGATCAGGCTCGGCACGAGCAGGGCGCGCAATTCGTCGGGCACATCGACTTCCACCAGCAGGCGTTTGGGGAAGCGCGCAGCCTCGATGCTGAGATAGAGCTGCTGCAGCTCCAGCTCACGCCACAAGGGAATGTCGTCCTCGGGATTGAGCAACAATGTCGTGTGCAGGAAATCCGACAGGTTTTCGACCATCGCTTCGGCCTCGGCGGTCTCCCTGCGACCGACGAGGGAAGCAATCGAATTGAGGGTGTTGAACATGAAGTGCGGATTGATCTGGTACCGCAGCGCCTTGATCTGCGCCGATTGCGCAACCGCCCGCAGCAGCGCCAGCCGGCGGTCGCGTTCACGCAGGTCGGCATTGTAATAGATGACCAGCAGCAGCGCTGCTATCGCGCCATAGGTCCAGAACCAGACGGTCGTCGCCGCAAGATAAGAGGCGATACTGGCCCGCTTCATCGATTCTTCCGGCATAAGGATCGAGAACAGGCCGAAATTGGCGAGCGCGTGGAGGAGCGACCCGGCCACCGCCGTTATCCCGGCCATGGTGATGCGCAGCCCGAGCGGTGTCTCGCGCAGCTTGCGCAACAGCAACGCCATACCGATCGACAACAAGATGCCGATCGTCGTCACGCAGGCGCGCGCGGCCAATTCGGACCAGGTCATTACCGGCATGCCGGCCGCCTTCTCCGCCGCGGCCATCTGGGCGGTCAGCAATGCGAACTGCGTCATCCAGGCCAGCAAGATCGCGAGTATGGCAATCCGGTTCGGGGACAGCCCGCCATTGCTCTCCTGCCCCAGTTCGATCTGCGCCATACCCCTTGCTACGGGCTATCCCCGTCTCGCGTAAACAGCGCGCCGTGCCGTTGGTGGGCGGCGCATGGCCGTTGGTGAGGTGGAGCGTCACGCTTCGTCGCTTGGCGCGCAAGGCAGGGGTGTTCACGGCATCGTGCATCTATCGGCGCGCGCTTGACGATATTCTCCGCGCATGACCCAGGGCCGACCCGACGACGGACAATATGGCGCACGACGGCGCGCGCTTGCGGCAGCACGGGAAGTGCTGCGCGACCAGGCTTATGGCAGCTTCTCGGTCGAGCGCGTGGCACGCCTTGCCGGCCTCAGCCGCCGCACCTTGTACAATCAGTTCGAGGATCGGGCCGAACTGTATCGCATCGTCCGTCTCGAGCTGGTCGTGGAAGTGGAAACGGTGCTGCCGCGCGAAATCAACCGCAATTTGCCGCTGCGGGAGGCGATGGAGCAATTCGTTCGTGAAGCCTGGCTGGCCCTATCCGGCGAAGCCCACCTCCAGTTGCGCGGGGCGGTGGCGCGTGACGGGGCCGACCTGCCGTGGCTTTCCGAAATGTACCGCCAGCGCGTGGTGCTGCCGCTCGAATGGGCGATCGAGCGGTGCCTCGTGCGGCAGATTCATGACCATGGGCTGGCGATTGACGAGCCGTCCGCCCATGCGGAGCGGCTCGCCGCGATGGTGATGGTTGCGGTGACGCAGCCCTCGGCATTCCATCCGCACGAGATCGTAGCGATCTTTCTCGGCCGCCTCGCGGCGGGCGCCGCACCTTTCGAGGCTGACCATCACCGCGCCGGCTTTTTCGCGGCTCGGCCGGACGCGCCGAGGCGCGCCCCGCCGGAGTTCAAAGTTTCGCGGTAAGGTCCGGGATGATCTGAAACAGGTCGCCGACGAGGCCGAGGTCAGCGACCTGGAAGATCGGCGCGTCCTCATCCTTGTTGATCGCGACGATGACCTTGCTGTCCTTCATGCCGGCAAGATGCTGGATCGCACCGGAAATGCCGACCGCGACATAGACTTCGGGTGCCACGATCTTGCCGGTCTGGCCAACCTGATAGTCGTTGGGTGCGTAGCCCGCATCCACCGCTGCGCGGCTGGCGCCGACCGCGGCATGGAGCTTGTCTGCCAACGGATCGATCAAGGCGTGGAACTGCTCGGACGAACCGAGCGCCCGGCCGCCGGAAACTACGACACGCGCGGAGGTCAGCTCTGGCCGCTCCGACTTGCTGGTCTCGCGACCGACGAAGCTGGACAGGCCCGCATCGCCGGTGCCGGCGACCGGCTCCACGGTGCCGTTACCGCCACTCGCCGCGGCCTTGGCGAAGGCGGTGCCGCGCACGGTCAGCACCTTCTTGGCGTCAGACGATTGCACCGTGGCGACCGCATTGCCGGCATAGATCGGGCGTGTGAACGTATCCGGCCCCTCGATCGAGAGAACGTCGGAGACCTGCATGACGTCGAGCAAGGCCGCGACGCGCGGCGCGATATTCTTGCCTTCGGACGTCGCGTTGCACAGCAGCGCCTCGTAATTGCCCATCAGCGACACGAGCAACGGCGCGACATTCTCCGCCAGCGCCTGCGCATAGGCGGGATCGCTCGCGAGCAGCACCTTGGCAACGCCTTCGACCTTCGCCGCGGCATCCGCCGCCTGCTGGGCCTGGCCGCCTTCGCCGGCGACAAGTGCATGGACTTCGCCAAGCTGCGCTGCAGCGGTGATGGTCGAAAGGCTCGCATCCTTGAGCGCGCCCTCGGCATGCTCGATCAATACCAGCACGCTCATTGTGCGATCCCCATATCCTTGAGCTTGCCGACCAGCGCATCGACGTTGTCGAGCTTGACGCCCGCCTGACGCTTGGAAGGCTCGACCACCTTAAGCGTGGTCAGGCGAGGCGCGATGTCGACGCCATAATCCTCAGGCGTCTTCTGTGCCATCGGCTTCGTCTTGGCCTTCATGATATTGGGCAGGCTCGCATAACGCGGCTCGTTGAGACGCAGGTCGGTCGTCACGATCGCGGGCATCGCCAGGCTGACCGTCTCCAGCCCGCCGTCGACTTCGCGCGTCACCTCGACCCGGTCGCCGCTGACTTCGACCTTGGAGGCGAACGTGCCCTGCGGCCGCCCGCTCAGCGCCGCCAGCATCTGTCCCGTCTGGTTGCAATCGTCGTCGATCGCCTGCTTGCCCAGCATGACGATGCCGGGCTGCTCTTCGTCCATTACCGCCTTCAGCAGCTTGGCGACCCCCAGCGGCTCGACCTCGGCGTCGGTCATGATCAAAATGGCGCGGTCAGCACCCATTGCCAGTGCGGTCCGCAGCGTGTCCTGCGCCTTTTGCGGCCCGACGGAGACGGCCACGACCTCGGTCGCGGCGCCCTTCTCGCGCAGTCTGATCGCCTCTTCCACCGCGATCTCGTCGAACGGGTTCATCGACATCTTGACGTTGGCGAGATCGACGCCGCTGCCGTCCATCTTGACGCGCGGCTTCACGTTATAGTCGATCACCCGCTTGACGGGGACGAGGACCTTCACATCTTTTCTCCACAGCCAGTGCGGGTCAACGCCCGCCGGTCAGCACGGGTCCGTTAGCAGCAGCTTGACGTATAGGTAAAGCTGCTACACGTCTTTCATCGATCACCTACCCCGCTCATCCTGAGTAGCCACCTGAGTCTATCGAAGTGGCGTATCGAAGGACGCTGCTTCGATACGAGCCTTCGCTACGGCGCCCAAGCGCCTACTCAGTCTCTACGCAGCATGAGCGGAAGGAGGATTGGCCTCAGGCGGCCTGCTTCACCTGCGCCACGATCTTCTTCGCCGCGTCGCCCAGATCGTCCGCCGCCACGATCGGCAGGCCCGAATTGGCCAGGATTTCCTTGCCCTGCTGGACGTTGGTGCCTTCCAACCGGACAACCAGCGGCACCGACAGATTCACTTCCTTGGCGGCGGCGACAATGCCCTCGGCGATGATGTCGCAGCGCATGATCCCGCCGAAGATGTTGACGAGGATGCCCTTCACCGCCGGGTCGGACAGGATCAGCTTGAATGCCGCCGTCACCTTCTCCTTGGAAGCGCCGCCGCCGACGTCGAGGAAGTTTGCGGGGAAGGCGCCGTTGAGCTTGATGATGTCCATCGTCGCCATGGCGAGGCCGGCGCCGTTCACCATGCAGCCGATATTACCGTCCAGCTTGATGTAGGCGAGGTCGTACTTGGATGCCTCGACTTCGGCCGGATCCTCTTCGGTCTCATCGCGCAGCGCGAGGATGTCGGGGTGACGATACAGGCTATTCGAATCGAACGAGACCTTGGCGTCGAGCACGAGCAATTTGCCGTCGGTGGTCTCGACCAGCGGGTTCACCTCCAGCATCGCCATGTCGGTGCTGACGAAGGCGTCGTAGAGCTGGCCGGCCAGCTTGACCGCCTGCTTGTTGAGATCGCCCTTGAGCTTGAGCGCGAACGCAACGGCGCGGCCATGATGCGGCTGGAAGCCCTCGGCCGGGTCGATGATGATCGTGCGGATCTTCTCGGGCGTCTCATGCGCAACCGTCTCGATGTCCATGCCGCCTTCGGTCGATACGACCAGCGCGATACGGCCGGTCGAACGATCGACCAGCATCGAGAGATAATATTCCTTCGCGATGTCGGCGCCGTCGGTGATGTAGAGGCGGTTGACCTGCTTGCCGGCATCGCCGGTCTGGATCGTCACCAAAGTATTGCCGAGCATGTCGGTCGCGTTGGCCCGTACCTCGTCCAGCGTCTTGGACAGGCGCACGCCGCCCTTGGCGTCCGCGCCCAATTCCTTGAACTTGCCCTTGCCGCGTCCGCCGGCATGGATCTGCGCCTTAACGACATAAAGCGGCCCAGGGAGCTTGCCGGCGGCCGCGACCGCCTCGTCGACGCTCATCGCGGCGAAGCCCAAGGGGATGGCGACGCCGAACTTCGCAAGCAGTTCCTTGGCCTGATATTCGTGGATGTTCATGGGTGGGCGATTCCTGTGCGGACTCGGGGGAGAGGAATGCGGCGTCCTCTACACAGCGAAGTCCGCAAGGCAAAGGCTCAGCCGGCGATAGTACAGCCAATGGCAGCCTTGGTGGTGACGCTGACGACCTCCGGATCGCCGATCGAGGCCACCCGCTTCAGAATGTGCTTGGCGCTCAGCTTCTCGCCGGGCTTGCGCCCGTTGGTCAGTGCCTTGAGTTCCTTGAGCTGTTCGATCGACAGCCGGTCTGCCATCCGCTCCGCCATGCAGCCGGCGACGCGGGGCGCGACGCCCGCATTCACCAGCGCCGCTTTGACGCGCTGCTCGGGCGTGGCCATGCAGCCGGCCAGGGCGAGCAGGGGCAGCAGGATCAGCACGCGCTTCATGTTCGTCTCCCGGAATGGCGGCGCTAGACGCTTTGCCGCCTGACGGATGGATGAACGGCAGCAAGGCTCCTATATGGGGATCGTGTCGATCCTCGCTGGCCTTGTCCTGTTCGTCCTGACCGTCGCCGCGATGGAAGGCGTCGCCTATGTCGCGCATCGCTGGGTGATGCACGGGCCGGGCTGGTTTCTCCACGAAAGCCATCACCGCCCGCGGCTCGGCGCGTGGGAGCTCAACGATCTTTACGCCGCAATATTCGCGATACCCTCGTTCATCCTGCTGCTGGGCGGCGTCCAGCTGGGCTGGTGGCCCGGCTGCACCTGGATCGGCGCCGGTATCGCTGCTTACGGCGCCATCTATTTCGGCTTCCACGACTGGATCGTGCACCAGCGCCTGCCGGGACGGTTCGTCGCCCGCTCGACCTATATGAAGCGCATCGTCCAGGCGCACCGTCTTCACCATGTGGTCGAGACCAAGCATGGCACGGTCAGCTTCGGCTTCCTGATCGCGCCGCGGCCGGAAGTGCTCAAGGCTGAACTGGCGAAACACGGCCGGGCAGGAGTGCGTGCGTCCCGTCAGGACGCTGCTCCGAATTTTCCGGTTCGTGCTGAGCTTGTCGAGGTACCGCTCTCTTCTTCCCAAGACCAAAAAACTGTCCTTCGACAGGCTCAGGACGAACGGTAAGGGCCGGTCCGCGGGCGCGTCCATAAGCGCGGAGATCGAACACTGCCGCCAGTGCGCCTGAGCGTCTGCCCGAACGATTTCGCCACCCAGCCGAGCTTGGCCGCCTTGCTCGTCACCACCCGGTGATCCCAGGCATGTTCGCCGCGCCGCGCAACCTCGCGCGCAATGTCGCCATAGATGCCCGCCGCCGCCAATACCGCCCATGCGGAGCGGAACGGCAAGGCCGCGGCGCCGATCCGGGCGCTGGCCTCATGTTCGGCGGAGCGTGCGGCCAGCCGCTTTGCCAGCACCGCCAGCCGCGGGCGATAATGCGGCTTCATATGTTCGCCCGGCGGGATATCCATTTCGACCAGCCACTCGATCGGCAGGTAGCAGCGCTCGGCAGCATCGTCCTCGCTGATGTCGCGCGCGATGTTCGCGAGCTGGAAGGCGAGGCCGAGATCGCAGGCGCGGTCGAGCGTCGCCTCGTCGTCGGGCGCAACCCCCATTACCAGCGCCATCATCACGCCGACCGCCCCCGCGACATGATAGCAATATTGATAAAGGTCGTTTTCGCTGCGCGGCCGCCAGCCCTTGGCGTCCAGCGCAAAGCCTTCGATCAGGTCCTCCGCCAGCGCCGCCGGTATCTGGCATTCGCGCGCCACCACGCCGAACCCGTCGAACGCCGCATCACCGCTCGGCGCTCCCGCCAGAGCGAGCGCGGTTCGCGCGCGGATCGTGGCGAGGCGGGAGGCAGGATCGGCGACGATCTCCATGCCGTGGCCCATCTCCTGCCCGTCGGCGAGATCGTCGCATGCGCGGCACCAGCCATAAAGCAGCCAGGCGCGTTCGCGCGTCGCCGGATCGAACAGCTTGGATGCCATTGCGAAAGACTTGGAACCGCGCGCGATCGATTGCCGCGCATGATCGACCAGCGCCTCTCGATCGAACGTCAAAGCTCCTCCGCGCGCATGCTCGTGATCGGCTTGGCCGGCCGGTGCGCCGCCATCTTGTCGAGCAGATCGTCCAGATCGTCGCTTGCGATCAGCAGATCGCGATGCTGCGGGCGCAGGAAGCCGACATCCTGCATCATCCGCCAATAAGCGAGGATACCGTCATAATAGCCGGCGACGTTGAGCAGCCCCACCGGCTTGGAATGATAGCCGAGCTGCGCCCAGCTCAGCGCCTCCCACAATTCGTCCATCGTGCCGGTACCGCCCGGAAGCGTCAGAAAGCCGTCCGACAAATCGGTGAAAGCCTGCTTGCGCTCGTGCATCGTCGCGACGACGTGCAATTCGCTCAGTCCGCGATGCGCGACCTCCAGATCGACCAGCGCCTTCGGAATCACGCCGATCACTTCGCCCCCGGCCGCCAGCGCGCCGTCCGCGATCGCGCCCATCAGGCCGAGCCGGCCGCCGCCATAAACGACCCCGATGCCGCGTGCCGCCAGCGCGGTCCCTACATTGCGCGTCGCTTCGATATAGGTTGGATCCGCCGGGCTCGCCGATCCGCAATAAACCGCCAGTCGCTTCACAGGCCCTCCAGCATCAAGGCCGCCGTTGCCTTGGCCGATCCAACGACGCCGGGAATGCCCGCGCCGGGATGCGTGCCGGCGCCGACGAAATACAAATTGTGCAACACATCGTCGCGATTGTGCGTGCGGAACCAGGCCGATTGCGTGAGCAACGGCTCCAGGCTGAAGGCCGAGCCGAGATGCGCCTGGAGATCGTGCTGGAAGTCGAGCGGCGTGTAGCAAAAGCGTGTGACGATCCGGTCCTTCAGGCCCGGCATCAGCCTCTGCTCGATCTCGCCGAGGATGCGATCGGCATATTCCTCCTTGATCGTCTCCCAGTCGAGCGGTGCCTTGCCGAGATGCGGCACCGGCGCCAGCGCATAGAAACTCGAACAGCCTTCGGGCGCGAGGCTGGGGTCGGTCACGGTCGGATGATGCAGGTAGATCGAGAAATCCGCCGGCAGCACCCCATGCTTGTAGATGTCGGTCAGCAGCTCGCGATAGCGCGGGCCGAACAGGATCATGTGGTGCGGGATGCCCGGCCAAGTGCCCTTCACGCCGAAATGGATCACGAACAGCGACGGCGAGAAGCGCTTGCGCTGCAGTGCCTTGCTCGCCTTCTTGCCGCGCTCGCTGCGGCCGAGCAGGTCGCGATAGCTATGCATGATGTCGGCGTTGGTGGCGACCATGTCGAACGCCTCGCGCCAGCCGCTTGTCGTACGGACCGCGCTGGCGCGGTCGCCGATCGTCTCGATCTCTACCACCGGGTCGGCCATCCGCACGACCCCGCCGAGCCGCTCGAAATGCGTGACCATCCCGCGGACCAGCGCGTTGGTGCCGCCCTTGGCGAACCATACCCCGCCCATTTTCTCGAGCTTGTGGATCAGCGCATAGATGGCGCTGGTCGTCATCGGGTTGCCGCCGACCAGGAGGGTATGGAAGCTTAGCGCCTGACGGAGATGCTCGTCCTCCACATAGGATGAGACGATCGAATAGACCGAACGCCACGCCTGATATTTGGCGAGCGCGGGGGCGGCGTTGATCATGCTTTTGAAGTCGAGGAACGCGACCGCGCCCAGCTTCTCATAGCCCTCGCGATACACGCCCGCGGCATAATCGAGGAACTTGGCGTAGCCCGCGACATCGGCGGGATTGAGCTTGGCAATCTCGGCCCTCAACGCCGGCTCGTCGTTGGAATAATCGAAACTGACGCCGTCCGGCCAGTTAAGTCGGTAGAAGGGGCTGACCGGCAGCAAAGTCACGTCGTCGGCCAGTCGGTTGCCGGTCAGCGCCCATAATTCTTCCAGGCAGGCAGGGTCGGTGATGACCGTCGGGCCGGCATCGAAGGTGAAGCCGTCCCGCTCCCACACATAAGCGCGGCCGCCGGGCTTATCCCGTGCCTCAACCAGCGTCGTGGCGATTCCGGCGGATTGGAGGCGGATGGCGAGCGCGAGGCCGCCGAAGCCGGCGCCGATAACCGCCGCCGTCTTGCGCGTTGGATTATTCACTCCGCCTCCCTGAGCGCGCCGAGCGCGCGGCGCAAGGCCACCGGCGGCTTTCCGACAAATATCCGCGCCTTGTCGATCAGCGTCGACTGCCCGCCATAGAAGCGACCGATCAGGCCTTCGTCGAGCCGGTAGAAGCGTTCCAGCAGGCGGTAACGCTCGGGCGGGTCGGCGGCACGGAACAGCATCCGCGCCAGCAAGCGGTAGAAGCCACGCTCCTCCCATGCGTTGCGCGCGTGGCCGCGCAGCGCACCATAGAGGGCGTGCGGCGACAGGTACGGCAGCGCCGCCACCAGCGCCGCGGTCCGCACCGCATCGGGCAGCGAATAGCCCGTCATCGGCTGGAACAGGCCTGCCGCCATGCCGGCGCGCGCAACCCGGTCCCGCGCCGGCCACAGCTGTGCGAAATCGCCGCCCATCGCGATCGGCAGCGCCGCCACTTCCTGACGCTCGACTTCGGCGACGCTCCAACCTTGCGCCTGGGCATAAGCATCGATCCGCGCCTCGATCGCGGGCACGTCCAGCGTCGGCGTGTCGCTATAATAGGTATCTTCGACGAACATGCGGTCGGGTCCGAACGGCAGCAGGTATACGAAGCGATACCCCTCGGCCTGATCGACCGTCGCATCCATGATCACCGGTCGGGTCAGGCCATGCGGGCCGTTCAACCGCAGCAGCCGGCCGACGAACTTCTGCCAGCCGAGATCGATCACCGAAAGGTCGCGCGTGCCCCGTGTATCGATCACCGCTGTCGCGTCGATCCGTGATCCGTCAGCCAGCGTGGCACCCTGCGGATCGAGGGCTGCAATCGCGGCGGTGATCACGGCTTCGGGAGGGAGGGCGGCTCGAACCGTGGCGTCGAGTCGTTCCGACTCGGTCGAATTATAGCTGCCCGCAAGAGTACGGCGATGCCCGGGAAAGCGCACGTCATTGCCGCTCCAGCGATGGCAGACGAGGGGGTCGACAAGTGCGCGCTCCGCAGGCGCGACGTCGCTGTCGAAGAAGGACCAGATATGGTTGCCGCCGAGCCGCTCGCCCGCCTCGACGATCGCCACCTTCAGCTCCGGCCTCCGCTTCGCCAGCGCCAGTGCGATCAATCCGCCCGCCAGGCCGCCACCCGCGATCAGCAGGTCAATATTCGGGTTTTGCGCCATCGCGTCGCTTCTACCCACGCCGCCCGCCTGCGCCTATAGCGCTGTCATGCTTGCTTCCATCCTGTTCGCCGCGCTGGCGATGACGGCGATCGTGGCGCTGCGTTATCTCGCGACGAGTGCCGGCTTCGCGCTTGCGACGCAGCTCCGCCGGCCGGGCCTGTACGCCGGGCAAAGACGCCAGATCTGGCGCGAGATTGGCTGGTCGCTCGCTTCCGCCGCGATCTACGGCGTGCCGGCGGGGCTGGTCGCATGGGGCTGGCAGGCGCGCGGCTGGACCCGCATCTATACCGATCCCCATGCCTATCCTGTGTGGTGGATGCCGCTGTCGGTGCTCGCTTTCCTGATCGCGCACGATGCCTATTTCTACTGGACGCACCGGCTGATGCACCGGCCATGGGCGTTCCGGACGATGCATGCCGTGCATCATGCCAGCCGGCCGCCCACGGCATGGGCCGCGATGAGCTTTCATCCGTGGGAAGCGGTCAGCGGTGCGGTCGTGATTCCCGCCCTGGTGTTCCTGATTCCGATCCACGTCGCCATGCTGGGTTTGGTCCTGTCGATCATGACGCTGATGGGCGTCACCAACCATATGGGCTGGGAGCTTTTTCCGCGCTTCATCGTCGATGGCCCGGCCGGACGTTGGCTGATCACCGCCACCCATCACCAGCGCCATCATCGGGAATATCGTTGTAATTACGGCCTTTATTTCCGCTTTTGGGACAGTTTATGTCGCACTGACCGCGGTCTCGGCAACTTTGATGATGCAAAGCGCGCAACCTAGCAGTCAATCTTTGCACCTTGCGCTGCAAAATAGCTATTGCGGCACTGCACCATTAGAGTCACATTGATCCTGCCTTTCAGGCATCCTCTCCTAAGACTCAAGGGCCGGTTCGCCGGCCCTTTTTTTATGCTCTGCGCATTCCCCGCGCGGGGGTGACGCCAAGGGAGTTTGCGCTAGAGGAGGCCGATGCAGCAGCTCGCTCAGAAAGATGCGGCGCGTTTCGCCGTGCCCGCCCTGGTGGTCGCCAACGTGGCGCTCGCGCTGGGGCCGTGGCTGGTCCGTATTGCGCGGGTCGACGGTCACGTCGGCCCGATCGGCTCCGGCTTCTGGCGGCTTACGCTGGCGCTGCCGGTGCTGATGATCGCCGCCCGCAGCGAGCGCGGCCCGCGCCCGGCCAACATGCGGCTGCTCGTGGTCGCCGCGATTCTCTCCGGATTGTTTTTCGCCGCCGATCTTGGCGCCTGGCATGCGGGCATCCTCCATACCCGCCTTTCCAACGCCACCCTGCTCGGCAACGTGACCGCGATCCTTTTCCCGCTTTACGGCTTCCTGGTGGCGCGCACCTTGCCCAGCCGCAAGCAGGGGATCGCCTTGGCGCTGGCGCTGGTCGGTGCGGTCCTTTTGCTCGGCCGCTCTTATGAATTGTCGGCGCGCAATCTGCTCGGCGATCTGCTCTGCCTGTTCGCGGGCGTCTGCTTCACCGGCTATCTGGTATTTGCCGATCGGGCGCGCGCGGTGTTGGGGCCGGTGACGACGCTCACCTGGTCGGTCGCCGCCGGCATACCAATATTGCTGGTGGTGGCGCTCGCACTCGGCGACCCGATCTGGCCCGCCATCTGGTGGCCGCTCGTCCTGATGACGCTCGGCAGCCAGCTGCTCGGGCAGGGCCTGATCATGTACGCCGTCAGCCGCGTGTCGGCGTTGGTCGTCGGCCTGATGCTCCTGCTCCAGCCGATCGTCGCGGCAACGATCGGGTGGATCGTCTATGGCGAGCGGCTGACCCTGTTCGATCTCGCCGGCGGGCTCGCCATTGCCTTGGCCGTGCTGCTGGTGCGCGACACCAAGCGCCCTTTGCCCGCCGAACAGATAAGCCTAAGTGCATGACCATGGCCGATCCACTCGACATGACGCTCGACGAATTGCGCGCCGCTCTGGCCGAACGGCTGCCGGGCGAGGCAACGTTCGAAGGCTGGACCGACGCTGCGCTGAACGCCGCGGCCCTTTCGCTCGGCGTGCCACCCGAGCGCGCGCGCCTGGCGTTCGCCGGTGGAGCGGGCGAGATGATCGACGCGTGGTTCGCCGACATCGACCGGCAGATGGCGGTGGTGCTGCCGCCCGAGTCGCTGGCGGCGATGCGGATCCGCGATCGCATCACCGCCCTCGTGCTCGCGCGCCTTGCCGCCGTGGCGCCGCATCGCGAAGCGCTGCGCCGCGCGTTGGCAATGCTCGCGCTTCCCCAGAATGTCCTGCTTGGCACCCGTCTCGGCTGGCGTGCGGCTGACAGGATGTGGCGGTTGGCGGGCGATAAAGCGACCGGCTTTGCCCATTACAGCAAGCGGCTCACGCTCGGCGGCGTCTATGGGGCGACTTTGCTCGCCTTCCTCAACGACGATAGCGAGGATTATGCCGACACCCGCGCCTTCCTCGATCGCCGCATCGACGATGTCATGAAATTCGAGAAGTTCAAGGCGCAGATCAAACCCGATCCCGATCGCCATTTCAGCATGGCCCGCTTCCTCGGCCGGCTACGCTATCCCAACCACTGACCACGTGGTCATGCTGAACTTGTTTCAGCATCCATCGCGCAACAGGCGCGAACGATGCGGAGGCATGATGGACCCTGAAACGAGTTCAGGGTGACGATCAGATGCTGAACCGGTCGGGCGCATAAAGGCCCGGGTCGATCCCGCGGATCGCGTCCGGCAACTCCTCGCCCATCAGCAGGGCTGCTCCCAGCATCGCCGCCGCCGGCGCCGTCTGGATCCCGAACCCGCCCTGGCCGGCGCACCAGAAGAAACCGGGCGCCCGGGGGTCGAAGCCGTAGACCGGCACCCGGTCCGGCGCGAAGCTGCGCAATCCTGCCCAGGCGCGCTCGCGCCTCAGCACACGCCAGTCGACCGCCCGTTCGAACCAGTCGATCGCGACCGCCACGTCCAGTTCCTCCGGCGCGACGTCGTGCGCCGGCGCCGGTGTCTCATCATGCGGCGACAGCCACAGCCGCCCGCCCGCCTCTGGCTTGAAATAGAAGCGGCCGAGCGCGTCCATCACCAGCGGCATGTCGGCCGCCATCGGCGGATCGGTGGCCAGCTGGGCGATGGTGCGGCGATAGGGCTGGATGTGGATCGGCGACGCGGCGGCCAGGGCTGCGACCTGATCGGACCACGCGCCCGCGGCATTGACCAGGATCGGTGCGCGCACTTCCCCGCCGCGCGTGGTGATGCGCCATAATCCGCCGTCGCGGCTGATCGCCGACACCGCCGCGTCGGTCAGCAGGCGGGCGCCCGTCCGGCTGGCGGTGCGCAGAAAGTCGCCGTGCAGCGCGCCGACGTCGATGTCGCGACAGGTCGGCTCGCTCAGGCCCGACGTGAACTCGGGCCGCAGCCCGGGGATGGCGGCTTCGAGCGCCTGCCGGTCGAGCCGTTCGTGTGCGACCCCGCCCGCCGCCATCTGCCCGGCAAGTGCCGCCAGCGCCTCGGCACCCTCCGCGCCGGCGATGTGGATGCAGCCACGGGAGCGAAGGAAGCCTTGGTCGGCCAGCCATGGGCCCGACGCGGTCGTGAGCGGCTGCACGATCGGCCCACCGTAACTTTCCGACCAGAAAGCCGCCGAACGCCCCGTCGAATGATATCCCGGCTGCGACTCCGCCTCGATCAGCACGCACCGTGCGCGATCGCCGATCATCGCGGCCAGGCTTGCTCCCGCAACGCCGGCGCCGATGATGGCGATGTCTGCCGGCAGGTGGGTCATGGCGGGTTCAAACCCCGATTACGATTGGGCCCGGTTTCGATCAGGCGGCCGCCGCCGTCTAGCGCATCGCTCCTGCCTGTCCACGATTTTGCCGCCGCTTGTGGTCATCTCCGGCCTCTGTTCATCGCAGGCCCGGGGCTGCTGACGGTTCCCGCGTTGGCAACCTGTGCAAGAATGGAGCTACGCCGGTTGACCGCGGGCGCAGGCTCGCGCAATCCTTGCCCAAATTGGCGAGGGGAAGAAAATATGCCCGAATTCACCACCAATCAGTGGGCGATCCTTTTCCTGGTGCTGGTGCTGGGTTGGCTTCTTGGGCTGATCTCCCGGTCGGGCGGCAAGAAATGGAAGCTCGCTTATGAGGCCGAGCGCGATGCCCGCATCGACGAGCAGCGTCATCTGGAAGCCGCCAACGCACGCATCGTCGAGCTCGAAAACGAACGTCCGGTCGTCGTTACGCCGACCACGGTCGCGCCCGTCGCCGCGGCCGAGCCGGTGACGATCGCGCAGCGCACGACCGGCGACAGGTTCGATTCCTCGCGCGACGATCTGTCGCTCATCCGCGGCATCGGTGCCGCCGGCCAGCGACGCCTCAACGAGGAAGGCATTTACCGCTACGCCGACATCGCCGCGATGACGCCTGCGGAAGAAGCCGCGCTGGAAGAGAAACTCGGCGCAGACGAGGGCTATATCGAGCAGGAGCGCTGGCGCGAACAGGCGGCTTTGCTCGCCGACGGCAAGTTGGACGAGCACCGCGCGACCTACGGCTGAGCGGCACACGCCCTTTTTCCGAGATCCCGCGAAAGCGGGAGCCGGCCACCTTGTGTCGTGCTCGCAACAAGCGGGGTCCCCCCTTTTGCGGGAACGAGGGCTCTTTGTATGCCGCTTTAGGGCCGTAACGTAGACAGTTCGGTGCCACACCAAGGGCAATATCGGACGTGCCGGCAGTGATGACCGGTCTGAGGCATCCAGATTAGCCAGCCGCGTTCCGGGTGAAATTCGATCAATGCGTCGGGTAACTCTGCCTCGGGAACATTTAGGTAGCTTCTGCGACTTTGGGAACGCAGCGCGTCACAGCACGTGTCCATCGGTCTTGCTCATCGTTAGGCGCCGGGCCTCTAAGCTACTTCCGCATCGCCGCCTGCGCCGCTGCCAAGCGCGCGATCGGCACGCGATAGGGTGAGGCGCTGACATAATCGAGGCCCGCGCTCTCGCAGAAGGCGATCGAGGCCGGGTCGCCGCCATGCTCGCCGCAAATGCCGAGCTTGATGTCCGGGCGCGTAGCGCGCCCGCGCTCGGCGGCGATCTGAATCAGCTCGCCGACACCCTCGACGTCGATGCTGACGAACGGATCCTTAGGGTAGATGCCCTGCTCGACATAGGTGCCGAGGAAGCGGGCCGCGTCGTCGCGCGACACGCCGAGCGCGGTCTGGGTCAGGTCGTTGGTACCGAACGAGAAGAATTCGCCGACTTCGGCAATCTCGCCAGCGCGCAACGCCGCGCGCGGCAGCTCGATCATCGTACCGACCAGATAGTCCAGCGTCGTGCCCTTTTCGGCAAACACCGCCTCGGCCTGGGCGTCGATCATCGTCTTGATGATCTCCAGCTCGCGCCGTGTTGCCACCAGCGGCACCATCACCTCGGGGATCGGTGCTTCGCCGGTCTTCACCGCGACATCAACCGCCGCCTCGAAAATGGCCCGCGCCTGCATCTCGTAGATTTCGGGATAGGTGATTCCCAGCCGGCAGCCGCGATGGCCGAGCATCGGATTGAATTCGTGTAGCTCTGTCGCGCGGCGCTTGAGTTGCTCGACCGAGACGCCCGAGGCGGCCGCCACCTCGGCATATTCCGCTTCCTCATGCGGAAGGAACTCGTGGAGCGGCGGATCGAGCAGGCGGATCGTCACCGGCAGGCCGGCCATGATCTCGAAAATCTCGGCGAAGTCGCTACGCTGTTCGGGCAGCAATTTCTCAAGCGCGGCGCGGCGCCCTTTCTCATCCTCCGCCAGGATCATCTGGCGGACCGCCGAGATGCGTCCCGCGTCGAAGAACATATGCTCGGTGCGGCACAGGCCGACGCCCTCGGCGCCGAAGCGGCGCGCGGTGCGGCAGTCGAGCGGGGTCTCGGCGTTGGCGCGGATCTTCAGGCGGCGGACATCGTCGGCCCAGGCCATCAGCACGCCAAAATCGCCCGCCAGCGCGGGTTGCACGGTCGCGACTTCGCCCAGCATCACCTCGCCGGTGGCGCCGTCGATCGTCACGATATCGCCCTCGCGCACCTCCTTGCCGCCAACTCGGAACAGCTTGGCCCTGGCGTCGATGGCGAGGCTGCCGACGCCGGACACGCATGGCCGCCCCATGCCGCGAGCGACCACCGCCGCGTGGCTGGTCATGCCGCCGCGGGCGGTCAGGATGCCTTTGGCGGCGTGCATGCCATGAATATCCTCGGGTGACGTCTCGACCCGCACCAGGATTACCGCATCGCCCGCGGCGGCGCGCTTCTCGGCGGTATCGGCGTCGAACACGACCTGGCCGGAGGCCGCGCCGGGAGATGCCGGGAGGCCCTTGGCGATCACGTCGCGCGGCGCATTCGGATCGAGGGTCGGGTGGAGTAATTGATCGAGCGCCGCCGGATCGACGCGAAGCACCGCCTCGTCCTGCGTGATCAGACCTTCATTGGCCATGTCGACAGCCATCTTGAGCGCCGCGGTGGCGGTGCGCTTGCCCGCGCGCGTCTGCAGCATCCAGAGCTTGCCCTGCTGCACCGTGAATTCGATATCCTGCATGTCGCGATAATGCGTTTCCAGCAGATCGAACACGCGCGCCAGCTCGGCATAGGTTTCGGGCAATGCTTCTTCCATCGACGCCGCCTTGGCACCCGCCCGTTCCCGCGCGGCCTTCGTCAAATATTGCGGCGTGCGGATGCCGGCCACGACATCCTCGCCCTGCGCGTTGATCAGGAATTCGCCATAATAAGCGCGCTCGCCAGTCGACGGATCGCGCGTGAAGGCGACGCCGGTCGCCGATGTCTCGCCCATATTGCCGAACACCATTGCCTGGACGTTGACCGCGGTGCCCCAGCTGCCGGGAATGTCATGCAGGCGACGATAGACCTTCGCACGATCCGACTGCCACGATCCGAACACTGCCCCGATGGCGCCCCACAATTGATCGTGCACGTCCTGCGGGAACGGCTTGTGCCACTGCTCCTCGACCAGAGCCTTATAGGCGGTGACCAGCTCGCGCAGGTCGTCGGCGGTGAGCTCGGTGTCGAGGCTGACGCCGCGATCTTCCTTGGCGATCTCGAGCGCTTCCTCAAACGCGCCATGATCCAACTCGAGCACGACGTCGGCATACATCTGGATGAAGCGGCGATAGCTGTCCCACGCGAACCGCGCGTCGCCGGATGCCGTGGCAAGGCCTTCCACGGTCGCATCGTTGAGGCCCAAATTGAGGACGGTATCCATCATGCCGGGCATGGACGTGCGCGCGCCCGAGCGGACGGAGACCAATAGGGGGTCGGCCGCATCGCCGAACCGCTTGCCCGTCACGCGCTCGATATGCGCCAGCCCATTGGCGACCTCGTCGCGCAGGCTGTCGGGAAAGGCGCCGCCCTCGTCATAATAACGCGTACACATGGCGGTCGAAATGGTGAAACCGGGAGGGACGGGCAGGCCGATGCCAGCCATGCCGTCGAGGTTGGCGCCTTTGCCGCCGAGCAGATTCTTATCGCCGTTTCCGCCGTCGGATACGCCGCCGCCAAAACGGTAGACATAGCGCTCAGTCTCGACGTTCACGGCCACGCTCGCCATCTCTAACCGACTCCTTGGCTGTCCGCCTGCTGCGGTGCAAAAGCGCTAGGCCTGCCGATATACGCAATCAAGTCAGCGCTGGGACGGAGAATTCGTCCGATCTGGCTCGCAAGTGCAGCGGTAGCGCTACCCTTCGATCTTGGAGAAGTCCGCGACGCGGTGCACCGCCCCGCGGATCCGCGCCAGCAAGCCGAGACGCGCCGCCCGCTTCGCCGGATCGACATCGTTGACGGTAACGCTATCGAAGAACGCGTCGATCGGCCCGCGCAACCCCGCAAGCGCCGCCATGGCGCCTTCGAAATTTTCTTGAGCGACGGCTGAAGAGGCGGCGGCTTCCGCTACCTCCAACGCAGCGGATAGGGCCGATTCCGCAGGCTCGGGCGCAAATCCCAACCCCAATCCGTCATCCCGGCGAAGGCCGGGATCCATCGCTCCACCAGCGCCACCCTCCTGGTGGACCCCGGCCTGCGCCGGGGTGACGGACTCCTTCTTCAGGATGTTCGCAGCCCGCTTATACCCCGCGAGCAGGTTCGCCCCATCCTCGGTCGCCACGAACGCCTGCAACGCTGTCACCCGTGCCAGCAGCCGGACGAGATCGTCCTCGCCGCCGAGCGCGAACACCGCGTCGATCAGATCATGCCGGATGCCCGCTTCGCGCTGCTGCACCTTGAGACGGTCGACGAGAAAGGCAGCTATATCTGCAGGTGCGTGAAACGTTGCGGCATCGACCTCTTTTGCTTCAACGGTCCAGGACCAAATTGCCTGCTGGTCTGGACCGTATTCGTCGTCGGGGTTGGGAAAATCAGGCGGGCGGACTTCAGCCAATCCTTCGCCTAACACCCCCCAATCGCTAAGGCGCGCAGCCAAGGCGGGCGTGTAAATCTGGTCAGCGGCTTGGCGGAATAGATCGAGCCATTTGAGCCGCAACTTGTTAGATTCCACCATGCGGATGAACGCAAGCATGGCACGACGCAGGGCGAAAGGATCCTTGGATCCAGTCGGCTTCTCATCAATTACGAAGAACCCCGCCATAGTGTCCAACTTATCCGCCAGGCTCACCGCCACCGTCACCGGCGCGGTCGGCACGTCGTCGCTCTGCCCGACCGGCTTGTAATGGTCGCGGATCGCGTCAGCGACTTCGTGCGGCAGGCCTTCGGCGCGGGCATAATAGCCGCCCATCACGCCCTGCAATTCGGGGAATTCGCCGACCATGCCGGTGACGAGATCGGCCTTGGCGAGGCGTGCGGCCTGCTCGGCATGGCCCGGATCGGCGCCTTTGACGACGCCCTCCTCGACCAGCCACCGCGCCAGCTTTGCGACGCGCTCGACCTTGTCGGCGACCGTGCCCAATTTCTCGTGGAAAACGATCTGGTCGAGCTTCTTCGCCTGCTCGGCAAGCGGTACCTTGAGGTCCTGCTCCCAGAAGAATTTCGCGTCCGACAGCCGTGCGGCCAGCACCTTGCGATTGCCCGCGACGATCGCCGCGCCGCCGTCCGTGGCCACGATATTGGCGGTGCAGATGAAATTGGGCGCAAGCTTGCCGCTCGCGTCCACGCACGCGAAATATTTCTGGTTGGTGCGCATGGTGAGCTGGATCACCTCGCGCGGCACCTCCAGGAAGGCGGGATCGAAGTCGCCGAGCAACGGCACCGGCCATTCGGTCAGCCCGGCATTCTCCGCTACCAGGCCGGGATCGGGAATGACATGCAGCCCGCGCGCCTCGGCGATTGCGCGCGCGCCGCCCTCGATGATCCCGCGCCGCTCGGCGGGATCGAGGATGACGTGGCAGGCGCGCAATTTCTCGGCATAATCATGCGCTGAGCCGATCGTGATCATACCGGGATGGTGGAACCGGTGGCCCAATGTGGCTGCGCCGCTGGTAATGCCGTCAATCTCGAACGGCACCACATCCTCCCCCAGCAAGGCGACGATGCCCTGCAGCGGGCGTACCCAGCGCAGGCTGGCGGTGGATTGCGAAGCCGCGCCCCAGCGCATCGATTTCGGCCATGGAAAGGCGCGGATGATCGCCGGGATCGCCTCGGCCAGCACCTCCGTCGTGGCTCGGCCCGGCTTCTCGACCACCGCGAACAATATGCCGTCCCGCTCGGTCAGTTGTTCACGCGTCAGTCCCGTCTTGCGCAGGAACCCTTCCAGCGCCTGCGGCGGCGCGGAGCTCTTCGGCCCCTTGGTCTCCTCCGACACCGCCTCGGTCGCCGCCGGCAATCCGCGCGCGATCAGCGTCAGCCGGCGCGGCGTGGCATAGGTCTCGACCGTCTGGGCGGCCAAGCCCGCCTTGGCGATCTCGGCCTCGAACAGGCGCGCCAGATCGGCCGACGCCTTCTCCTGCATCCGCGCCGGGATTTCCTCGGACAGCAGCTCGAGCAGGAAGTCAGCCATCAGGCGTCCCACCCGTTATGCGTCATCCACGCCTCGCACGCGCCCTTGGCCAGCTCGCGCACGCGGCCGATATAGGCCTGGCGCTCGGCGACCGAGATCACGCCGCGCGCCTGTAGGGTGTTGAAGATGTGGCTCGCCTTGATCGCCTGTTCATAGGCCGGGATCGGCAGCTTGCGTTCGATCAGCGCGCGCGCCTCGTCGGCGGCGAAGGTGAAGCTCTTGAACAGCATGTCGGTGTTCGCCGCCTCGAAATTATAGGCGCTCATCTGGCGCTCATTCTCGAGGAAGACGTCGCCATAAGTGACGCCATGATCGTTATAAGCGAGGTCGAAGATGCTGTCCTTGTTCTGGACATACATCGCCAGCCGTTCGAGCCCATAGGTCAGTTCGCCCGACACCGGCTTGCAGTCGAACCCGCCCATCTGCTGGAAGTAGGTGAATTGGGTCACCTCCATCCCGTCGCACCACACTTCCCAGCCCAGGCCCCAGGCGCCGAGCGTCGGGCTCTCCCAATCGTCCTCGACGAAGCGGATGTCGTGCGCGAGCGGATCGATCCCGATCGCGGCCAGGCTGCCGAGATAGAGGTTCTGCAGGTCAGGCGGGCTCGGCTTGAGGATGACCTGATATTGGTAATAAGCGCCCAGCCGGTTGGGATTCTCGCCATAGCGCCCGTCCGTCGGCCGCCGGCACGGCTGGACGAAGGCGGCATTCCAAGGGTCGGGACCGAGCGCGCGCAGCGTGGTTGCGGTGTGGAAGGTGCCGGCGCCCATCTCCATGTCGTAGGGCTGCAGAATGACACAGCCTTGCTTGCCCCAATAATCATGGAGCGTCAGGATAAGCTGCTGAAAGCTGAGCGGCTTGGCGTCGGCCAAGGATTACCCCCGGAAAATCACGATTAAGTTGAGACCGGGCGTTTGGCGGAGCCTTGCGCGGGGGTCAAGGCGAGGGGATAGAGCTGTCATGCGCCGTCTTCGCCTGCTCGCCCCGTTGCTGTTCCTCGCCGCGGCACCCGCGCCCGGCCTGCGCGATGCGCATCCTGCCCACACGCCGGCTCCGGCACGTCCAGCGCTGTGGAAGCTGGCCGACGCCGATACCACCATCTGGCTGTTCGGCTCGATCCACATCCTGCCGGCGGGAACGCAGTGGCTCAATCCGAAGATTATGAGCGCGGTCAACGCCTCGCAATCGCTGACGCTCGAGATTGCCGGTGCGGATGCGGCCAATGTTCCCGCGATCGTGATGGCAATGGGCCGCGGGCAAAATCTGCCGCCACTCGCCGAGCGTGTCCCGCCCGCGAAACGCGCCGTCCTGGCCAAGATGGTGGCCGACAGCGGATTGCCGGTCGAGACGCTCGACCATCTCAAGACGTGGACCGCCGCTTTCTTCCTGACCTCGGTCGCGCTGCAGCAGGCGGGGCTCGGCAGCGGCGATCCGGGCGTCGAACCGCAGCTCACCACCTTGTTCAAGGCCGCCAACAAGCCGATCGAGGGATTGGAAACCGTTCAGCAGCAGCTCGGCTTCTTCGATCGCCTCCCCGAAGCCGCGCAGCGTTCCTTCCTCGTCGCGACGCTCGACGAGCCCACGAAAGCGCGTGCCGATTTCGAAGCGATGGTCGCGGCCTGGGCCCGCGGCGATCCGGAGGAGATTGCGCGCGCCCTCGCCGACGATCCCGAATTCACGCCCGAACTGCGCGATCTGCTGATCCGCCAGCGCGACAAGAATTGGGCCGACGCGCTCGCGCGCCGCCTCGAAAAACCCGGCACCATGTTCGTGGCAGTCGGTGCCGGCCATCTCGTCGGCCCGGATTCGGTCCAGGCGATGCTCGCCGCGCAAGGCCTGAAGGTGGTGCGGGTGCAATAATCCGGCAGCGTTCGGGCGTCGCGACCGCATTTCGCCACGGCGCTAGACGCTAGTGCCAATCCGGTGCCGCGTAGGACAGAACAACACCCGTAAAGACAATCTTGCCCTCACCCCGTGCTTGCTTACTCATCCTGAATTCGGCGGTCGCCTCGCGCGATCGGCTGTCGAACAGGATCGAGGCCTGGCCTTGCATGAGCATCTCGGGCGTTAGACGAAGCTCGGCGATCTTGTGCATGTCCACCGCCACGTCGAGCGTCACTCCGGCTGCGGTCAGACCCTGCGCCTCTGGCGAGGCTTCGAACAGGAAATCGACCCGGTAGCTACCTTCCAGGATTGGGGCGTAGGGCCCCCAGAATAACCATTCCTGCTCTTCCGAAAGATCTATCTCGATGCGGAAGGGATCGGGCCGTGCCGCCGAGCTTTCGAATTCGCCGGCACTGTATGGACGGGTGCTGCCATTATCCAGGTTCCAGAACGGGCGGGCGATCTTTTCGATTACGATTTCGATTTCGAACTGCCCCTCCAGATCGTCACGGGTCGGACGGTCATAATTATAGCCGGCATCATGCTCGGCCAGTTCACGCACCCGATAGGCATTCACACCCAGCGATTCGCTGATTTCGCGCAGCAGGCTTTCCGGCGTGTAGAAGCGCTTGTGGTCGTTATTACCCTTCGAAGGTAGCGCCGCCCTGCGTTCGAAGAGATATTGGTGGGGCACGGCCATGATCAGGTAGCCGCCAACCTTCAGGACCCGGTACCAGTCACGCAACACTTCCTGATAGGCAGCAATATGTTCGAAACAGTGGCTGCTGTAGATTGCGTCGAAGCTGCCGTCGGCGAACGGCAGGGTGATGCCGTCGTAACCGGGATAGCCGATATCGACCCCGATCGCCTGCGGAACGATCGGCACGCATCCGTCGATATAGCCGCGATAGCCCACCTCCAGCACGGCTGCGCCTGAAAGATATTTGTCGAGAAAGCCGCTGGCGATCTTGTCGGCGTAGGTCTTGCGCGATTCGAAGCCGACCGGCCGGTTCGGATCCGGCGCCGGGAGATTGC
Organism: Sphingomonas crusticola; assembly: GCF_003391115.1. NCBI lineage: Bacteria > Pseudomonadati > Pseudomonadota > Alphaproteobacteria > Sphingomonadales > Sphingomonadaceae > Sphingomonas > Sphingomonas crusticola. The sequence goes on from NZ_QTJP01000001.1 coordinate 2,654,737, forward strand.
GTGGTTGCTCGAGGTCGATCTCAAGCCCCACAATCTCCGCGCGCACATCGCCCGTCAGCCGTACTTCCAGGCCGGAAACGGGTTCATCTATCTCGGCCGTCAGGTTGAGGATGCGATCTTCGTCAGTGAGATCTAGATCGCGCGCCGCGAATGTGCGGGCACCCAGATCGCTAACGATGTCCATTCTGGCCTCGCCACTGCACGGCCCAGCGAGCAGGATACGGGCAGTGAGGGTACCCGCCGGTACCGCGATATAAGGGCCGAAGAGTGCGCCTCCTACGGCTCTGATCTCGAGCCGATCCTCATGTCGTACGGCAATAGAGGAGTGCAAGGCGGCATTATTTCCGCCAAAGCGCCATTTCAGCATTCTGGATTGATCCATGTTTGGGGCCGCGGCTTAGGATCGGCGCGATTGCGTGGCAAGACGATAGCGTGATGGATGGCTCCATTCCGGTCTATCTCGCCAAACTTGCCCAGCCGGGCCGCTTCCGCTACAGGCCGCCGCTTCCCGCCGGACATCCCTGGAGGCGGCGGGTCCATCAACTAGCGAAACTGGAGACATGATATGAGCGATCTGCTCACCCTGTCGGCCGAGACGCGCGAACGGGCAGGCAAGGGAGCCTCCCGTGCCATGCGTCGCGAAGGCCGCGTCCCCGCCGTAGTATACGGCAACAAGCAGGAAGCCCTGGCGATCCATCTCGAAGAGAAGGCGCTCATCAAGGCGATGGCCAACGGCCACTTCATGAACACCGTCGTGATGATCGACGGCGTCGGCGAAAATGTCCGGACCCTGCCCAAGGACGTCCAGTTTCACCCGGTCACCGACCGTCCGCTCCACGTCGATTTCCTGCGCATCAGCGAGCACACCACCGTCCACGTCAACGTGCCGGTCGTGTTCGTCGACGAGGAAGCGGCACCCGGCATCAAGCGTGGCGGCGTGCTCAACGTGGTCCGCCACGAGCTCGAGCTGATCTGCGACGCGGCGGAAATTCCCGAGCAGATCGAAATCTCGCTCGCCGGGCTCGACGTCGGTGCCTCGATCCACATTTCTGCCGTGACTTTGCCGTCGGGATCGAAGTCGGCGATCGACGATCGCGATTTCACCATTGCCACGATCGTCGCTCCGTCCGCGCTCAAGTCGAGCGAAGGCGACGACGCCGAAACCGAAGCCGCGGCGGAAACCCCCGAGGCTTAATCGACCCGTTCGTGTCGAGCGGAGTCGAGACACCTGTCCGGGCGAAGTCGAGAATCTCACTTCGCTCGGCGGTGCGTTCCGACTTCGCTCGGTGCGGTCGGTCGGTCTAAGACACTCGCATGCAAATCTGGGTCGGTCTCGGCAATCCCGGCGCGGATTACGCGCTCAACCGGCACAATGTCGGTTTCATGGCCGTGGATGCGATCGCCGAAGTCCATGGCTTCGAGCCGTGGAAGAAGGGCTTTCAGGGTTGGATATCGGCCGGCCGCATCGGCATGCAGCGCATTCTCCTGCTCAAGCCCGCCACCTACATGAACGAAAGCGGCCGCGCGGTCGGTGAGGCTTTGCGCTTCTACAAGCTCGATCTGGCAGCGCTCACCGCCTTTCACGACGAGCTCGATCTCGATCCCTTTCGCGTCAAGGTGAAGGTGGGCGGCGGTTCCGCCGGCCATAACGGCCTGCGTTCGATCGACGCGCATCTGGGACAGGATTATCGCCGCGTCCGCCTCGGTATTGGCCATCCCGGCCACAAGGACCGCGTTACAGGCTATGTGCTCGGCAATTACGCGAAGGCCGAACTCGACGACCTGACCGACATGCTCGGCGCAGTCGCCGCAGAAGCGCCGTTGCTTGCCGACGGCAACGATGCCCGCTTCATGAGCGAGATCGCACTCCGTCTCGCTTAGCCGCGCGCGCGCCTTGCATTGGCGATCGCATTGGCCGCAGCAAGGACGATCGCATCCTCCACAAAGCCGGTCGCCGTCTGCCCCCAGCGCCGCATCGCCCACTTGCGTGCGGCCAGCCCGGCATAAGACGAGCCGATCGCCGCGCCGATGCCCAGCGCCGCGCCCGCCAGCTGCCGCTTGGGCGGCGCGAGCGTCGCGCCGGCGAAACCGCTGGTGATTGCGCGCGCGAGCAGGCCCAGCAAGACTGTGCGATCCGGCGCGGACTTCATTTGATCGCCTGCCATCTCCGCCGCCGCCATCACCACGCCGCCGGCGGCGGGAAGGGGGCGCGCCAGCAATCGCGCCTCGGCATTGTCGTGCGGCAAAGTGCCGCGGCGCGCGGCACCGGCAAGCGCGGCGAGCGGCGTCATCGCGCGCTGGCCGGCTACCAGCCCCATCAGGATCGAACGTAGCATAAGGGCTCCTGTCTCTTGGCCGCAACGAACGGCCGAACGGCGCGAACGATCCGCTGCTCCGGTGGAGCGAACACCCTCATTGCTCGGGCGCAGGCGACCGCTTGGCGAAGCGCTGCGCGACGGCGGCCATGCGCGGATTCAAGCAGGCGATCATGCCCTCAATCTTCGTCTCGGTTTGCGCGCAGGCTAGCGTCGCTTCGCAGATCGCTTGGTCCAGGCCATCGTCGCCGCTTGTCCGTCGCACCAGGCAGCGGGTCCCACCGGTCTTACGGTCGCGGCGGGTGACGACGCGAACGCGCTTCATCCGCTCCCCGACGACGACGACCTCGTCGGGCGGTGCCGTAACAGGTGCGGGAGCCGGTGCGGCAAGCACGGCGACCAGGATCAGCAACATCATGCCCCCTCAAAACTGGATCGGTATCCCAACCAGGATTTGGCTCATCGAATTGTCGAGATGGCGAAAGTCCAGCCGAATGCCCAGGCGCGTCGACAGGCGATATTCGGCGCCCGCACCGACAGTGAAGCTGCTGGCCCACGCCTGCGCGTTGGTCACTCCTGCGCTGTTATCGTCCCGATAGCGGTAGCCGCCATAGCCGAACGTCCCGTAGCCAAGCAGACGCTCCGTGAGCATATAGCCCAGACGTCCGGTTCCGCGCACGCCCCACTGGGGATGGCGCGCATATCTCGTTCCGCCCGAGAAGTGCGCTACCGGCGCGTCGCCTCCGATACCCCAACCCACTTCGGCGCCGATCCGGACTCGCCGTCCCACTGGGAATTGGTACCCCGCGAATGCACCGCCTCCCACGCCCCATGCGCGATAGTAACGCCCGCGCTGAGCACCTGTCGCCAGATTGGTCTCCCTGAGATAGAAATGATGTTCGTGGGCGCCTAGCTCGGGGCCGGCATAGGCGCCGGTAAAGGCCACCGCTCGCCCGTTGGCGGCGAAACCAGGCGTTGCCGCGGCAGCGACCACAATTATGGCGCAAAAGCTTGCCGTTCTCGCGATCACCGCATTCTCCCCTGCTACCCCGCACGACGAGTCGCGTGCCTGGCCTAACGCGAGTAACATGACAAATTATTTCTGCAAAACAGAAAGAAACTTATGTCTAACAGCTATTCTATCTCGGCTCGCCAGGCGCTGATTTGTCATATTGCAGCCGCTCTGTTTCTTGCCGCTTCCTTGATCCGGACGGTGTCGGTGGCAGTTCCGATCGTGCTCGGCGCGATGCCCGGGCTGGAAGTGAAGTGCAGCAATGCCGGCTGTGACGGGACAGCGCGGCCGGAAGTGTTGTTGCCGCAGGAAGAGCGGGCGGCCGTCCTTGCCGCGCCGGGCGCCATGGCGCGCTTTTCCGCTTATGTGCGGCGGCCGATGGTTCAGACCGGCCTCGCCGCGATAGACGTCGCGCAGGCCGCCCCCTTTATCTTGCTGATGCTGTCGGTAGCCGCCGCGATGTGGCGTTTGGGCAATCGCGGTACCGACGAGCTTGCGCGTGCTTTGCCCTGGCTGCGACGTGCGTCGTTCGCGGCGCTGGCCGCGGCGATCGTGCCGCCACTCGCCAACAGCCTGCGCGCCATGCTGCTGCTGCCCGCCACGCCGAGCGGACCGAGCTGGTATTTCGCGATCGACCTGGGGCCATTCGTGATGGGCCTGCTGCTCGCCTTCGCCGCCTTTATCGTCGGTTGGGCGCTCGCGGCCGGCAGCCGCGCCAGTCGCGATGTTGCCGAGTTCGTCTGATGCCCGTGACGGTCAATCTGGATGTCATGCTTGCCCGCCGCAAGGTGCGGTCCAACGAGCTTGCGCGTGCGATCGGCATCACCGAATCCAATCTGTCGCTGCTGAAGTCGGGCAAGGTCCGCGGCATGCGCTTTTCCACCCTCGCGGCGATCTGCCGCTATCTGCAATGCGAGCCCGGCGACATCCTCGGGTACGAGCCATCGGACGATGATCTTTCGCCCGACATGGAGGATTAAGGCGAGGTGGCGGCCCGGCCACTTGAAGCCTGGCGCGAACCGGGCGAAGCATGCGCGCATGAAGCTCAATCAGGTCATGGTCGGCAGCACGGACTATGCCGCATCGGTCGCATTCTATCGATCCTTGGGGCTGACCCAGATCGTCGAGGCGCCGCCGCGTTACGCCCGCTTCGAAACGCCCGCGGGTGAAACCTTGTCGATCCACGCCATGTCCGAGGTTCGGTCGAGCACGATCCTTTATTTCGAGGTCGACGATGTCGATGCCGCCATCGCGGGCCTGGCGGCAGGTGGCATAATCCCAATCGTGCCTCCAACCGACCAGCCGTGGCTGTGGCGCGAGGCGCGGCTCGCCGACCCTGACGGCAATGTGATCTGCCTCTATCACGCCGGCGACAATCGCCGTTTCCCACCCTGGCGGATGAGCGCAGGGGAGGGGCCGGCATGACCTCGCGCAGCCTGTTCGCGACCCGCTTCTACGAGGGCGCGCTCGCCGATCCAGCTCTGCTCGCCGAGCTGGACCATAGCTGCCGCACCCTGGCCGAAGACGATCGCGCCGGCCGTGCCTGGTCCAAAGCACACGGCTATCGCGGCTACACCTCCTACGCCTCGCTCAATGATCTGCCCCAGCGCGATCCGATCTTCGCCGATCTCGTGAAGACGCTGAACCGCCACGTCGCAATATTTGCGCGCGACTGCGCCTTCGATCTCGCGCGCCCGCTCAGGCTCGACAGCCTATGGGTCAATGTCATGAAGCGCGGCGGCACTCATTCGGGGCATATCCACCCGCACAGCGCCGTCTCCGGCACGATCTACGTCACCGTTCCGCCCGGTTCCGGTGCGCTCAAACTCGAGGACCCGCGCCTGGCGATGTTGATGGCCGCGCCCCGCCGCCGTCCCGATGCTGCGCCCGATCTGCAGACCTTCGTCTATGCGGATCCCGCGCCGGGCTCGGTGTTTCTGTGGGAAAGCTGGTTGCGGCACGAAGTAATGCCGAGCGACGCGCGCGAAGACCGCATCTCGATCAGCTTCAACTACCGCTGAAACCAATCAACGCGGGGATTTGCCATGACGCTCACACCTTCGCCCTCCTTCCGCCTCGACGGCAAGAAGGCGCTCGTTACCGGCGCCGGCCGGGGGATCGGCGCCGCCGCCGCCGCCGTTTTCGCCCAGGCCGGGGCCGCGGTTACTTTGTGTGCGCGCACGGCCGGCGAAGTGGAAGCGGGAGCCCGTGAAATTCGCGATGCAGGATATGTCGCGGACGCCTTCACGCTCGATGTCAACGACATCGCCGCCGTCCGCCGCGAGATTGCGGCGCGCGGCCCGTTCGACATCCTGCTCAACAATGCCGGCACCAACCGCATCCGTCCGATTACCGAGATCACCGAAGAGGATTACGACGCCGTCCTCGGCCTCAATCTCAAGGCGGCGTTGTTTGTGGCCCAGGCGGTCGCTCAAGGTTTGTTGGCGGCGGGCAAGCCCGGATCGATCATCAACGTCTCCTCGCAAATGGGCCTGGTCGGCGGCGGTGGCCGCTCGCTCTACAGCGCGTCCAAATTCGGGCTGGAGGGGCTGACCAAATGCATGGCGATCGATCTCGCCCCGCATGCCATCCGCGTCAACACGATCTGCCCGACCTTTATCGAGACCGAGCTCACCCGCCCGATCCTCGATACGCCCGGTACGCGCGAACATGTCCTCAGCCGGATCAAGTTCGGCCGCCTCGGCCGGATGGAGGAGTTGACCGGGTCGCTCCTGCTGCTGGCGTCCGACGCGTCGTCGCTGATGACCGGTAGCGCACTCGTGGTGGACGGCGGCTGGACCGCCGATTGAGGCCGTCGGTCAGGGCGCGGGCAATTCATCCGCGGCCAGCGCCGCGCAGGTGCTGGCAGTCAAGGCGTCCGCCGGGAAGGCGCAGTCGATACGCAGTTCGTCCAGCGTAACGTCAAATGGCGCGGCGAAGGTTGTGATCGTCTCGAAGAAGCGCAGCGTTCCGGCGGGGCTATGGAAATCGAGCGTGAGTACCGGCTTGATCTCTTGGTTGACCGGGCGAAAGCGCCATTCCTGCGGGACGTCGGGATAACGCGATAGCTCTGCCAGCAGCTCTTGCCCGCGTGCGTCCCCGGGCGTTGCGGCGAGATGATCGTGCAGCCGCCGCAGGAACCCGCTCGCCACTTCGTGCCAGTTTGCAATTGCCGGCCTGAAATCGTCCGGATCGAATATTTGGTGCAGCAGATTGCGGTGCCCGCTTTCGCGCCCCTGCATGACGAACCGGTTGATGCGTACGGCGCTCTCGTTCGCGTCCAGCACGTCGAAATGGCGATTGAGCACGAATGCCGGATAGGGGTTCTGGTGGCGCAGGATCAGGCCGACCGCGTCGCGCATTCGCTCCAGCTCCGACGTCGTGAGCTCGCGCTCTTCATAAACCGGCGCATAGCCCGCCGCGAGGAGCAGCGCGTTGCGCTCGCGTAGGGAAATGGCCAGCGCATCGGCAAACCGCCCGACCGCTTCGCGCGAAGCGTTGGCCTTGCCGGTCTCGACGAAGCCGAGGTGCCGCGCCGACATGCCGCATTCCAGCGCCATATCGAGCTGGCTCATCCGGCGCGCACTACGCCATTCACGAAGCAGCATGCCAATCGGCGGGTAACGATCCTGTTCACGCGGCGAGGTCATGGCTCGTTATCCCTCTGCTTAGCGCCCCTGCAACGACCTGCAAGGTAGTTGAACTCAGCCTGCGCGACTGTCAGCTCCTTCATCCCGCAACCGGAGCCGACATCGATGAAATTGCCTCGCGCTTTGCTGGCTGGCTTGCTTGCCATCCTGTCCACCCTCCCGGCGCGGGCGGCGCCGTCCGCTGTTCCGCTCGACTCGCAGCATCTATTATTGACCGGCCTCAGCGGTCCATGGTCGGTCCGGCAAAGCTTCTGGGCGGCGCCTGGCGCCGCGCCAAAAGTCGACCAGGGCAAGGCGGAGTTCGCTATGGTGCTACGCCAGCAGCACCTCCGTCAGAAACTGCACATTGCCGATGGCACGGATTTCGAGGGCCTCGGCTATATCGGTTACGATACCGCCTCGGCCCGGTTCTTCACCATATGGATGGATGTCAATTTCCCTGGCATGGTCGTTGCCCATGGCGGTTACGATGCGGCGGCCAAGGCCTATATCTTCCGCGGCACGATGGCGGCAGCCGGCGGCGGCGCGATTCCGGTGCGGGAGGTTATGAGGCTCACGGATCGTGATCACTTCACCTACGAATATTTCGAAACGCACGACGGCCGGGAAGCGCTGACTGTGCGGCTGGAATATACGCGCGTCGTTTGACGAAGGCGGTGGCGACGTTTGGATCGAGGTCAAGTCCCCGGTAGGGGAAGGCGATGGCGCGACTGATCCTGTTCAATAAGCCCTATGGCGTGCTGTCCCAATTCACCGATGACGGTACGGGGACACCACGTGCGACGTTGAAAGATTATCTCGACTTGCCGGGCGTCTATCCCGCGGGGCGGCTGGATTTCGATAGTGAGGGGTTGCTGCTGCTCACCGATGACGGCCGGCTCCAGGCCCGCATCGCCGATCCCAAATTCAAGCTGCCCAAAACTTACCTTGTCCAGGTCGAGGGCGACGTGCCGGAAGCCAGCATCAGCCAATTGCGGCAAGGCATTGCGCTGAAGGACGGGCCGACCCGTCCGGCGGAGGCGGAGCGCATCGCCGATCCCATGCTCTGGCCCCGCAATCCGCCGATCCGCGTCCGCAAGAGCATCCCCGATTGTTGGCTCAGACTGACGATTAGCGAAGGCCGCAATCGTCAGGTTCGTCGGATGACCGCGGCAATCGGCTATCCGACATTGCGGCTGGTCCGCTGGCGGATCGGCGGCTGGGCGGTCGAGGGGCTGGCGCCGGGGGAATGGCGGATAATCGATGGAGCATAGTCACGCGCCGCTCGACGAAGACTTGACATACAGGAACAAACCGTGTACGTATGACACGTACTGTAGCCTGATCAGCCGCAGTGCATGCCTCCTCGCTTCGGCGGGGATCGATCGGCGTGGGGCTGCTTGGGACGCCAAGTCGAAGCTTCGCAAACTTCCGTGACACCCGACCGGTTCGGCCGAGGGTAGGTTCGGCGTCGCGTACCGGGGCTATGCGGTCGACGTTTCAGGGGTAACCCCCGGCAAATGCCGCAGCCTCCGGTTCGGCGTCCGCAGCACGTGGTACAGGGCAGGACGCTCGCAAGAGGGGCCCCGGGTTAATCGCCCGAAGGCTACCCGGACCAAAGTCCGAAGGCCACAGGCCGGCGCCGTGCAGTGAGGACATTGCGGGCGGCGCCCCCGGAGCAATCCGGGAAAGGCTAGGGACCGCATGCCCTCCCGCAGCCCAGGCAGGCGGCGGACCCGCGCCGATCATAGGCTTGTTGCCAGGCTATGATGACGCGCGTCCGTGGCGCGGCGGTCGGCGCGCGGCGGCCTGCTCTGGCCTTCCATCCCCCAACCCCCTATGTGGCGCGCTTCCTCAAGAATTCAGGCGAGACATGGGTTTCAAGTGCGGCATCGTCGGCCTGCCGAACGTCGGCAAGTCGACCCTCTTCAATGCGTTGACCGAAACGGCGGCAGCGCAGGCGGCGAATTATCCCTTCTGCACGATCGAGCCCAATGTCGGCCAGGTCGCAGTGCCCGATCCGCGCCTCGACAAGCTCGCCGAGATCGGCGGCTCGGCCAAGAAGATCGAAACCCAGCTCGCCTTCGTCGACATCGCCGGCCTCGTGCGCGGCGCATCGAAGGGGGAGGGGCTCGGCAACCAGTTCCTCGGCAATATCCGCGAGTGCGATGCGATCATCCACGTGCTGCGCTGCTTCGAGGGCGAGGTGACGCATGTCGAGGGCAAGGTCGATCCGATCGCCGATGCCGAGACGGTCGAGACCGAACTCATGCTCGCCGACCTGGAAAGCCTCGAGAAGCGCGTCCCCAATCTGATCAAGAAGGGCCAGCAGGGCGACAAGGAATCCAAGTCCGCCGCCTCCGTGCTCGGCCAGGCGCTCGAGCTGTTGCGCGAGGGCAAGCCCGCGCGTCTGACCCAGCCCCGGGATGATGACGAGAAGCGCCTGTTCGAGCAGGCGCAATTGCTTACTGCCAAGCCCGTCCTCTACGTTTGCAATGTCGACGAAGGCTCGGCCGCCGAGGGCAATGCGCTGTCGGCCAGGGTTTTCGAAAAAGCTGCGGCCGAGAATGCCGGCGCGGTCGTTGTCTCGGCCGCGATCGAAGCCGAGATCGTCACGCTCGATCCCGCCGACCGTGCCGAATTCCTGTCTGATCTCGGCCTGCAGGAAACCGGCCTCGCGCGCGTCATCCGCGCCGGCTACGAGCTGCTCCACCTGCTGACCTTCTTCACGGTCGGTCCCAAGGAAGCCCGCGCCTGGACGATCGAGAAGGGCTCCAAGGCACCCCAGGCCGCCGGCGCCATCCACAGCGATTTCGAACGTGGCTTCATACGCGCCGAGACGATCGCCTTCGACGATTACGTCACCTACAAGGGCGAAGCCGGCGCGCGCGACGCGGGCAAGCTGCGGTCCGAAGGCAAGGATTATGTCGTCCATGACGGCGACGTGATGCTGTTCCGCTTCAACGTCTGACGTCTTTCCCTTGTCCTATGGCTGGGGCATCGAAGGGACAATGTTGTTGCCCCTTCGATTCGCGCTGCTTGCGCTGCTTTCCTTGCTCGTCAGCCCGCTTTCGGCGGCGGAGGTGCGGCGGCCCGTCACCATCCTCATCTCGATCGACGGCTTCCGCGCCGACTATCTCGATCGCGGCCTGACGCCGACGCTGACCGCATTGGCGCGGCAGGGCGTCAGCGCGGCGATGCGGCCTTCCTTCCCGACCAAGACCTACCCCAACCATTATGCGCTGGTCACGGGCCTGCGCCCCGATCGCAACGGCATCGTCGGCAACAAGATGGAGGACGCCGCCCGCCCTGGCGAGACCTTCACCACCAAGAACAGTGACGACAGCTTCTGGTGGAGCCAGGCGGAGCCGCTTTGGGTCGGCGCGGAAAAGGCCGGCATTCGCACCGGCGTGATGTTCTGGCCGGGGTCCAACGCCCCCTATGGTGGCATACGTGCGCAGGACTGGTTTCCCTTTAGCGAGAACGTCACCAATGTTCAGCGCGTCAACACGGTCCTGGACTGGCTGCGCCGTCCGGTGGCGCTCCGTCCGCGCTTCCTGACCCTTTATTTCGACCTGGTGGACACAGCCGGGCACCGCCACGGACCCGACAGTCCCGAGCTCAACGCCGCCGTGCGCGAGGCCGATCGGCAGCTCGCAGCGCTCCGCGCCGGTCTGTCCGAGCTTCACCAGCCCGCGAACCTCATTATCGTCGCCGATCATGGCATGGCGCCAAGCTCGCCGAACCGCGTGGTCTGGCTGCACGATATCGCGAATCCGGCCGACTATCATGTGATCGACGAAGGGCCCGTCGCCACTATCGATGCGGTGCCAGGCCATGAGGCCGCCCTCGCGGCGAGCTTGCTCCGGCCGCGCCCGCATATCAATTGCATGCGCAAGGCCGACGTTCCCCAGCGGCTTCATTTCGGACGCAACCCCCGCGTCGCGCCATTCGTCTGCATCGCCGAAACTGGCTGGTTGCTACTCGATGTCTTCCCCAAGAAGTGGGGGGTCGATCTCGGGAGCCATGGCTATGATAATGCGGCGCCCGAAATGCTGGCATTGTTCGTGGCTGCGGGCCCCTCGATCAAACCGCGTGGCAAGCTCCCCAGCTTCGACAATGTCGACGTCTATCCCCTGCTGCGCGAGCTGCTCAGCTTGCCGCCGAAGCCGGGCATCGATGGGACGGACACGCCCTTCAAGAACGCGCTGAAGCGCCGATGATCTGGTTCGAAGACCTGCCGGTTGGGCGCAAGGACAGCTACGGATCGATCGAGGTGACGCGCGAGGCGTCGCTCGATTTCGCGCGCAAATTCGATCCTCAGCCTTTCCATCTCGACGACGAAGCCGCGGCCGCCAATCCGCTGTTCGGTCGGCTGGCGGCGAGCGGCTGGCACACCGCCGCCATGGGCATGCGGATGACCGCCGACTTCTGGGCATCGCTTGGTGCCGAGGGCTCCATCCTCGGCGGCGCCGGCATCGACGAGCTGCGCTGGCTAAAGCCGGTCTATCCCGGCGACACGCTTCGCGCCGAAGCCGAAGTGGTCGAGGCGCGCACCTCCGCTTCCAAGCCCGGCCTCGGCATCGTCCGCTTCCGCACCACCCTGTTCAATCAGGACAATGTCGCGGTGATGAGCCATTTCAGCAACGTGCTCGTCCGCCGCCGCCCCGCCTGACGGGCTCAGCGTACCGGCACGAACGCCAGATGCTGGAAGTCGAAGCTGAAGTCGGCCAGCGGCGACAGGGCTTTCATCGTGACGCCGGTAACCGCCCCATCCTTGACCACGAACGTCACCACCGCATCCTCGCCGGCTTCGGCCGGGAAGCGCGTGCGGAAGGCATCGGGCCCCCACGGCTCCAGCGCGCTCTTGAACACCGGCGTGCGGGTGAAGTCGATCGTCAGCCCCTGACCCTTCACCGCGATCACGATGTCGCCATACCAGGGGTCGCGATACCGCCCCGCATAGGCCGCCAGTGGCAGTGAAGGCGCGCCCACAGGCTGTCTAATTCCCGCGCCGGATACTTCCTTGAGCGCTTCTGCCTCGCGCTCGGTGCGAAGCTTCTGCATCGCCGCCAGCCAGTCGAACGGCGGCGCCCCGACTAGGTAGTCGAGGATCGCATTGCGCAGGCCGGTGGAGGCATAACCGTCCTCCACATTAGAATAGACCGCCACCGCGCAGCCCAGTTCGGGCAGCATCGCGTGGCGCGTAATCTGGCCGGTCAGCCCGCCGCCATGCGAAAGCAGCCGCTGCCCGCGATAATCCTGCACGTTCCAGCCTAGCGCATAGGCCTCGATCACCGGGCGCATCGGCTTGTCGGCGCTCGGGCCGGGGCCGCTGCTGGTGATTGTCTGCGGCCGCCACATCTCCTCCGCTTGAGTCGCACTCCACAGCCGCTGACCGTTGGGGAGCAAGCCGCGGTTGAGCTGAGCGTGGAACCAGGCGGCCACGTCATGCGCGCTGGTGTTGATCCCGCCGGCGGCGGCGATCTTGTCCTGCTCGTCAGGTGACACCACCCGCATCGGCCCCATGCCGCGCACCGGCGGCCCCAGCCGCGCATGGCGCCCGGCGATATTGTCGGTCCGGGCGCGCGAGCGTGTCGCCACTGTCTCGGTCATGCCCAGCGGCTGCAGCAGGCGCGCGGTGACGAAGTCGGTCCAGCTCTGTCCCGTGACCCGCTCGATCAGGATTCCTGCGACGATGTAGAGGATATTGTCATAAGCGTAGCCGGACCGGAAACCGCGCTCGAGCTTCAGATATTGCAGCCCGTGCAGGATATCCTCGACACTGTGCGAGCTCGCCGGGAATTCCATCAGGTCGCCCGCGCCAAGTGCCAACCCGCTGCGGTGCACGAGCAGGTCGCGCACCGTCACCAGGTTGGTGACGACCGGATCCGACATGCGGAATTCCGGAATGTAGCGTATGACCGGCTCTTCCCAGCCCACCTTGCCCTCGTCGACCAGAATGGCGAGCGCGGCGGCGGTGAAGGCCTTGCTGTTGGACGCGATGCCGAACAAGGTGTGCGCGTCGACCTTGCCGGGTACACCCAGCGTTCGCACGCCATAGCCGCCGGCAAAATCCGGCTGGCCCGGCCGCACGACCGCGACTGCTAGGCCCGGTGCGTCGAATGCCTTTATGAAGCCGTCGGCCCATACGCCGATCATCTGCTCCAGCGTGGCGAGCGATATGCCGCGAGCGGCCGTACCTGCCAGCGCCAGGCCGCTCAGGCCCCCGATCACGAAGCCGCGCCGGCTTCCTGCGAATCCATTCACCCCGTTTCCCCTTTGGAAACAGGCTATGCGGTCATGCGCGGAGTGGGAAGGGCCTCAGTGGCGTTCCTTGGTCGCGGCGAAGCGGATGTTCGGGAAGCGGCCGGAAACGTAGTTTAGCTCCCACGTATCCTTGGCCATGAACACCGGAGCGCCGTCGCGGTCCTCCGCCATCGCCGCGCGATGCTCGCCGATGAATGCGTCGAGTGCCTTGGCATCGTCCGACGTCAACCAGCGGGCCGTGTCCCACGGGCTCGGCTCGAACCCGGCATCCACCTTATATTCCGCCTGCAGCCGTGAAATCAGCACGTCGAGCTGAAGCTGGCCGACCACGCCGACGATCCAGTTGGAGCCGATCTGCGGGTGGAATACCTGCATCACGCCTTCCTCGGCCATGTCGTTGAGGGCGTTGCGCAATTGCTTGGTCTTGGTCGGGTCACCCAGCCGGATGCGCCGCAGGATTTCCGGCGCGAAATTGGGGATGCCGGTGAAGCGCAGCGTCTCCCCTTCGGTGAGCGTGTCGCCGACGCGCAGCGTGCCATGATTGGGGATGCCGATGATGTCGCCGGGGAAGGCTTCCTCGGCCAGCTCGCGGTCGCGCGCGAAAAACAGGATCGGCGAGTGGACCGCGATCGTCTTACCCGTGCCCACCTGCGACAACTTCATGCCGCGCCGGAATTTGCCCGCGCACAGCCGCATGAAGGCCACGCGGTCGCGATGCTGCGGGTTCATGTTCGCTTGCACCTTGAACACGAAGCCCGCGACCTGCGGCTCGTCTGGCTGCACCTCGCGCGGCTCGGCCGGCTGCGGGCGCGGGGCGGGGGCGAAATCGGCCAGCGCGTCGATCAGCTGGTCGACGCCGAAATCCTTGAGCGCCGAGCCGAAATAGACGGGCGTCAGGTCGCCCGCTTTGTAGGCGGTTTCATCGAATGGCGCATAGCCTGCCACCGCCAGCTCGGCTTCCTCGCGCAGCAGGTTGACCGCATCTTCGGAGAGCAGTTGGTCGAGGTCGCTGTCGTCGAGCCCACCGACCGGCACGCTGTCGCCTTCGAATGCGCCGGTGGCATCGTCGGCCGGACGGTGCAGCACGTTCTTGGCGAGGTCGTAAATGCCCTCGAACGTGCCTCCCATTCCGACCGGCCAGCTCATCGGGCAGACGTCGAGCGCCAGCGCGTCGGCGACCTCGTCGAGCAAGGCGAATGGCGCGCGCCCCTCGCGATCGACCTTGTTGATGAATGTGATGATCGGCACGTTGCGCAGGCGGCAGACCTCGAACAATTTGCGCGTCTGCGCCTCGATGCCGCGCGCCGCGTCGATCACCATCACGGCGGAATCGACCGCGGTCAGCGTGCGATACGTGTCCTCGCTAAAATCCTCGTGGCCGGGCGTATCGAGCAGGTTGAAGGTGATACCCTCGCGCTCGAACGTCATCACCGAAGAGGTGACGGAAATGCCGCGCTGCTGCTCGATCTTCATCCAGTCCGAACGCGCGCGCCGCTGTTGGCCGCGCGCCCGCACTTCGCCCGCCGCGTGGATCGCGCCGCCGAACAGCAGCAATTTCTCGGTCAGCGTGGTCTTGCCGGCGTCGGGGTGGGAGATGATCGCGAAGGTGCGGCGTTCGTTTTGATCGGGGGATGCCATGATGGCGTGCCGCCTAGCAGCTGAGGGCGAGGGCGTCACGGCCTGCCGCATCTGCAGGAACACTCCCTCCGGCGGACGGTTTAACCCACGTTATGAAGGAGAAGTCCGATGGGTGAGCTTACCGACAAGATCAAGGGCGTGGCCAATCAGGTCGCCGGCCAGACCAAGCAGGTTGTCGGCGATGCCGCCGACCGTCCCGATATCGAGGCCGATGGTGCTGCTCAGGACCTCAAGGGTCAGGGCCAGAACCTGAAGGGCACCGTTAAGGGCGCCTTCGGCGACAAGATCTGAGCGTTACGAAAATGCCCCTCACCCTGAACTTGGTTCAGGGTCCATTCTGCGGCGGGGCGTTTTCCTTGTGAAGGATGCTGAACCAAGTTCAGCATGACGAAGCAGCGAATCTTGGCGAAGCGCGCTTGGCCTGCCAAAGGCTTCGCGTGCTTCGTCGTTTGGTCCCCGACCCCTTTCTGATTTTTCTGGTGGCCAGCGTATTGCTGGCGACGTTGCTGCCGGCGCGCGGCGTTTTCGCGACCATCGTCAGCTGGCTGTCGCTGGTCACCATCGTGCTGCTGTTCTTCTTCCACGGCGCGAAGCTCGCCCGTGATCAGGTCATCGCCGGACTGACGCACTGGCGGCTGCACCTCACCATTCTCGCCTGTACCTTCGTTATGTTCCCCATCATCGGCATGATCGGTGCGTATAGCTGGCCCGGCCTGCTACCGCGTGATCTGTGGATCGGCGTCCTGTTCGTCTGTGCCTTACCCTCGACCGTGCAATCCGCGATTGCGTTCGTATCAATGGCCAGAGGCAATGTGCCCGCGGCAATCGCCAGCGCCTCGGCCAGCCAGATGCTCGGCATCCTCCTCACACCCTTATTGATGGGGGCGATGGCCGGCGCGCATGGCGGCGGAATCGGGGTCGAAGGCGTAGGCAAGATTGCCGCGCAGATATTGCTGCCGTTCGTCGCGGGCCATCTGCTGCGGCCGTGGATCGGCGGTTGGGTCCTGCGCCACAAGCAGCTGGTTGGCATGACCGATCGCTCGACCATCTTGATCGCGGTCTATGGCGCCTTTTCCGCCGCCGTCATCGAAGGCTTGTGGCACAAGCTCTCGCCGAGCGCGCTGACCTTACTGTTCGCGGTGGATGCCCTGCTGCTGGCGATCGGACTGACAGTAACCTGGGGCGTGGGCCGGGCCTTGGGTTTCGATCGGGCGGATCGCATCGCCATCCTGTTCTGCGGCACCAAGAAATCGATCGTGCAGGGCGTGCCGATGGCCAAAGTCCTGTTCCCGGGGCCTCAAACAGGCGTGATCCTCTTGCCGATCATGCTATTCCATCAGATGCAGCTCATGGCATGCGCCTTCATCGCGCGGCGCTATGCGGATCAGTGCAAGGCGGCTTCAGACCGCGAATAAGGGAACGGGGATGAGCGAGGACCTAATCTATCCGGTACCGGCCGAATGGGCGACCACCGCTAAGGTCGATGCCGCGCTTTATGCCGAAATGTATGCGCGCTCGCTCGCCGATCCGCATACCTTCTGGCTCGATCAGGCCAAACGTCTCGAATGGTCGACTTTCCCGACCAAGACCGACGAGAGCAGCTTCGCCAAGGAGGATTTCGGCGTCCGCTGGTTCGCCGACGGCGCGCTCAATGTCGCGGCCAATTGCCTTGACCGCCATCTCGCCGAGCGTGGCGATCAGATCGCGATCCTCTGGGAGCCCGATCAGCCTGGCGAACAAGCGCGGCGCATCAGCTATCGCGAACTGTACGCCGACGTGTGCCGCTTCGCCAATGTGCTCAAGGCGCAGGGCGTCAAGAGAGGCGACCGCGTCACCGTCTATATGCCGATGATTCCCGAGGCCGCGGTGGCGTTGCTCGCCTGCGCGCGGATCGGCGCGATCCATTCGGTGGTCTTCGGCGGCTTCTCGCCGGACGCGCTTGCTGGCCGGATCGAGGATTGCGGCTCGACCGTCGTCATCACCGCCGACGAGGGCCGCCGCGGCGGCAAGCCCGTTCCGCTCAAGAACAATGTCGATGCCGCCGCCGAGCGCTGCACGATCGAGACAATTATCGTCGTGCGCGCGACTGGCGGCGCGGTGACGATGCAGCCGGACCGCGACGTCTGGTATGACGAGGCGATGGCAGTCGCGCCGGCGGAATGCGCCGCCGAGCCGATGAACGCCGAAGACCCGCTGTTCGTGCTCTATACGTCCGGTTCTACCGGCAAGCCCAAGGGGGTGATGCACACTACGGGCGGCTATCTGCTGTGGGCCAGCCTGACCCACGAACTGGTGTTCGATTATCGCCCCGGCCAGATCTACTGGTGCGCCGCGGACATCGGCTGGGTCACCGGGCACAGCTATATCGTCTACGGCCCGCTCGCCAACGGCGCGACGACCTTGATGTTCGAGGGCGTGCCTAACTGGCCGGACGCCAGCCGCATCTGGCAGGTTGTCGACCGCCACCAGGTCGAGATCCTCTACACCGCACCGACCGCACTCCGCGCCTTGATGCGCGAGGGCGACGAATTCGTGAAGCGCACCAGCCGTGCATCGTTGCGCATCCTCGGATCCGTCGGTGAGCCGATCAATCCCGAGGCGTGGCGCTGGTATCATGAAATAGTCGGCGATGGCCGCTGCCCGATCATGGACACATGGTGGCAAACCGAGACCGGCGGACACATGATCACGCCGTTGCCCGGCGCGATCGCGCTCAAGGCCGGCTCCGCCACCAAGCCATTTTTCGGCATCGAGCCGCAATTGCTCGATAATGAAGGCCAGGTGCTGGACGGCGCCACCTCCGGCAACCTCGTCCTCGCGCGCAGCTGGCCCGGTCAGATGCGCGGCGTGTGGGGCGATCCGGAGCGTTTCTTCCAGACCTATTTCTCGCATTTTCCCGGCGTCTACACGACCGGCGACGGCGCCCGCCGCGACGAGGATGGCTATTGGTGGATCACGGGCCGGGTCGACGACGTCATCAACGTTTCGGGCCATCGCATGGGCACAGCAGAGGTCGAAAGCGCGCTCGTGCTCCATGCCAAGGTAGCGGAAGCGGCCGTGGTCGGCTTCCCGCACGACATTAAGGGGCAGGGCATTTACGCTTATGTCACGCTCAACGCCGGCGAAGCGCCAAGCGACGCTTTGCGCGGGGAGCTAACCCAATGGGTCCGCACGGAGATCGGCCCGATCGCCACGCCGGACGCGATCCAGTTCGCCCCCGGCCTGCCGAAGACGCGCTCCGGCAAGATCATGCGCCGCATTCTGCGTAAGGTTGCGGAGGGTGATGTGTCCACGCTCGGCGATACATCGACGCTGGCCGACCCAAGCGTTGTTGACGATCTGATCCGAAACCGTGTTGGTTAAAGCAGCGCGATAACGCACCGGGCTCGCTTCAGGCCGGCAATTGCCAGCGCATCGCTGTATGAAGCGCCCCGCCGCGTGTATTATAGCCCATCCAGGCATCGGCCAGCGCCCCGATGTCGAGCGCGATGCCGCCTAATTCCCGCACCCGATCGCAATAGATTTTGCCGAGGAGGCCGCCCGCGACCAGGAACACGGCGCCACGGCGCGGCACGTCGATTTCTGCCATGATCCTTTTGTAGGTTTGCGGAAAATGGCTGCCGCGATTGCCATGTTCCTGAGGCCGATCGAGGCGGCCTTCGCCCGGTATGTCGTAATGCCGGACCGCACCGATGCCGAGCTTGCGCTGCAGACGGCCGGCCAATTCCGGATGCGGGCTGATCACGCCTAGAAAGTCCAGGCCGGACAAAAGCGAGGACAGGAACGGTTCGCGTTCATTGAGCATCGTGTGAAAACAGGAATCGGTGACCAGCTTGCCCGGCTGATCGCCCAGCAAATCGCGTAAGTAGAGTTCGAGGCTTGCGCAAAAGCCGTAATGATTGGCATCGTTGGTGAGGCGTTCGACCGAAGATACCCCCAGCAGATCGGCGCTGTGGATCGCTTGATCGAGACGCTGGCCGAGTGTCGCCAGCTCTTCCGGTGCGATCGTTGTTATGTCCTGCCCGAACCAGACATGCCAGATCTGCCGGGCCATCCCCTCCGTCTCGCGTTCGGGGATCGCGCTGCGCAATGCGGGGTGAAGGTGCAGCAGGAATCGCGCCTCGCCGTCACCCAGGCGGATCCAGGAGAAGGGTTCGGCGCGAGCAATGCGATCGGCCAAAAGCGGCGCCAGCGCATCGCGGTCGACCCACGCGGCCGATGCCTCACGTGCCTGAAGGGCGGGGGCCAGCGTGCTCGGCGGATGCGCGCGCGCCAGAAGGACCTGTGCCGCATGAGTTGCGACATTCCACCAGTGCGGCATACCCAGCGGCCCGTTGGGCAAGGGCGGGTCCTCGTGCATCTGCGGGTCGGCCAGCAGATCGCTATAACCGGTCAGGAAATCGGCGCCGCGCGCGCCAGCTTGGAAGGCGATATCGCTGGCGATCCGCGCTTCTTTGCGGCTGCCGGCTGCGATAAGCATGGCGGCGGCAGCCTCTGCAGTGCGCGCATCGCGACACGGGAGGCTGCGTGCGACATCGACGAGCTCACGTGCATATTCGCTTTCGATCGTAGCAAGTTCGAGCAGCAAAGCGGCATCGGGCCGCGCGCGAAGCATCGCACCGCGCAGCCAGCGGCTGGCTTCCGCATCGTCGCCCTTCGCGCGGAAGCTGCGCGCTAACGCCAGCTGCGCGGGCGCCGGCGCCGCGTCGAGCGCCACCGCCTGCTCTAGCACTCTATGCGCTCTCGCCGGATCGCTGTCGGAAAGCAGGGCTGCCGCCCGCGTCAGCGTGGGCGCGCTGGCGCCAGCCAGGTTGACCGCCTCCTCGATATCGCCCGGCGCGCCTCGCTCGATTGCGTCCAGCATCGCCCACGCTTTTTCGATGGAACGCAGGTTTGTGAGAAAAGACCGGATTTGCTCGGCGTTGGCCCGCGCCGGCCCGCTCTGAAAATTGCTGTCGGTCACGCCAAATGCTTAGCCGCGCCGCCCGGCTCGAAGCAACTCGCCCGCGCCGGCGTTAAAGGGCGTTAGCGGCTGCAGCGCTTGTCGCACCTGCCATATCGATGGCGAAGCCGATCCACATCACGCTCAGCACGATGCATCCGGCAAAATAGATGATGAAGCGGACGTTCGCCCGCGCCCCGCCGATATGCACGATGCTGTGCGCCACGCGCAGCGCGACGAACAGCCAGGCAAGTGCCACCTGGATATGGTTGGCGTGATGGAAAAGCAGCAGCAGCGGAACCAGCGCAAAATAGAGCACCGGCATTTCGAACAAATTGCTGAGATTGTCGGCCGGGCCGGAGACGGGTGTGAAGTAGCTCTTCATCGCCGCACTGCTGGCGAAGTCGGCGCGGCGCGGCGGGTTGCTGCGGATATAGCCGAAGCGCTTCACGCCCAGCATCAATAATACCGCATAGACAAGCGCGACCAGTGCGAATGTGGGCCAAAAGATTGCGGTCGTCACGGGCTGGCTCAGCCTTCGAGCTGTCTCAGGAGCAGGCGCACATCGGCGTCGATCTCGGCATCCTTGACGCGCAACGCCTCGATCGTGCGCACCGCGTGAATCACGGTCGTATGGTCGCGCCCCCCGAAACGGCGGCCGATCTCGGGCAGCGAGCGCTGGGTAAGCTGCTTGGCGAGGTACATCGCGATCTGGCGGGGACGGGCGACTTCACGCGCGCGCCGTGCCGAGCCCATTTCGGTCTGGCGAATCCGAAAATGCTCGCACACCTTGCGCTGAATCTCGTCGATCGAGACGCGGCGCTGGCTGGCGCGCAATTGCTCGGCGAGCGCTTCCTGTGCGAAATCGAGGTCGATCACGCGGTTGTTGAGCGTGGCGAAAGCGATCACGCGGTTGAGCGCGCCTTCCAGTTCGCGGATCGACGCGCTGATCCGCTTGGCGAGGAACAGGGCGACCTCATCGGGCACCGTCCCGGCGGGAAGCGACTCAAGCTTCTTGACGATGATATTGTAGCGCAGCTCGAAATCGGCCGGGTTGATGTCGGCGACCAGACCCCAAGACAGGCGCGACAGGATGCGGCTTTCGATCCCGTCGAGATTCTGCGGGCTGCGATCGGCGCTGATCACCAGCCGCCGACCAGCCGAGATCAGCTCGTTCATCGTGTGGAAGAATTCTTCCTGCGTCGAATCCTTGCCCGCGATGAACTGGACGTCGTCGATCATCAGCACGTCGGCAGCGCGCAGCCGCTGCTTGAAGCTGTGCGTGTCCTTGGCGCGCAGTGCTGAGACGAACTCGAACATAAACTTTTCAGCCGACATGTAGAGAATCTGCGCGTCGGGGTGGCGGGTGCGATATTCCTGCCCGATTGCGTGCATCAGGTGCGTTTTGCCGAGGCCCGTGCCACCATGGAGGAATAGCGGGTTGAAGGCGAGCTTGCCCCCTTCGGCCAGGGTCCGCGCCGCATTGTAGGCGAGCTCGTTCGCCTTGCCGACGACGAAACTGTCGAAGCTATAGCGCGGGTCAAGCACGGTGCCTTTCGGTGCCGCGGGTGGTGCGGCCACGGCCTGGGCCTCAGGCTGCGGCAGCGTCGCTTCGACAACGGTCCGTCCCGGCGCGTCGGTCGCCGCCTCGATGACAATATGGCGGACCTGCGGCAGCATCGCGCGCCAGGCGGCGCTGATCTGTTCGGCGAAGTGATTCTGGACCCAAGTCGCCATGAAGGCTGACGGGGCGGCCAGCCGAACCTCGCCCGAATCGGGATCGCATGCGGCCAGGCGGAGCGGCTTCAGCCATCCGTCGAAGATACGCTCGCCGCAGCTCTTGCGCAGGCTCAAGCGGATGCTGTCCCAGGCCGCCTCAATCGGTAATTGGCCTGCATTCACATCTGCTTCGACGACCTGCTCCACGCACACCTCTCCCATCGCCGGAAACGCCATCTTCGGCGCCGGCAGGCCTATCCGAACAAGTTTCGACCCCCGCGCATACGAACCCCCGTACGCGCCAGAACACACAATCGCTGGTTGGCTCGAACCGGAGAATCGCCGATCGAACAGGCAGACTTTAGGAACAACCCGGCGCGCTATTCAAGCGTCGGAGCCGTCACGATTCTGAAATAAACTATATTGACAGCGGAAGTCCGCCAATTTTCGGCGCTTATTTATTAAGCGTTTGAAATCAATGAAGTTTTCTTAACAAGAGCGATATTACGGTCGTGTGACGTTTCGGAGAATCATTGAAATTCCGCACATTGCGCGGCACTTCGCAGGAGCAGCAAAAAGCCCGCCGGTCCGGGACCGGCGGGCTCTTAAAAACCGATCGGAAAAAGGGGTTATCCGAGCGCGGCGACTCGCTTAGTGAGGCGCGCAAACTTACGCGAGGCCGTATTCTTGTGAAGCACGCCCTTTGAAACACCACGCGCCAGTTCAGGCTGCGCTGCTGCGAGTGCCGCCGTTGCCTCGGCCTTGTCGCCGCTCGTCAATGCCAGTTCGACCTTCTTCAGGAAGGTGCGGATACGGCTGACACGCGCGCCATTGATATCGGCACGGCGATCGTTGCGGCGGATGCGCTTCTTGGCTTGCGGCGTGTTCGCCATGCGTCTCTAGACCTCTGTTCAATTGGGAATGCGGCGTCGGGCAGGCCCACGCCGTGTTGCGCGCCCTCTACATAACGAGGCCACGTCCGTCAACTTCGGGCATGATCAGCGCTGGCATTTTGGGCACCAGAAGGTCGAGCGCCCGCCGTCGACCTGGCGCTGAATGATTCCCTTGTCGTAGGGGCATTGCTTGCCTTCGCGCCCATAGACGCGGAATTGCTTGGAGAAATAGCCAAGCTCGCCATCGGGGCGGGCATAATCACGCAGCGTCGACCCGCCGGCCTCGATCGCTGCGTCGAGCACGTCCGGGATTGCCGCGACCAGGCGTTTAAGCGCGGGCGTCGATATGCCGCCCCCCGGCTTGCGAGGATCGATCCGCGCCAGGTTGAGTGCCTCGCACACATAAATGTTGCCGAGGCCGGCGACGACCCGCTGGTCGAGCAGCAGCAATTTGATCGGCGCGATGCGGCCATCGAGCTTGCCGGAAAGATAGGCGACCGTCAGCGCCGGCCCGAGCGGTTCGGGGCCGAGCGCGCGGAAGGCGGGAAGATCCTCGACCGTCGCGGTCGGGACCAAATCGAGCGAACCGAATCGGCGAGGGTCGTTGAGCGCGAGCACGTGACCCGCTTCCGTTTCCAGCAGCAGATGATCGTGCTTGCCGATCTCGCCCGGATCGATCCGCCAGCGGCCAGACATGCCGAGATGGAAGATCAGCGTGTCGCCCCGATCGGTGCCGATCAGCCCATATTTGGCACGCCGGCCAAGCTGGGTAACGGTCGCCCCGGTCAGTCGCTGGCGCAGATCGGGCGGGATCGCCCGGCGCAGGTCGGCGCGGCGCGCCTCGACCCGCGTCAGCCGCTGCCCCTCCAACACCGGACGTAGCCCGCGTACAGTGGTTTCGACTTCAGGAAGCTCCGGCATATCCGCGCCGCTAGCCGATATGGGAAGGGCTCGCTATGGGCGAGGCATGACCGAGACCGTCTCCTTCGGCTATTCCGAAGTCACACCCGCAGAAAAGACCGCCAAGGTGGGCGAGGTGTTCGCGCGCGTCGCCCGCCGCTACGACATCATGAACGACGCCATGTCGGGCGGGATGCACCGCCTGTGGAAGGACCGTTTCGTCTCACGCGTCAAGCCGCGCGCCGGCGAGCATATCCTCGATATGGCCGGCGGCACCGGCGACATCGCCTTCCGCATGAAAGCAAAGGGCGCGGATGTGACCGTGTCGGACATCAATCCTGCCATGCTCGAGGTCGGCCAGCAACGTGCCGCCAAGAAGGGCCTGGGGGGGCTCGCCTGGTCGGTGCAAAATGCGGAGACGCTGAGTTTCGGCGATGCTATGTTCGACGCTTACACGATCGCCTTCGGCATCCGGAACGTCACCCACATCGATCGCGCGCTGGCCGAGGCGCACCGTGTGCTCAAGCGCGGCGGCCGCTTCTTCTGCCTGGAATTTTCGACCACGCTCTGGCCGGGCTTCGCCGACGTCTATGATTTCTATTCACACAAGATCGTGCCCAAGCTCGGCAAGGCGATCGCCCACGACGAGGAGAGCTATCGCTATCTCGTCGAGTCGATCCGCCGCTTCCCCGACATGGAGAAATTTCGCGGCATGATCGGCGCTGCCGGCTTCGTGCAGGTGAAAGCGGAGCCGATCCTGGGCGGCTTGGTCGCCATCCATTCCGGCTGGAAGATCTGACGCCGGCATGACGCGTCCGAGCACTCATGTCTGGCGGCTGCTCCGCTGGGGCCGCATCCTTGCCCGTCACGGCGCACTGCGTGGACTCGAGCGTGATCCCAACACGCCGCCGGCGGTCAAGCGCCTGATCAAACTTGCCCATATCGGCGTGCGCGTGCCGTCGACGCCGCGCTACGCCGATGCCTTTCAGGCGATCGGGCCGGCTGCGATTAAGCTTGGCCAGGCGCTGGCGACGCGGCCCGATCTCGTTGGCGAGGAAGCCGCGCACGATCTTGCGCGCCTGCAGGATGCGGTGCCGCCGGTGCCGTTCGACGCGATCCGCGACGCGATCGAACGCAGCCTCGAAAAGCCGCTGGGGCAATTGTACGCCTCAGTCGATCCGGAGCCGGTCGGCGCAGCTTCGATCGCACAGGTCCATCGCGCGGTGACGCTCGACGGTCGCGCGGTCGCGATCAAAGTACTGCGCCCGGGCATCGAGGAGGAAATGGCCCGTGCCATAGACACCTATGAATGGGCCGCGGCGCAGGCCGAAGCGATGGGCGGCGAACTGGCGCGGCTGCGTCCCCGGCTCACCATCGCCACCTTCCGCCAATGGACGTTGCGCGAGCTGGATCTGCGCCGCGAAGGCGCATCCGCCTCCGAGCTGGCCGAGCATATGGCGTCCGAGCCCGGCTTTGCCGTGCCCGCGATCGACTGGTCACGCACCACGCGGCGCGTGCTGACGCTGGAATGGATCGACGGCATAAAGCTGTCCAAGCGCGCCGACCTGATCGCGGCCGGCTATGACATGCATGCGCTCGCATCGTGCCTGGTGCGCGCCTTCCTGCGCCAGGCGATCGAGGACGGCTTCTTCCATGCCGATCTCCATCAGGGCAATTTGTTCGCGCTGCCCGACGGCCGCATCGCTGCGATCGATTTCGGCATCATGGGCCGCGTCAACCGTCAGGCGCGGCTGTGGCTCGCAGAGATTCTGCACGGCTTGATCACCGGCAATTATGATCGCGTCGCGGAAATTCATTTCGAAGCGGGCTATGTCCCGCCGCATCACAATCAAGCCGAGTTCGCCACCGCCTTGCGCGCGGTCGGCGAGCCGATCCGCGGCCTGCCGGTCAAGGACATCTCGATCGGCCAGATGCTCGACGGATTGTTCGCGATCACGCGCGACTTCGACATGGAGACCCAGCCGCATCTGTTGCTGCTCCAGAAGACGATGGTGATGGTCGAGGGCGTCGCCACCGCGCTCGATCCCGACATCAATATGTGGGAAGTGTCGGGCCCGTTCGTGAAGGAATGGCTGCGCGACGAACTCGGCCCCGAGGCATGGCTCGCCGAGCGCCTGCGCACCGATGTGCGGGCCCTGCTCAGGCTGCCCGATCTAATCCGCCGGATCGAGGCGCGTTACCCGCCGCCCGGTGCCGCGCCCCCGCCGCCTCCCTTGCGCGCAGTCGAGGTGGTGCGGATCGGCGGCGGCTGGCGCTATGCAATGGTTGCCGCGCTAGCGGCGGCCGTAGCCGTGGCGGCCATGCTCCTGCTGCGCTGATCCGCTAGCGCCATCGCGCGATTGATTATTGAGCTCCACCGCCGGCGCGGCTGGCAATGCCCCATGGCCCTTCGCCTGTCGCCACGTGGCGGATGATCTTGCCGGAGACGCGGTCGACGAACGTGACATTGTTCGACGGGCCATTGGCGGTAAGCAGCGTTTTGCGGTCGGCGGTGATGCCGATGCCCCAGGGCCGCGCGCCCACGCGAGCGATGCCGCGGACAATTGCGCCGCGCATCGGATCCACTTCCAACACCATTCCGCCGCGCCCAGTGGTGACGAACACATGCCCGTCAGGGGCTTCCACCATCCCCATCGGCTTGATGCTCTTATCGCCTTGGGCGAGGTCGATCTGCTTCTGAACTACGCCGTCACCCGCCGATATCAGCGCTAGCCGCCCGCCGCTTTCGACCGACGCATAAACGGTCGCGCCGTCAGCCGACATCAGCAGTCCGCGGGGGCGGCCCTCGATCGCGATCGTCTTGATCAGCTTGAGCGTACGCGCATCCAGCATCGCGACATGGTCGGACGCCTCGCAGGCGACGAACAGGCGTGCACCGTCCGGCGTGACCGCGATGCCCTCCGGCTCATTCCCGACCTTCGTCGTGATCGCCGCACGCCCACCATCGACCGCGACCGCCGAAACCACGCCCTGATCTTCGTTCGATACGAACAGGGTTCGTCCATCAGGGCTCAAGGCGAACGTCTCGGGATCGGTGCCGGCCGGAAGGACGCGCGCGACCTTTCCCGACGCTACATCGATCACCGCGATGCCGTCGGCGCGATGATCGGCCGGGGGCAGTCTGCTCTCATCAACGCCCGGGCCACCGATCGGCGAACCGGATATCGCGACATACAGCGTGGCCCCGTCAGGGGACAGCAACAATCCGCGGGGGCGCCTGCCGGGGCTGATCCGCTGGAGGACTGTACCGCTCGCTGGATCGAGGGCGACGACCGAATCGCCGCGTTCGTTCGAGACGAACAGTTTTTCCGAAGCAGCCGGCGGCCGCCCGCAGGATGCCAGCACAAGCAGCGATAGGATCAGCAGGGACCTTCCCATTGTCTCTCCAACAATATTCAGCATGGCTTCAGCCCAACAATGACAAAAGCCTAGGCGGAATAATTGTACTCTGTATACAGACTTGCGACGGGCAGGCGGATCGTAGTGGAGAGAAGAATGGTTGCGTTGCGGAAATGCGTGGTGGCCGGTGCTTTGCTGCTGCCAGTGGCGCTCATCGGATCGGGCGCAACCGCGGCGCCTGCCAGCGCGGCGGCGACCGCCGCCGCCGGCAAGAGCGCATTCGCGCCATGCAGCGTGTGCCATAGCACGATCAAGGGCGCTTCCGGCATCGGCCCGAGCCTGGCGGGCGTGGTCGGCCGCACGCCCGGTACCATTCCCGGCTTCGCCTATTCCCCGGCGATGAAGGGCAAGGGTGGCACCTGGAACCCGGCCACGCTCGACGCCTTTCTGATGGCGCCGCAAAAGGCGGTTCCGGGAAACCGCATGCCCTATGTCGGCCTGCCCGATGCCGCGAAGCGCGCGGCGATCATCGCCTATCTGAAAACGCTGAAATAGCGCCTCTCCACAAGCGGTGTCGGTAGTGAAGAGAGACTTGGCGGCAAGATGAGCTCGCACGAAGGTTCCTCGGCTTCCGCCCTGCGGGCGCAGCTCCGCACGATCGTCGGGCCGGGTCACGTCCTGACCACGGACGGAACGACCCGCCGTTATCGCCGCGGCTATCGCTACGGTGATGGCCCAGTGCTCGCAGTCGTGCGCCCAGGCACCCTAATCGAGCAATGGCAGGTCGCGCAGGCTTGCCTGGCCGCCGACGTTACGATGATCATGCAGGCCGCCAATACCGGGCTTACCGGCGGCTCGACCCCCGACGGGGACGATTATCCCAACGGGGTAGTGATCGTCAGCACAACGCGGATTACGGGGCTGCATCTGATCGACGAAGGCCGCCAGGTGGTCTGCCTGCCGGGCACGACCCTATACGATCTGGAACGGGCGTTGGCGCCCCTTGATCGCGAACCGCATTCCGTGATCGGTTCCTCCTGCATCGGGGCATCCGTGCTAGGTGGCGTCTGCAACAATTCAGGCGGATCGCTGATCCAGCGCGGTCCGTCCTTCACCCAATATGCGCTGTTCGCGCGGGTCACCGCGGGCGGCGAGCTCGAGCTGGTCAATCACTTAGGCATCCGGCTCGGCAATGCGCCGGAAACCATCTTGCAGCGGCTGCAGGATGGCGACTTCACGGCTGCCGAAATCGAACATGATCCGCACAAACATGCCTCCAACCATGAATATGCCGAGCATGTCCGCGCGGTCGATGCGGATACGCCCGCCCGCTACAATGCCGATCCGCGCTGCCTGTTCGAGGCATCGGGCAGCGCCGGCAAATTGATCCTGTTTGCCGCCCGGCTAGATACCTTCCCCAAGGATAAAGGCACAACGACCTTCTATATCGGTACTAACGATCCGGGCGAGCTCAACCGGATCCGGCGAACCATGCTCGGCACCTTCGAGCATCTGCCGATCGCGGCCGAATATATGCACCGCGCCGCGTTCGACATCGCCGCACGTTACGGCAAGGATACGTTCGTCGCGATCCAGCATCTGGGGACGGATCGCCTGCCGCTGCTCTTCGGGGCAAAGGCGCGCGTGGATGCGATTGCCGCTAAGCTGCGCTTGGGTCGGCACAATATCAGCGATCGGCTGCTGCAGATTGCCGCCCGTGCCTTCCCCCGCCACCTGCCGCGGCGACTGCGAGACTATCGCGATCGCTATGAGCATCATCTGATGCTCAAGGTGACGCAGGCGAATGCCGCGCCGACCCGGGCGCTGCTGGCGGGCCTATTCCCCTCCGGTGAAGGCGATTTCTTCGAATGCACGCCCGACGAGGCGACCAAGGCCTTTCTGCATCGCTTCGCTGCGGCGGGGGCGGCGGTTCGCTACCGCGCGATCCATGCGCGCGACGTCGAGGATATCGTGGCGCTCGACATCGCGCTGCCGCGCAACGAGCAAAGCTGGTTCGAAACCTTGCCGCCGGAGATAGACCGGGCAATCATTCATAAGCTCTATTACGGCCACTTCTTCTGCCATGTCTTCCATCAGGATTATATCGTCCGGAAGGGGCATGACCCGGTGGCGCTCGAACATGCGATGTGGACGCTGCTGAACGGTCGGCGCGCGGAATATCCGGCGGAGCATAATGTCGGTCATCTCTACAAGGCCAAGCCGGCGCTGGCGGAATTCTACCGCACGATCGACCCGCGCAATCAGCTCAACCCCGGCATCGGCCAGACAAGCAAGGCACGGCATTGGGGCGCTTCCGGCGTGGCCTGAGCGGAGCGAACGTCCCTGCACCGCTGACGTGCCCGCTTAAAAAAAGATGCCCGCGGTTTCCCGCGGGCATCAGGAGCAGCGATGGGGGCTGCTTTAGGATCAGAATTTGAACCGGATACCGCCCACTACATAGCGGCCGACCACGTCGTAGAAGGACTGGAAGCTCGGGTAGAATTCGGTCGGCTGGGCATTCGCCTGCGGGGCGAAAGCGAAGTGATCGGTCAAGTTCGTGCCCGTCGCATAGATCGTGATCGCATGGCCGCCGATCTTGAGATCGTAGGAGATGTTCGCGCTCAGATAGGCGACCGCCGGCAAGCGGTTGTTGGTGTAAAACTGCGTCGCGACCTTAGTGTAGTGCATCACGCCGATGAAACGCACGTCGGCGCCGAAGCTTAGCGGCCCGTCGGTGAATTGCGCGGAGGCGGTGAACTTGTGCCGCGGAACGCCGCTGCCGGCGGCAACACCGGCCAATTGCACCGGCGTTACCGTCGGGCCAGTCTTGGTGACGTAGGATGGCGTGTAATTGCCGATGAAGCGCAGATCAATGCGGCCCGGTTCGTCGAACAGCAAATTGCCCAGGCCGAGCCGGTAATTCAGCTCATAATCGAAGCCGCGCGTGACCGCCGATGCCTGGTTGAACGGCACGGTCGAGATATTGGTCGGGAAGTTGGCCGGGCTGCGATCGCTGAACGGCAGCGGCCGATTGACGAATACGCACAGCGGATCGGTACCGCCCGAATCTTCGCACCGCTGGTTGAGGTCGGTCGTGCTGAGCGTGCTGATCTGATCGTTGATCTTGATATGGTAATAATCGAGCGAGGCGCTGAAGCCGGGGATGAAGGGCGGCTGCCAGATGCCGCCGATCGTCAGCGTGCGTGCTTTCTCCGATTTCAGATCGGGATTGCCCCGTGTCAGCGTGATCGTGTTGGTGTTGATATTGGTGTGGACGTCGGTGAAGGTGCCGCGCGTGGATGACACGCCTGCGAACAATTCGTTGAGGGTTGGTGCGCGGATATCCTGCGAATAGGTGCCGCGGAAGCGGAGCTGCTGGATTGGCGACCAGCTTGCGCCACCCTTCCACGCCCAAATGCCGCCGCTCACGCTATAATCGGTGTAGCGAACCGCGCCGTTGAGATCGAGGCTCTGGAAGAACGGCGTGTCGCGCAGGATCGGCACCGCGACCTCGGCATAGCCTTCCTTGACGTTCTGGGTGCCGTGCGCCTTGCCCTGATTGGTGCTGTTGAATTTCAGATTGTACACGCCGGCATAGGTGCGCAGCCCGGTCAGATCGATCGGCGTCGACGGATCGTTGTTGCTGGTCACGTCCAGATATTGGTGCCGATATTCGCCGCCAACCGCGATGTTGACCGAGCCGGCGGGCAGATCGAACAATGCGCCGGTGAGATTGGCGGCGACGTCACTCTGGCGCGACTTCACGTGGAAGGTCGAATCCTCCTCGAAATAGGCATAGGAAGCCTTGGACGGGGAGCCGTTGCCGAACAGGTTCCACGGCACGCAATTGTCCTGCAGGCCCGGATTGGTGACCGTGATGCGGCACACGATATTGCCCTGCGGACCGCGCACCGCGTCGAGCGCGGCGAACCAGTGCGACTGGTTGAAATTGCCGCTGTGGCGAACCTTCAGATCGGAATCGCCATAGGATCCCGTGATGTTCCAGTTGAAGTTGGCGAGCTTGCCCTTGATCCCGGCCAGCACCGTTTTCGCCGTATTGTTGTCATAGGCACGCTTCGGCGTCTGGTCCGCCTCGACGCGGCTGCCGACGAAGCTGTTCACCCCCTGGGCGACCATCGCGTCGCGGAAGCTGGTGGGCAGGAAGGCATTGTCCGAAAAGATCTGGAACGACTGGAACTGCGTTCCCGCGGCCACCGTCACGAACTGTGTCTTCGCGTTGGTATAGCTGCCTTGCAAGAAGCCGGTTACATCGCCGCCAAAGTCGTAATCGGCCCGCAGGAAGCCCTGTTTGGTCTTAAGGTAGCTGGTCAGCGTCGTACCGAACGAAACCGCCGTGTCGCGCCCGCCGACGTTGAAGTTAGGGGTGCCGGTCGGCGTGCCGAGATCGGCTTTATGATAACTGCCATTCGGCTCGAACGTATTGAGGTTGAGCGTGAAGGGTACGGTCTGCCCGGCTGCGTTGCGGCCGGAATTTACGAGCGTGCCGTATGTGCCATTGGCAAGCCGGACGTTGAACATGGGCGTGTACGGGTTTTGCTTTGTACCGGCAGCGCAGCCCGACGCTGGACATCCATTGGCAACGGTGTTGGTACCGGTGCCGGGCACATATTGCCCGACATCGACCCAGCCGCCGTCATAATTGCCGCCATAGGGGCGTTCGCCATTGTTTGGGATGCCGGGCTGATAGAAATAATCGAAGCTGCCCTCGAGGTGCAGCCGGTTGTCCATGAGGCCGGTACCGAACGCGAGATTCGCCTTTACCTGATGATCGTCGCCGCGGCTGGATATGCCATATTGTGCCGATCCCTTCACGCCATCAAATTTGGTGTCCAGGATGAAGTTGACCACGCCTGCGACGGCGTCCGACCCATAAGCGGCCGAAGCGCCGCCGGTCACCACGTCGACACGCTGTACCAGCGCCTGCGGGATGATGTTGGCGTCGGTCGTGCCGACATAGCTGGTCGGCGGAAGTCGCTGGCCATCCAGCAGCAGCAGCGTTTCGTTTTCGCCAAGCCCGCGTAGGTTAAGATAATTGCCGGAATTGGTCGCGCGCGCCTGGCTGCTGGTAACGTTGGAGCCGGACGACATCTTGAATTGCGGCAGGGTCGAGAGGCCGGCGGCGATGCTTTCCGGGGCCTTCTTGAGCAATTCGGTGGTGCTTACGACCGTTACCGGCGTCGGCGCCTTGTAGCCGTTGGTGACGATGCGCGAGCCGGTCACCACAATTTCGCCCTCTCCGGCGGAAGCGGCATCGCGACCGGAGGCTGGCGGGTTGCTGCTCGAAATTGGCGAGGCCGCAGCGGAATCATTCGTGGAAGGCTGCGAGATTTCCGACCCGGTTGCCGGCGGACCGGCGGGGATTGCGACTGTCTGAGCCGAAACCGCGAGCGGCAGGAACGAAGCTGCCGTGCACAACAGCGCGGCCTTGGAATAAAGTCGTGTCACATCCACTCCCCTTTTTCAGCTCACCGGCTGCTAACTGCATACAGTATGCATACGCTGCTCAGGGGATGTCAAGAACGCTGTGCCCGCAAGAGCTACTACCGCGTAGCCCTCCCCGCCCGCCACCACGAGCCTGCTTGAGCTAGGAATAATATTTAGTATACAGCGAGACAATGAGCGATCGGTGTGAGGATGTGAGCAGCGTTAATGAAATGTTCGCCCGTAGGGCGGCTCGGCTATCGCCGCGAATGGTGTATATCGTCGGCGGCAATCCCATGTGGATGACGAGCAGACGACGGAAGCAGAAACAATGCAGCTAGCAACGCTGAGCGAAGATCCGGAAACTTTGGATGGCATGCCGCCGACTTTGCGCACGCATGTCGTCAAGACGCTGCGCGCACAGATCATGAGCGGTAAATATCGCCCCGGCGAGCGGCTCAATGAAAGCCAGATCGCACGCGAGTTCAACATCAGCCGCATTCCCGTCCGCGAAGCTTTGTCGCAATTGCAGGAACAGGGGCTCGTGATGAATCACGAGCGCCGTGGCATGTTCGTGATCAAGCTTTCGCCCGATGAGGTGCAGCAGATCAACAGCCTGCGCATGGTGCTGGAAGCCGAGGCCCTGCGCCTCGTGCGGATGCGGATGACCCCGGAGTTGCTCGCCGAGTTGACAGCGTTGGTCGAACAGATGGAGGCATGGGACGGCCCGCTGATCGATGCGGCCGCGCTCGATCGCAAATTCCACGCGGTGATGTGGCACGCGACCGGGAATCCCTTTCTGGAGCGCACGCTTATCTCGCTCACAACATCTTTGTTCGCGCATAAGGCGCTGGAGCATGTCAGTCAGGAGATCCGCCGCTGGCGTCTGAATCATCACCGCGCGTTGCTGGACTTCGTAGCCGGCGGCGAAGGCGATCCGCAGCTCGCGATCCTCACCCATCTTCGCATGGCCTATACCGAGCCCGAGCGCTTCTCGAGTCTCGCAGCCACGCCGGCTTTCGCCCAATCCTGACCTCCGTGCCGCCGCAGGGCGGACCTGTCTGATCGAAGGGAAGATCATGAAGTTGCTGCGCTATGGCCCCAAGGGGCAGGAGAAACCCGGCTTGCTCGATCAGGCGGGAAGGATCCGCTCGCTGGCCGCACACGTCACCGATATCGATGGCGCGTTGCTCGCCACCGGCCTGGGGCAGCTGCGCGAGATCGACGTCGAGACGCTACCGATCGTCGAGCCAGATGTCCGGCTGGCCGAACCGGTCGCGAGCGTCGGCAAATTCCTGTGCATCGGGCTGAACTACAGCGATCACGCCGCCGAATCCGGCATGCCGATCCCGAGCGAGCCGATCATCTTCACCAAGGCGACGTCGGCCATCATCGGGCCGAATGACGACGTCTATCTCCCGCCCCAGTCCGCCAAGTCGGATTGGGAAGTGGAGCTGGGCGTGGTGATCGGGAAAGAGGCGCGCTACGTCTCGCGCGAAGCAGCGCTGGATCACGTAGCCGGCGTTTGCCTGGTTAACGATCTGTCCGAACGGGAATATCAGCTGGAACGCGGCGGCACTTGGGACAAGGGCAAGGGCTGCGACACGTTCGGTCCGTTCGGCCCCTATCTCGTGACCCTGGACGAGGTTTCCGACATCAACGATCTCGGTCTGTGGCTCGACGTCAACGGCACTCGCATGCAAACCGGCAATACGTCGAGCCTGATCTTCGACGTGCCGCACATCGTCAGTTATGTCAGCCAGTTCATGAGTTTGCAGCCCGGCGATGTGATCAGCACCGGCACGCCTCCCGGCGTTGGCATGGGCAAGAAGCCGCAAGTCTGGCTCAAGGAAGGCGACGTCATCACCCTCGGTATCGACGGACTCGGCGCGCAACGGCAGAACGTCCGGCGCTACGGCACCTGACGGCCTTTAGAGGCTCATGCCGCCGTCGATGACGATATTGGTGCCGGTCATAAACCGCGCCTCGTCCGAGGCGAGCATGACCGCAACCTCGGCTATCTCCTGCGGCTTGCCGATCCGGCCCATCGGCTGACGCGCGACGAACGCGGCACGTGCCGCGGCCTCGTCGCCGGTCGCGCGCAGGCGGTCGGCGAGCGATGGGCTGTCGACCGTGCCGGGGCTGATTGCGTTGCAGCGCACCCCCTCGGCGATGAAATCGCGGGCCACTGACATGGTCAACCCGACCACCGCTGCCTTGCTGGTCGAATAAGCGAAGCGGTTGGGTGCCGCCATGACCGAGGAAACCACGGACGCAATGTTCACGATGGATCCGTCCTTGCGTTCCAGCATGGCCGGCAACACGGCCCGGATCGTGTTGGTCATCGACATGACGTTGATCACGAAGCTGCGTTCGAGGTCCGCCGGATCGCTGTCGAGGATCGTCCCTGCCGCAACCCAGCCGGCGCAGTTAACCAGCCCATTGATTTCAGGATGCGCCCGGGCCAGCGCCTGCGCCGCCGCCGCATCGGTGACGTCCAGGCGGGCGGTGATCGCCCCCTTTCCAGCAAAAGTCGCGTCCAGCCGGTCCTGCTGAAGGTCGGTCGCGATCACGGCGGCGCCTTCACGCAGGAAAGCTTCCGCCACCGCTTGGCCAATCCCTTGGGCCGCGCCGGTGACGAGGCAGGTTTTACCCGACAATCTGTTCGTCATAATTTCTCGCTCATGCCGCGTAGAGGCCGATGCCGCCATCGACCCGAAGCACTTGGCCGGTCATGAACCGGCTCTGCTCAGAGGCAAGAAATGCCACGACATCGGCGATCTCGGCAGGGCTCGCATAACGATCAAGCGACGGGCCTTCTGCCATCATCCTCGGATCGGTCTGACGCGTTGCCAGGAAGCGCGCGCTCTTGGCGGGGCCGGGGCTGACCACGTTCACGCGTACGCCGTGCGGTCGCATCTCCAGCGCCAGGCAGCGTGTATAATGGACGATCGCGGCCTTGGCACAGCCATAGACGACCTCGGGCGAGACGCCCTGATGGCCGTTCAAAGAGCCGAAGTTGATGATCGTCCCCTCGCTGCGCTCAGCCATGCCGGGCGCGATCGCGCGACACATCAGCATCGTGCCGATGAAGTTGCGCTGGAACACCGCCATCGCGTCGGCGAGGCTGATATCGAGCGCGCCGTTGGGATCGGGCTTGGTGCCGGCCGCGCCGATATCGCCGCCCGCGCAATTCACCAAAATCGAGATGCTACCGAGCTGTTGTTCGACTTGCTCCACAAGGCGGGCAACATCCGCTTCGCTGGTGATATCGCCTGTTACGCCGATCGCGCGGCCACCGTCCCCAGCCAGCGCCGCGGCGGCAGCGCTGAGGTTGGGAGCTTCGCCATATTGGGCGGGCGCATCCTCACTAATGTCGTGAATGGCAACTGCAGCGCCCAGATTTGCGAGAAATTCGGCGACCATATGGCCGAGCCCGCGACCGGAGCCCGTCACCAATGCAATCTTGCCCGCGAGAGGCGCATCTCCCGTCCTCTTGACCTCTTCTTGGATCATTGTTCCTCCCGATTGCATACAGATTGTTGTCTGGTTCTGGACGCGCTACCACTCATTCGTTCATGGTTGTCACGCGTGATTTGACGGAGCGCGGCTTGCTTGACAAGCCTCCATCTGCATTTAGTATACAGAATGTAATAACAAACGGCGCCGGACTAGGGCGCGGCCAAGGGAGAAGCGGCGTGTCGCGGATTGGGATCGTGCCCGGCAGGATTGCCGCATGAAGGCGAGCCGGGTTCGCTATCGCGTCGTGGGCTTCGCGCTATCGCTGGCGGTCCTTTCCTATATCCAGCGCGTCGCGATCTCGCAGGCGGCCGGGCCGATTTCCACGGATCTGCATCTCGATAAGCAACAGCTGGGCGCCGTCCTGGGCGCGTTCGGCCTTGCTTATGCGGCGTTCGAAATTCCGATGGGCCTGCTGGGTGACAAGCTCGGCGTGCGTCGCGTGCTGGCGCAGGTCGTGCTGGCATGGTCATTCTTCACCGCGCTCACCGGCGCCGCTTGGAACCTGCTGTCGCTGTGGATCATCCGCTTCCTGTTCGGCGCGGGGGAGGCGGGCTGCTTTCCCAACCTAACGCGCATGCTCAGCCAGTGGCTGCCGCGCGGCGAGCGCATTCGCGCGCAGGCGTTGATGTGGGCGTGCACACGCTGGGGCGGCGCCGCCGCGCCGCCGCTGGCGCTGCTGGGCATCAACCTGTTCGGCTGGCGCTGGAGCTTCGTCGCCTTCGCCGCCTTGGGCGTGATCTGGTGCGTCGCCTTCCTTTTGTGGTTCCGCGAAAATCCGCACGACCATCCCGGGGTCAATGAAGCCGAGCGGGCATTGCTCGACGAATCGCGGACGCTGACCAGCCACGAGACTGAGAATTGGACGCGCATCCTGCTGCGTCCCCAGACGATATTGCTGATGTGCCAGTATTTCTGCTGGTCCTATGTCTGGTATTTCTTCGTCACCTGGATGCCTACCTACCTGCGGGAGGCGCAGGGCCAGAACGCCGCCTGGACGGCGGGCCTTTCGGTCCTGCCTTTGCTATGCGGTGGCTTCGGCTCGCTCGTCAGCGGGCTGCTGCCGCTCGGCATATCGCGGCGCGCGGTCGCGATTTTCGCTTTCCTCGCCGTCGCGGCCTTGTTGTTCGCACTCCCGTTGGCACCCAATGTCTGGGTCGCGATCGTGATCATGGCCGCGATCAGCTTCTGCGGCGACCTGACTGTGCCGATCTCCTGGAATGCCTGTGTGGAGGTCGGCCGTCGCTATACCGCCACCGTCGCGGCCGCGATGAACATGTTCGCCAATTTCTCCGGCTTCGTGGCGCCGTGGATTGCCGGCATCATCCTCAAGCATACCAACAATGACTGGAACGCCGTGCTGTACGTTATGACCGGCATGGCGCTGCTCGGTGCGGTCCTGTGGCTGTTCCTCGATCCCACCGGCAAGCGCGCCGGTGCGGAAGCGCCGGCGTTGGCCGAGCAACCTTAATCCTATCGAAGGTATTCGAAGCGTGAAGATTGATCTTTCCGGCAAGACGGCGGTGATTGTGGGTGCGAGCGGCGGACTCGGCGAGGCGATGGCGCACGCCCTGGCCGATGCCGGTGCGCAGATCGCGCTGGTCGCGCGCAACCGCCCCAAGCTCGAGCAGATCGCGGACGCGCTGGCGGCGAAGGGCGGCACAGCGGCGGTCTTTACCGCTGACCTGGTCGATGAGAACGACGTCGCTCGCCTGGCCGAGGAGGTCAATGCGCGCTTCCCGCGGCCACAGATCCTGATCAACAGCGCGGGCACAAATATCCGCAAGAACCTCGTCGATTTCACGCTCGACGAGTTCAAGAGTGTGGTCGATTCCAGCCTGATCAGCACCTTTCTCGCCTGCCGCGCCTTCGTGCCCGGCATGGTGGGCACCGGCTATGGCCGCATCATCAACATGACCTCGATCATGGCCCACATCTCGCTGCCCGGGCGGACCGCATACTCGTCGGGCAAGGCAGCCTTGCTGGGTTTCACCCGCGCGCTCGCGCTCGAGCTTGCCGGCGAAGGCATAACCGTCAACGGCATCAGTCCGGGCCCGTTTGCGACCCCGCTCAACGCGCCGGTGATGAACGATCCCAAGGCCAATGAGGCATTCCTTGCGGCCTTGCCGGTCGGCCGATGGGGCGACGCCAGCGAGATTGGCGGGCTAGCTTGTTATCTTTGCTCGGATCTCGCGGGCTTCGCGACGGGCACCGATTTCGTGATCGACGGCGGCTGGACGGTCAAGTGACCGCCGACCCGCGGCTAGGAGAGATGATATGATCAGGACTGCGATCAAATGGGCGCCGCTGCTGGCCTGCATGGCGCTTGCGCCTGCCTTATCGGCGCAAAGCCCGACCGCCGCCATAAGCGGCAGCGGCGTGCCGACCGGCGCTGAAAAGCCGCGCATTCCCGGCCAGAATCTGGCGGGCATGCACGTCTATCTGCGCGCTGGGCTCAAAACCCACATGCCCGGCCAGCATGATTATCCGCAATGGCTCGCCGACTGGAGCAAAGTGCTGACGATGCACGGCGCGGTCGTCGACGGGTCGTTCCACGCGCCCAGCGCGCAGGAGCTCGAAGGCGTCGACGTGCTCGTCGTCTACAAGGGCGATACGGGTTTCATGACGCCCGCCGAGCGCGCGGCGCTGAACGATTTCGTCAAGCGCGGCGGCGGCATCGTCGCCTTTCATGATGCCATGTGCGGTCCCGACCCCGCCGAAATGGCGGCGCTGCTTGGTGGCGGCAAGAAGCATGGAGAAGTCAATTACACGCTCGACGCCAACGTCACGTACAAGATCGTCGATCCCGCCTCGCCGATCATGAAGGGCATGACCAATCTCACCCTCAATCCGGAAGAGAGTTTCTACCGGATGACGTGGGCGTCCAATCCCGCCATTCACGTCCTCGCCACCACCGTGATCGACGACACGCCGAGCGCGCGTCAGGGTGGCGGCGTCGGCCAGGTCGTCCCGCAGATCTGGACGTATGAACACACGGTAGCGGGCGGGAAGCCGGCCCGCGCCTTCGTGTGGATGCAGGGGCATGAATATGCCAATTTCGCCAATCCGCAGATCGAAGCGATGCTGTTGCGCGGGATTGCCTGGGCCGGCCACCACCCGGTCGACGAATTGGTCGACTATAAG
The DNA here is from genome assembly GCF_003391115.1 of Sphingomonas crusticola. Classification (NCBI taxonomy): domain Bacteria; kingdom Pseudomonadati; phylum Pseudomonadota; class Alphaproteobacteria; order Sphingomonadales; family Sphingomonadaceae; genus Sphingomonas; species Sphingomonas crusticola. The sequence goes on from NZ_QTJP01000001.1 coordinate 2,693,520, forward strand.
CAGCCGCCGACGCCCGAGCGGCCCAAGCGCAATTGACGGCATCGGCGCAGATGGTCTTCTCCCGCATCCTTCCGGCCTGCCTGCTCGGCGTCAGCTTCGCGCCGACGGTCCATGCGGCTGATTACGTCACGATCCGCCACGACGTGACGGTCGCGCGCTCGGCCGATCGAGTGTGGGCGCGGATCGGCGGCTATTGCGCCATCGCAGAATGGATGAAGGTAACGTGTGACTATGCGTCCGGCAGTGGCGATGTCGGCACGGTGCGCCGTCTGCGCGATGCCACCACGATCGAGCCGATGGTCGCCAAGACCACGCATTCCTACACCTACGTTCAGACGGTCGGCGCGATGGTAGCTACCAATTTTCACGGTACGCTCGCAGTCGAGCCCGACGGCACGACGCGGTCACGCCTGTCCTACACCTTGTTTTACGATCAGGGCGCGTTGCCGTCCGATGCCGTCCGGCGATCGGAGCATGCCCGGCTCGACAAGCGCTTTCAGGAGCTGCTCGGCGTGATGAAAAACCTCGCGGAGGGTAAATAGATGGCCGGCGACACGGGCTCCCGTCTGGGTAAATTGCTGCTCATATCCAGCGCGGCGCTGCTCGCGGGCAGCATCGCGCTCGCGCAGAGTGCCCCCGGCGGCCATCCGGCCGCGACCGTGCCGGCCAAGCCGGACCAGGCGCCGCCCTCGCCAGGTGCTGCCGCGGCCTCGACTGACGATGCGGCTGCGGCGATGGGGCCGAAGGCCGCCGCGCCGGGCCGTCGCGCAGGCGGCGGTGCCGACGCCGTCCGCCAGTTCCTCGGTCTCGGCGCTGCCCCGGACGCCATCGCCGCCGGGCGCGGCAAGCCGATCTTCGCCGAAAATTGCGCCGCCTGCCACGGGCCCGACGCGCGCGGCGGTATCGGCCCCAATCTGCTCTATTCCAGCCAACTGCTCGATGACGACCATGGCGAGAAAATGGTGCCGTTCCTGAAGGTCGGTCGTCCCGACAAGGGCATGCCACCCTTCGCTCAGCTCGGCGATCGCGCGCTGACTGACGTCACCGAATTCCTGCACCAGCAGGTCGAGAATTACGCCAATCGCGGCACCTATCAGAACACCAACAACGTCATGACCGGCGATAGCGCCAAGGGCGCTGCCTTTTTTCGCAAGAATTGCGTCGAATGTCATTCGGTGACCGGCGACCTCAAGGGCGTCGGCGCCAAATTCCGCCCGCTCGATCTGCAGCGCTCGATGATCTTCCCGTCGCGTGAGGATCATCCCGGGCGCGCCATCCGCGCGACCGTCACCACCGCCGCCGGATCGATTGAAGGCCGCATTACCAAGATCGACGATTTCGCCATCGTCCTGATCGACCAGAAAGACATCGTCCACGCCTTCCAGCGCGGCCCGGATGTCAAGGTCATGCTCAAGGATCCGCTCCAGTGGCACAAGGATTTCGCCTTCCGCATCAAGGACCGCGAGATGACCGATCTCGTCACCTACCTGGGGTCGCTCAAGTGAGGCGCGCACTTCCGGTGGCCCTGGTGCTGTCGCTTCTTCCGGCGCCGGCGCTCGCCAATTATCTCGATCCGGCGCGGCTCGGTGCGCCGCCGACGGATAGCTGGCCAACTTTTCAGGGCGATTATACCGGCCGCCGCTTTTCGCCGCTCACGCAAATCAACGAACACAACGTCGCTGGCCTCCAGATTGCATGGACGTCTCGGTTCAACGATGTCGGCGCGCAGCGCGGCGCCCCCCAGCCGGTGATCAAGGGCACGCCGCTCATGGTCAACGGCATCCTCTACGTCACGCTGCCGAACCTGGTCTACGCGCTCGATGCGCATACCGGCGAGCGGCTGTGGACCTATAAATGGGTCGACAAAGGCGGCCATCTCGTCGCCAATCGCGGCGTCGGCATGTACAAGGACATGCTCTATTTCATGGGCCCGGACGATTGGGTGATCTGCCTCGACAGCGCGACCGGCAAAGAGCGCTGGCGCAAAGAGATCGCCGACGCCCGCAAGCAATATTTCACCACGTCCGCGCCCGTCATCGTCGGCAATCACGTGCTGGTCGGCGTCGGCGGCGATGCGATGGACATCCGCGGCTTCCTGCTCTCGCTCGATCCGATGACCGGCGAGGAGCAGTGGAAATTCTACGTCACACCCGGCGCGGGCGAGCCCGGCATCGAGACCTGGCCCGACGTCGATTCCGCGGCGCATGGCGGCGGCGGCACGTGGATGCCGGGTACCTACGATGCCGAGCTGAAGACGCTCTACTGGACGACCGGCAACGCCAATCCCGTGTTCGCCGGCCAGGGCCGCATGGGCGACAATCTTTATACCGCCTCGGTCGTCGCGCTCGATATCGAAACCGGCAAGCTCAAATGGCATTTCCAGGCGATGCCGCACGACACGCATGACTATGATGGCACCAACACGCCGGTGCTGTTCGATCGCGTGATCGACGGCAAACCGCGCAAATTATTGTCCTACGGCGCGCGCAGCGGCTGGTTCGTGACGGTTGACCGCATCACCGGCAAACCGATCGTCTCGACGCCCTACATGCCCGGCCTGAAATGGGTGAAGGGGATCAACCCCAAGACGCAGGAGCCGATTTCGGATCGCGACAACGATCCCAAGACTACCGGCTCGATCGGCAACGCCAACCCGACCAACTGGTACAATCCCGCCTATAGCGACCAGACCGGCCTGTTCTACATCAACACGGTCAAAGGGCTGGGCATCTACTATCTCTACGATACCAGCCCCAAGCCGGCGGGCTATGCCGGTGGCGGCGGCGGATCACTCGGCGAGGCGCAGCGTATCCTGATGGCGATCGATCCGCTCACCGGCAAACATGCTTGGGAACATCCCTATGTCAGCATCAGCAGCCCCGGCAGCACGGTCGGGCCAGGCTTGATGGCGACGGCAGGCAATCTTCTCTTCACCGGTGACGATCAGAACAACATCATCGTCTACCGCGCCAGCAATGGCGAGATCTTGTGGCACCTCAAGGCCACTGCCAATCAGTCCAACGCCCCGATCAGCTACATGCTCGACGGCAAGCAATACGTCGTGCTCGCCGCCGGCGAAAATCTGTATGCCTTCACCTTGCCTGCCGGCGGAACGGTCGCCCACTAAGTGGTCCGCTGCCTACCATTCCTGTTCTGGGCCGCGGCCGGTTTTGCCTCCGCTGCCGCGGCCCAGTCCCCTGCGGTCCAGCAACCCGCCGCCCCGCCGCCTGCCGTTCAGCCGCAGACCATCAAGGCGATCGCCCCCGGTTTTTATATGGTCACCGGCGCCGGCGGAAATGTCACCGTATGGACCGCCGATCACGGCCTGATCCTGGTCGACGACAAATTGGCGGGCGAGGCCAATTTCAACAATCTGGTCGCTGCCATCCGCACTGTCAGCGACCTGCCGGTGATAGCGGTATTCAACACCCATCATCATGGCGATCATGTCGGCAATAATGGCCGCTTCATCGACGCGCATGTAATGGTCATCGGCAATGACGGCCTTGCCGAACGGCTTGCCGCGCAGGCGGCCGGCGGCACCGCACCAGCCTCGCCCAACATCCTGTTCAGCAAGGATTTCTCGCTCGTGCTGACGCGCGGTCGGGTCGACGCGCATCATTACATCCCCGGTCACACCAGCGGCGACACGGTCGTCTATTTCCCGACCGGCAGGATCGTCGCCGCCGGCGATCTGCTCAACGGCGGCACGCCGACGATCGATTATGGCGGCGGCGCCAATATCGCCGGCTGGATCGCCACACTTGACGAAATGCTCAAGCTCGATTTCGAGTTGGCCGTGCCGGGCCATGGCGATCACCCGATGCGGCGGCCCGACGTGCTCGCCTTCCGCGCCAAGATGCAGACCTTCCTCGATCGCGCCCGCGCGGCCGTCGGCGCCGGCACTGGCGAGGCACAGCTGATCGCGCGCATCAAGGTCGACGATCTCGGCTGGAGCTGGAGCCCGACCGCCTGGCCCCAGGCCCGGCTCGACGGATTGTGGGCTGAAGCCGGCGGCCGGACTCCCAAATAAATGTCAGGAAGGATGAGTATGAGGGCCGTACACAGGCTGATCGCCGGCGCATCGTTCGCCGCGTTGCTGACGGGCACCGCCTGTGCGGCCGATGGCGACTGGCCGACCTCCGGCCGCGACCTCGGTAGCCAGCGTTATTCGCCGCTGACCCAGATCACGCCGGCCAATGTCACCAGGCTGCGGCGCGCCTGGACTTACCATATGAAGCCCGCCGATGCCCCTGGCGCGACCGCAAGCAACCGGCGCTTCACCTCGGAAGCGATCCCGCTCGTCATCGGCAACGTCATGTATCTGCCGACGCCCTATAGCCGGGTGGTCGCGCTCGATGCCTCGACCGGCCAGGAGAAATGGGTCGCAATCCTGCCGAACAACGATGTCGGCTCGATCCGCGGCGTCTCTTATTGGCCCGGCGATCACACCGCGCCACCGTCGATTGTGGTCGGCACGCGCGGCGGCAAGCTCATCTCCCTCAACGCGCGCGACGGCTCGCTCAACGCCGGCTTCGGCAATGGGGGCATCGTCGATCTCAAGACGCCGGAGGTCATGAACGGCCGGCCGGGCGATTCCTACATCCTGCCGTCGCCCGCGATCGTCTGGAAGAACCTGCTCATCACCGGCGCCGGACCCGGCGAAGGGCCCGGCGGATCGAGCGGCGGCAAGGGTCCGGCCGGCGATACGCGCGCCTGGGATGCGCGCACCGGTAAGCTCGTCTGGACCTTCAAGACCATTCCCGGCCCCGGCGAGCCCGGCCATGAGACGTGGGGGGGCGACAGCTGGAAGCAGCGCTCCGGCGTCAACGTGTGGGGCTATTTCACGATCGATGCGAAGCGCGGCATTCTCTACATGCCGCTCGGCGCGCCCAATAATGACCGCGTCGGGGCCGACCGTCCGGGCAACAATCTCTATTCCAGCTCGATCGTGGCGGTGCGTGCCGACACCGGCAAATATCTATGGCATTTCCAGGTTACCCACCATGACGTGTGGGACATGGATACCCAATCTCCGCCGACCTTGGTCGACGTGCGCCGCAACGGTCGCGTCATCCCGGCTTTGGTCACGGTCAACAAGAACAGCCTGATGTTCGTGCTGGATCGCGTCACCGGCAAGCCGATCTTTGGCGCGGTCGAGCGCCCGGTTCCGGCCAGCACGATCCCGGGCGAGCAATTGTCGCCGACCCAGCCTTTTCCGGTGTTACCCGAGCCGCTTGCCCAGACCGAATTGCGTCGCGACAATCTCTACAAGGGCGAGGCGGCGCATCAGGCCTATTGCGAGAAACTGGTCGACGACAACAATATGAAGCTCGGCCCGATCTACACGCCGCTCGAGCTCGATCGCTACACCGTGTCGCTGCCCGGCACGCAGGGCGGCGTGAATTATTATGGCGGCGCTTACGATCCCAAGCGCGGCCTGTTCATTGCCAACGTCAATAATCTCGCCCAGCCGATGCGGATGGTGAAAACCGCCGAGGGCACCTACGTCAATCAGGGCCCGCTCGCCGGCACGCGCCGCTTCTGGGATGCCGACCGGCGCCTGCCCTGCGGGCCGACGCCGTGGGGTCAGATGGTCGCGGTCGACATCAACACGGGCAAGATCGCCTGGCGCTCGACGCTGGGCGTGACCGACGATTTCCCCGCCGGCCTGCAGAATACCGGCCGCCCCGGTCTCGGCGGCGCGACGCTGACCGCTACCGGCCTCGCCATCGTCGGCGCCACGGACGATAAGCGCTTCCGCGCCTTCGACAGCCGCACCGGCAAGGAAATCTGGACCACCAAGCTGGAGGCGGCCGCCGCCTCGACGCCGATCATCTATGCCGGCGCGGGCGGTAAGGAATTTATCGCGGTCGTCGCCACCGGCGGCAGCCAGAACATCACCAAGCTGGAAGGTGATGAGGTGGTGGCTTTCTCACTGCCATGATGCAGGCGAATCTTCAGTACAGGGCAAGGCGGCGATGATAGACGTAGCGCACGGACTGGATGGAGTTGATCATGCGTAAACCTATTGTTGGCCTCGTTGTGGCCGCGGTCGCAATAGCCGCGCCGGCCCCCGCAACGGCGCAGCCTTCACAAGCCTCGACCCTCCCGCCCGGGCCCGGCCACGACACCGTCGTGAAGGTCTGCTCTGCCTGCCACGCGCCCGAAATCGCCGCGACCCAACGGCTCACCCCCGCCGGCTGGGACGAACTGGTCGAAACGATGGTCGGGCGAGGCGCCCAGGCGAGCGATGCCGAGGTGGCGGAGATCAAGGCCTACCTTAGCAAGTCGTTTCCGGCCGAGCCCGCCAAGTCTGCGGCTAAGTCGCAATAGTCACAGAGCGAGTCGGCAATGGGCCTCACGATCAGGACTCTTGCCGCGGCCACCGCTAGCGTCCTGCTCCTGTGGAGTGCGGCGCACTCCCAAGCTCCGTCCGACCCACCCGCCGGTCCCGCACGGCTGTTCGCGGACAATTGCGCCGGCTGCCACGGTGCAGATCGCGCGGGCGGTCGCGGGCCCGCGTTGACCGAGGCGCGCCTGGTCGCGCGGGTCGACGCCCAGCTTCGCCATACCATTGCCGCCGGCGTGCCAGGCACCGAAATGCCCGCCTTCGGTGGGACGCTCAGCAACACGCAGATCGCCGCACTGGCCGCCTATCTGCGCACGCCCGCGCCCGCCACGCCGCCGCGCCATCCCTTCGTGCCCAGTCCAGACGGTCAGGTGCTGCACACGCAGAAGCAGGATGTGCGGGTGGAGGTCGTCGCTCGGCTCGAAACGCCATGGGGCATGGTCTTCCTCCCCGACGGGCGCATGCTGGTGACCGAGCGCCCCGGCCGCCTGCGCATCGTCGCCAGGAATGGCGCCCTGTTGCCCGCTCCCGTGTCGGGCCTGCCGCCGATCCATGCCGGGCAGGATGGCGGCCTGCTCGATGTGGCGATCCACCCCGATTATCGCCGCAACGGCTGGATCTATCTGTCCTACAGCGAGGCGGACCCGGGCTCGTCCGCCGATCCGGTGCCGCGCACGATGACGGTGGCGATCCGCGGCCGGCTGGATGCTAACAACCGCTGGACCGACACCCAGACTATTTTCCGGGCGCCGTCCGCGCGCTATACGACCAGCGGCTCGCATTACGGCTCGCGCTTCCTGTTTGATCGTCACGGGCATCTCTTCTTCTCGGTCGGCGAGCGCGGCGACATGCGCAACGCCCAGGATCTGGCGAGCCCACTCGGCAAGATCCACCGCGTCAATGCCGACGGCAGCGTGCCTGCCGACAATCCGTTTGTGCACACGCCGGACGCAGTTCCGACCATCTGGTCCTACGGCCACCGCAACCCGGAAGGGCTCGCCTGGGATCCGGTCACGGGCCTGCTGTGGGAATCGGAGCACGGCCCGTTCGGCGGCGACGAGATCAACATCATTGAGAAGGGCCGGAATTACGGTTGGGGCGTTATCTCGATGGGCAAGCAGCCCGGCATCACCGGCACCAGCGCTCCCGGTATGGAGCAGCCGGTCGTCTTTTACACGCCTACTATCGCTCCGAGCGGCATCACTTTCTATTCGGGCAGCAAATATCCGGGCTGGAAGAACTCGCTGTTCGTTTCTGGCCTCGCCGGCCAGCAATTGCGGCGACTGGAAATCCACGGCCGGCAGGTGACCGCCCAGGAAATTCTGTTCGACAAGTTCGGCCGCACCCGCGCCGTCGTCACCGGCCCCGACGGCCTGCTCTATATATTGCTGCAAAATCCGACCGGACTCGGCACCGGCGTCGGCCTCTCGGAATCCACTCCAGGCATGATCATCCGGCTGGTGCCGATCAAATAAGCGGCCTTCGTCTTCCGCCACCCCGGCCTTGAGCCGGTCCCGCTTCTTGCAACGACAACTGCCGTCTCGCGCACCGGCCTAGCACCCGGGCAACGCGCTCGGCTATGGCGGCACCATGACCAACCTGCCCGTCGGAATCGAGATTCGCCTCAAGCGCCTGCCGCATGGCGAGGGCCTGCCGTTGCCGTCCTACGCCACCGAACATGCCGCCGGCATGGACGTGGTCGCGGGCGAAAGCCTGATCCTGGAGCCCGGCGCCCGTTTCGCTGTCGCGACCGGCTTCGCCATCGCCATTCCGGTGGGGTACGAAGTCCAGGTCCGCCCACGCTCGGGCCTTGCGCTTAAGCATGGCATCACCTGCCTCAACACACCCGGCACGATCGACGCCGATTATCGCGGCGAGGTAAAGGTGATCCTCGCCAACCTCGGCTCGGAGCCGTTTGCGATCGCGCGCGGCGAGCGCATCGCTCAGCTCGTCCCCGCCGCCGTCCAGCGGGCCCGCTTCACCGAGGTCGCGGAGCTCGACGAAACCGCGCGCGGGCAGGGGGGCTTCGGCTCGACCGGGCGGTGAACGACACGCAGCTCGATCGCTATGCCCGCCACATCATCCTCAAGGAGATTGGCGGGGCGGGCCAGCAACGGCTGCTCGACGCGCACGTCGCGCTGATCGGCGCGGGCGGTATCGGCGCGCCCGCGATTCAATATCTCGCGGCCGCCGGCATCGGCCACCTCACCATCATCGACGACGATATCGTCAGCCTTTCCAACCTCCAGCGCCAGGTGCTGTTCGCGACGGCCGACGTCGGCACGCGCAAGGCGGACGCGGCAGCGGTGGCGGTGGCACGGCTCAATCCCGATGTCCGCGTCGATGCCCGCACCGAGCGCTTCGGCCTCGGCAACGCGTCCGATCTGCTGACCGGCATCGATGTGTTGGTCGACGGCTCCGACAATTTCGCCACGCGCCTTATCGCCGCGGACGCGGCGCGCGACCTGCGCATCCCATTGGTCTCCGCGGCGGTGGGCCAGTTCGATGGCCAGCTCGGCGTGTTCCGCGGCTGGGAGGCAGACAAACCCTGCTACCGCTGCCTGGTCGGTAGCGATCCGGATCGCCCGGACGTGTCTTGCGCCGATCAGGGCGTGCTCGGTGCGCTTACTGGTATGCTTGGCAGCCTCGCCGCGATTGAGACTATCCGCGCGCTCGTGCCGTTCGGGAAGGATCCGGCCGGAGGCCTGCTGCTGGTCGATGCGCTCGACTTCCGCTTTCGCACGCTCGCCTTGCCCAAAGATCCCGGCTGCAGGTGCGCAGCATGACCGGGCTGGCGATCATCGTGGCCACGCCTGACCCGGTCCGCTTCCGGACTGCTCTGACGCTCGCCGCCGCTCATGCGGCGCTTGGCGGGCGCACGCGGCTGCTGCTCGATGGGGAAGCGGTGCGGCTGGCTGCAACGTCCGGCGCGGAATTGCTCGACAGCTGCTTCGATCTCGGCGCGACTGTCACCTTATGCCAGGGGGGGCTCGCCGCGGCCGGGCTGGACGCGACGGCGCTGGACGCGCGGTTCGATTATGGCGGAATGGTCGGGCTACTGGCCGATCTCGGGCAGGACCGCCTCGTTGTCGTCTGATCACAGCCCTCCGGCGCTGTTGCGGATCGGGCACAGGGTGCAACCATTCTGGATTGACCAGCAAGAACAGCGATGACGGCCTGCGCTGTTTGTCCTAGCACAAACTCACGAAACGTTGGCCTTGGCCATGGTTCGGGGAGACGCGGAAGGCCCCGCACGTCGCAAGACGGAGCGTGTGGGCCCCGCGGTAAAAAGGGGGCTGACGAGCGATCGTCACGCAGGCGCCCGGATCGGAAACGGTCCGGGCGTTTGTTTTTCCACCATCGTGATTGCGAGGGTAGCGAACCGAAGTCGCCGAAGAGGAGCAATCCAGTCCCATGTTCGGCCTGGATCGCCACGGCGCGCTCCGCGCCTCGCGATGATGGAATTTGCACAGCACACCAGCCGTGGACTTCGGCCCCTTTTCACGGGCATAGGGCGCACCATCTTCATCACTCCTCCCGACCAGGATCCGCTTACCCATGTCCGCCATGTTCAAGATCAGCCTGCCCGACGGTTCCGTGCGCGAAGTCGCGCCGGGCACTACGCCGGCTGACATTGCCGCGGCGATCGGGCCCGGCCTGGCCAAGGCGGCGATCGCGGCGCGGGTCGACGGCGAGCTGCGCGACATCACGCGGCCCTTCGAAGGCGATGCGAACCTCGCGCTCGTTACCGCCCGCGACGAGAAGGACGCGCTCGAGCTCGCCCGTCACGATTTCGCGCATGTTTTGGCGGAAGCGGTGCAGAACCTCTTCCCCGGCACGCAAATCACCTTCGGCCCCGCGACCGAGGACGGCTTTTATTATGACTTCGCGCCCCGGGAGCGGCAGTTCACCGAGGAGGATCTGCCCGCGATCGAGGCCGAAATGCGCGCTATCATTGCCCGCGACGAGAAGCTGGTGCGCGAAGTGTGGAAGCGCGAGGATCTGATCGCCAAGTGGCGCGACCAGGGTGAGACCTTTAAGGCCGAATGGGCGGCCGAACTCCCCGATGGCGAGGAACTGACCGTCTATCGCTCCGGCACGTGGCTCGACATGTGCCGCGGCCCGCATCTCGCCTCGACCGGCAAGCTCGATCCACAGGCATTCAAGCTCACGCGCGTCTCGGGCGCTTACTGGCGCGGCGACCAGAAGAACGCGATGCTGAGCCGCATCTACGGCACCGGCTGGCTCAACAAGAAACAGCTGGACGCGCATCTCGTTCGGCTGGAGGAAGCCGCCAAGCGCGACCATCGCAAGATAGCCCAGGAGATGGACCTGTTCCACCTCCAGGCCGAGGCGCATGGCAGCGTCTTCTGGCATCCCAAGGGCTATATCCTGTGGCGCCAGCTGGAGGCCTATATGCGCCGCCGGCTGGACGCCGCCGGTTATAGCGAGGTCAAGACGCCGCAGCTGATGGACGCGCGCCAGTGGGAGCAGTCCGGCCATTGGGGCAAATATCGCGAAAATATGTTCGTCGTCCCCGACGAGATCCCGAATGCCGAGGAAGAAGGTCCGGTCCTGACGGGTGAGGCGGAGCTCATGGCGCTCAAGCCGATGAACTGCCCGGCGCACGTCCTGATCTTCCGCCAGGGCATCAAATCCTATCGCGATCTGCCGCTGCGCCTCGCCGAATTCGGTTGCTGCCATCGCAATGAGGCACATGGTGCCTTGCATGGCATCATGCGCGTGCGCCAATTCACGCAGGACGACGCGCATCTGTTCGTGCGCGAAGATCAGTTGATCGAGGAGGTCCGCCAATTCTGCGACCTGCTCGACATCGTCTATCGCGACCTCGGTTTCGAAAAATATTCGATCAAGCTCGCCTTGCGTCCCGAAAGGCGTTTCGGCTCCGACGAGATGTGGGATTGGGCCGAGCAATCCCTCCGCGACGCGGTCAAGGCGACGGGCCGCGATACCGAGGAATATGGTTGGGAAGAACTGGAAGGTGAGGGGGCCTTCTACGCGCCCAAGCTGGAGTTCCACCTCACCGACGCCATTGGGCGGACGTGGCAGTGCGGCACGATGCAGACCGACACGGTCCTGCCCGAGCGGCTCGATGCGTTCTATATCGGCGAGGATGGCGAGAAGCACCGTCCGGTCATGCTCCACCGCGCGATCCTCGGCACGTTCGAGCGTTTCATTGGTATATTGATCGAGCATCATGCGGGCCGTTTCCCGCTGTGGCTGGCGCCAGTGCAGGCGGTCGCGGCGACGATCGTCTCGGACGCCAACGGCTATGCCGAGCAGGTCGTGGCCAAGCTCCAGGCCGCCGGCCTCCGTGCCGAGGCCGACACGCGCAATGAGAAGATCAACTATAAGGTGCGCGAGCACAGCCTCGCCAAGGTCCCTGCATTGCTGGTGGTAGGCAAGCGCGAGGCCGAGGAAGGCACCGTCGCCATCCGCCGCCTCGGCAGCGAAGGCCAGCAAATCCTGCCGCTCGACGAGGCGATCGCCATGCTCAAGGCTGAAGCGACCCCGCCGGATTTGCGTTGAGCTAGCATTATCGTCCGTCATCCCAGCGGAGGCTGGGATCCATGTCTCTCTCCAATCGCGCCGATACGATTGCTATGGGAGCCATGGACCCCAGCCTTCGCTGGGGTGACGGTAGGATTACGGATGATCGACCGCCGCACCCTGATCGCCACCAGCGCCGCCTTCGCGGTAGCGGGATCCGCGAACGCCGAAGGAGCAAAGCCGATGTACGGACTGATCGGACGGATGAAGGCCACGCCAGGCAAGCGGGCCGAACTGGCCGCGATCCTGCTCGAAGGCACCGGAGCCATGCCGGGGTGCCTCAGCTATATCGTCGCGGAAGACACGGCCGATGCCGATGCCTTGTGGATCACCGAAGTGTGGGACAGCCAGCAGAGCCACGGCGATTCACTCAAGCTGCCGGCCGTCCAGGCGGCGATCGCAAAGGGGCGTCCGCTGATTGCGGGCTTCGACAGCCGCAGCGAGACCGTCCCGCTCGGTGGTGCGGGGCTGCCGCGCAGCTAGTCAGCGTTGGCGCGTGAGCGCCACGGCGACAGCGGCCGGACAACAGCCGGCTCGGCGCGCCCGCCACGCTGGATCGTCACCAGCTCACGCTTGGCCAGGTGTCCGATCGCATCCTGGACCGCGCGTTTGGACAGGCCGGTCTGCTCGGCCATCTGCGCGTGGCTCAACGCGCGTCCCGAAGCAGCCACGTCGAGTAAGGCGAGATAGACGAGGAATGCCGACGGGCGGTGGTCGTGCCCAACGAGATCGCGCATCAAAGTCGCCAGGACGTAGCGGTCAATCTGGATATGGGCGCTCATTGCTATAGCAATAGCTGCCACGCTTCCGCGCCGAAAGGGCGCGTCTTACCATCGGCGCAGGAGGTTTCCATGATCAGGCAGCTTAAGTTTGTCAGCATTCCGACGCGTGATCAGGACCGCGCCTTGGCCTTCTGGACCGATAAGATGGGGTTCAAGGTGGCGACCGATCAGCCGATGGGCCATCAGCGCTGGATCGAGCTTACCATCCCGGGTGCGCAGACCGGTGTGGTCCTGTTCACGCCCGAAGGCCATGAAGACCGCATCGGCACGTTCTTCAACGGCTCGTTCCAGTGCGACGATGTCGACTATAGCTTCACCCAGCTACGCGACCGGGGGGTCGACATATCGCCGCCGGAGAAGCAGCCCTGGGGCAATTTCACGCGCTTTCGCGACCCCGACGGTAACAGCTTCATCCTGTCGAGCCGGTGATCGAGCACTCGTTTCGCCGCAAATTGGGGCAAGCCCTCTAAACAGCGGAAAACCATAGCCTATATACTGAAAAGGATATTCGAACGGGTCGGCCGCTCGATGGGAGACGGTCCATGAAGATAGCAAACACCTTGATCGCGGCGGCCTCGCTCGCACTGCTGGCAGCCGTCCCGGCCACTGCGCAGCGTGGCGGCCATGGTGGCGGTTCGCATGGTGGCAGCGGTTCCCATGGCGGCGGCTTCGGCGGTGGCGGTTACCACGGCGGCGGGGGCTATGGTCATGGCGGCGGCTACCATGGCGGCGGCTACCATGGAGGTTACGGTCACGGCTATCGCGGCGGTTGGCGCGGCGGCTATGGCTATGGTTGGGGCGGCTACGGCTATGGCGACGCCTTCGCGCTCGGCCTGTTCGGCGGCTATGCGCTCGGTGCCTATCCGTGGGGCTACAATGCTTATTATTACGACGTCCCGCCGCCCCCGCCGGCCTATGGCGTCTACGATCGCCCGGCGCCGTCCGACTTCGTCGGCGGTCCAGCCGGCCCGGACAGTCAGTTCCAGTCGGACAGCCAGGGACAGTCGGACGACCAGCATTGCCCCTTATTCTACAACAAGACGAGCGGCCGCTACGAGCCGAACTGCAACTAGGGTTGCGCGAGCCGGTGCGCGTCAGGCCGCCGGCTTCACCGTTCGTCGGTATTGAGAGGCGTGGCGGTCAATCGCGGAAGGGGTCGCGCACCAGGATCGTGTCGTCGCGTTGCGGGCTGGTCGAGACGATCGCGGCCGGGCAGCCGATCAATTCCTCGATCCGCCTGATATATTTGATCGCCTGCGCCGGCAGGTCGGCCCAGCTGCGCGCGCCAGCCGTCGAGCCGCTCCAGCCTTCGATCGTCTCGTAGACCGGCTCGACCGACGCCTGGTCGCTCGGATGCGGCGGCAGATAATCATAGTCGCGGCCATTGAGCTTGTAGCCGACGCAGATCTTCAATTCTTCGAAGCCGTCGAGCACGTCGAGCTTCGTCAGCGCGATGCCGGTAATGCCCGACACTGCGACCGCCTGCCGCACCAGTACGGCATCGAACCAGCCGCAGCGGCGCTTGCGTCCGGTGACCGTTCCGAATTCGTGCCCACGCATTCCGAGCCGCTCGCCCGTCTCATTATCCTGCTCGGACGGGAAGGGGCCCTGGCCGACGCGGGTGGTATAGGCCTTGGTGATCCCCAGCACGAACCCTGCCGCATCCGGGCCAAGGCCCGAACCGCCCGCCGCCGTCCCCGCGATGGTGTTGGACGATGTGACGAACGGATAGGTGCCATGGTCGACGTCGAGGAGCACGCCCTGCGCGCCCTCGAACAGCATGCGCCGCCCGCGCGCACGCGCCTCGTTGAGCGTGCGCCACACCGGCTTGGCATAAGGCAGCAATATCTCGGCGACTTCGCGCAACTGGGCCATCAGGCTATCCCGGTCGATCGGCGGCTGATTGAAGCCCGCGCGCAACGCGTCGTGATGCGCCAGCAGCCGATCCAGCTCGGGCCCGAGATCGTCGAGATGCGCCAGATCACATACGCGGATCGCGCGCCGTCCGACCTTGTCTTCATAAGCCGGGCCGATGCCGCGCCGGGTCGTGCCGATCTTGCCCGCGCCCGAGGCGTCCTCGCGCAGGCCGTCGAGGTCGCGATGGAACGGCAATATTAGCGGGCAGGTCTCGGCGACCTGCAACGTGTCAGGCGAAATGTTGAGCCCGCGGGCCGAGAGTTTGGCGACCTCGTCGCGGAAGTGCCACGGATCGAGCACGACGCCGTTGCCGATGACCGACAAGGTGCCCCGCACGATGCCGGACGGCAGCAGGCTGAGCTTGTAAACCTCGTCGCCGACCACCAGCGTATGGCCGGCATTGTGCCCGCCCTGGAAGCGCACGACGACATCCGCGCGGCTCGCTAGCCAGTCGACGATCTTACCTTTGCCCTCATCGCCCCACTGGGCGCCGATGACGGTGACGTTGGCCATTGTGAAACCCTATCCGTTCGGTTCGAGCGAAGTCGAGAACTCCCTTCGAGCATAGCGAGAAGTCCTCGACTTCGCTCGGATACGCCCCTCGACTTCGCTCGGGACGAACGGGAAAATCAGAGCGATACCGGCTGCGATCCTTCGAGCCGGTGGGTGCAATTCTGTGGCTGATCCTGTTCCGAAAGCGCCGCGACTGTCGTCCAACCCTCACCACGCAGCCGCGCCGCAACGGCTAAGTCATGACCGAGCGGCAGGAAGACGCGACGGGCTAGTTCCACCCCAAGCCCCATGTCGACCAGCGGATCGATGAAGAGCGAGAAACCGACGGCGGTTTCCTCCCGCCCATTTGCGTGGACGATCGTGTAGCTGCCGCCGCGTCCTATCTCGCCGGTAAGACCGGCGCCGAACAGCGAGAAGCCGATCCAGCTTTGATATTCGAAGCCATGCCGCTCGGTCGGATCGAGCGTGAGCGTGACGCCATCGCCGATCGCGGCCGCGACCTGCTCGATCGCGGCGAGGCGGCTGTCGAGCGCCTGTGTGCGATCCAGCGCGCGTAGCTTCGACAGCGCGCCGTCGAGCGGGCCGGCTGCCGACAGCAAAGGCAGATAGGCATCTGCGCCCGCCGCCGCGAGGCCGCCCGCATCCTTGGCATCCAGCAATGTGCGCACGTACATTACCTGAGCGGGATCGATCGGCAATGCACCGGCCGCGAGCGTATCCACCAGGTCGGGCAAGGTGAGGTCGATGGTGATGTCCGTCACCCCCGCCGCCCGGAGCGCATCGATCGCGACCCGCAATATTTCACTCACCGCCGCCACGCTGTCGCTGCCGATCAACTCCGCGCCGGCCTGTGCCAGTTCGCGTTCGGGCCGCAATTGCGTGGCGCGCAACTTGATGACCTGGCCGCCATAGGCGAGCCGCAGAGGGCGGGGCGCGTGGCCCATACGGGTCGCGGCAATACGACCGATCTGGGCCGTGATGTCGGGACGCAGGGCGAGCATACGCTGCGATACGGGATCGACCATGCGCAGCAGATCCTGCGCGCGCGACGATTTGAGCCGCCCGACCAGACTTTCCTCGAACTCCGCCAGCGGCGGCGAAACGCGCGCATAACCATGCCGCCCGATGGCGACGATCACGCGGTGCATCAGGCGCGACGCTGCCTCCGCTTCAGGCGGGAGGCGGTCGCGCAGCCCTTCGGGCAGGAGGCCAGGAGCGATCGTCATGTCGCGGAGCGCTTTAACGGTTCCGCGCGGCGACGGAAGGGGACGTCGAGCGAAAGCTTGGTCGCGGCCCGCCACAGCCATTCGAGAGGTCCGTACAGAAAATACCGAAACCAGTAGGTCGCGAAGACCAGTTGCAGAGCGAATGCCGCGAGCCCGAGCAGCAGAGATTCCGTTTGGGTGATGCGATCCCACAAGTGCAGCCCAAACCCATAATATACGGGCACGAACACCAGGCTCTGCCCGATATAGAGGGTGAGCGTCATACGCCCGGCGGGGATGAAGCGGTTAAGGATGCGGCCAGATCCCCAGATCCAGAGTTGAACGAAGACCAGCAGGGAGATGACCATGCCGGCAATATCCAACCAGCCCGCCAGCATGACGTCGGCCCAGTAAAGCGGTCCGTTACGATGGCAGCAGGCGAGATCGCGCGCATAAGCCAGCGGCGGGATCGCAATTACCGCGACGATCAGGGCCCACAGCCGCAGTCGCGCAAAGCGCTCGGGCTCGGCGAAGAAACGCTGGCGGCCCAACACAAGGCCCACGAGATAGAGGCCGAGGATCTGAACGATCCGCCCGGTCTCGACATAGAAGGACCATTTGCTGACCTTGCCGGCGACGAAATTGGCTTGCACCAAGTCCCCGAACGAGCCGAACAAGGAGGGCCCCATCGCGCCGCCGTCATTGTAAAAGAACGGGTCTGCCAGCGCCCAGGCAGCCCCGTAATGGCCCGCCACGATGCGCAGGATCAGGAATGGCTGGAGCAGCAATATCGCGGCCAGCACCAGCAACAGCCTTGTCGAGCGGATGGCGTCGAACGGGATGAGCAGGAAACCAGCCGTCGCCAGCACCACGATGATGTCGCCGCGATAAATGAGCGAATGCAGCCATCCGATGCCGAACAGCAGCGCCAGTCGCCAGGCGAAGCGCCCGGCGAACGGCTGCCCCCGCCGCCGAGCGCCGTCCATCATGACAAAGAAACTGAAGCCGAAGCAGATGGCGAGCAGCGTGAACGACTTGCCGAGGAACAGCAGCAGCACGCTGTCCTGCACCAGGCTGGGTACGGGCCGCGCATTGTAGAGCTCAAAATAGCCGGTCATGTGGACGAGGAAGAGCCCGAACAGCGCGTAACCGCGCAGCCCGTCCACGATGCCCAACCGGGAGGGTTTAGCGACGGCGTTAGACGCTTCCCCCATCATTGTTCCCCATCATCCGTTCGTGTCGAGCGAGGTCGAGACCCATGTTCGAGCGGAGCGTGGATCTCTCGGTTGCGCTCGGCACCCCTCGACTTCGCTCGGCGCGAACGGCGCGCGGCGGCCAGAGCGCTCAGAATTCCAGCGCCTTGACCGTCCTGACGCCCGGCAGCGCCTTGACCTTCTCCAGCGTCTCGCCATCGACCGGTTGGTCGACGGAAAGCAGCAGTACGGCTTCGCCGCCTGCCGCGCGACGTCCAAGATGGAAGGTGCCGATATTGACGCCCGCCTCGCCCAGCGTGGTTCCGAGCCGGCCGATGAAGCCGGGGGCATCCTCGTTTACGATGTAGAGCATCCGCTCCGTCAAGTCGGCTTCGACCTTCACGCCGAAAATCTCGACGAGGCGCGGCTGCGAGTTTGCGAACAAAGTGCCGGAAACCGAGCGCTCGCCCTGGCTGGTCTGGACCGAGACGCGGATCAGGGTGTGATAGTCGCCCTCGCGATCGTGCCGCACTTCGCGGACGTCGAGCCCGCGCTCCTTCGCGAGATGCGGCGCGTTCACCATGTTCACCGTATCGGAATAGACCCGCATCAGCCCGGCCAGCACGGCGCCGGTGATCGGCTTGATGTTGAGCTCGGCGGCGGCACCCTCCACCTCGATCGAAATCTTGGTGAGGTTATCGTGCGCGAGCTGCCCGATCAGGCTGCCGAGCTTCTCGGCCAGCGCCAGATACGGTCTCACCTTGGGCGCATCCTCGGCCGAAAGGCTTGGCATGTTAAGCGCGTTGGTAACGCCGCCATTGACGAGGAAATCGGCCATCTGCTCGGCGACCTGGATCGCGACATTGACCTGCGCTTCGGTCGTCGAGGCGCCGAGATGCGGCGTCGAGATGAAGTTGGGCGTCCCGAACAGCGGCGATTCCTTGGCTGGTTCAGTTACGAACACGTCGAGTGCGGCGCCGGCGATATGGCCCGAATCCAGCCCCTCCTTGAGCGCGGCTTCGTCGATCAAGCCGCCGCGCGCGCAATTGACGATGCGCACGCCCTTCTTGGTCTTGGCGAGATTTTCCTTGGACAGGATATTGCGCGTGCTGTCCGTCAGCGGCGTGTGGAGTGTGATGAAGTCCGCCCGCTTGAGCAGTTCGTCCAACTCGACCTTCTCGATGCCGAGTTCGAGCGCACGGTCAGGCGTGAGGAAGGGGTCGTAGGCGACGACCTTCATCTTCAATCCGAGCGCGCGATCGGCGACGATCGAGCCGATATTTCCTGCGCCGATCAGACCCAACGTCTTGTTGGTCATCTCGACGCCCATGAAGCGGTTCTTCTCCCACTTGCCGGCCTGGGTCGACTTGTCGGCCTCGGGCAGATCGCGGGCGAGCGCGAACATCAATGCGATGGCATGTTCGGCGGTCGTGATCGAATTGCCGAACGGGGTATTCATAACCACCACGCCCTTGGCGCTGGCGGCAGGGATATCGACATTGTCGACGCCGATGCCGGCCCGGCCGACCACCTTGAGGTTGGTCGCATGCTCCAGGATCGCCTTGGTCACCTTGGTCGAGGAGCGGATCGCGAGCCCGTCATAGTCGGCGATGATGGCGGCGAGCTCTTCCGGCGTCTTGCCGGTGATCTCGTCCACCTCGACGCCGCGCTCGCGGAAGATCTCGGCGGCACGGGGATCCATCTTGTCGGAAATCAGAACCTTGGGCATTTTCATGTCTCCGTTCCCCGGCGAAAGCCGGGGTCCAGTTGAAGGGGAAGAGCTGGCCCCCGGCTTTCGCCGAGGAGCTGAATGGATCAGACCGCGGCGCGGGCGGTGTGGAAGGCCCAGTCGAGCCACGGGCCGAGCGCTTCGATATCAGCCGTGTCGACGGTCGCGCCGCACCAGATGCGCAGGCCCGGAGGGGCGTCGCGATATCCGGCGACGTCGTAGGCCGCATCTTCCGCCTCGAGCAACGCTGCGATCTTCTTGACCAGTGCCAACTTGGCCTCGTCATCAAGACCTTCGACCGCATGATCGGCAAATTTCAGGCAGACGCTGGTGTTCGACCGGGTAGCAGGATCGATCGCGAGATGGTCGATCCAATCGGTCTTCTCGACCCACGCATTTAGCGCGGCGGCATTGGCGTCGGCGCGATCCATCAGGCCCGAAAGACCGCCGATGCCGAGCGCCCATTCGAGGCTCCAGATGCAGTCCTCGACCGCCAGCATCGACGGCGTGTTGATCGTGTCGCCCTTGAAGATCGTGTCGTTGAGCTTGCCGCCCTTGGTCATGCGGAAGATCTTGGGCAACGGCCAGGCGGGCACATAGCTTTCGAGGCGCTCGACCGCGCGCGGGCCCAGGATAAGCACGCCGTGCGCGCCTTCGCCGCCCAGCACCTTCTGCCAGGAGAACGTGACGACATCCAATTTGTCCCACGGCAGATCGGCCGCGAAGATGCCCGACGTGGCGTCGCAGATCGCGAGGCCCTGGCGGTCGTGCGGAATCCAGTCGCCGTTCGGCACACGCACGCCGGAGGTAGTGCCGTTCCAGGTGAAAACCACGTCGGTCGACCAATCGACCGCCTGGAGGTCGGGAAGCTGGCCGTAATCGCCCTTCATCACCCTGGCGTCGATCTTGAGCTGCTTGACGACATCCGTCACCCAGCCCTCACCGAAGCTTTCCCATGCCATCATGGTGGCGGGGCGGGCGCCCAGCATGGACCACAGGCACATCTCGACCGCGCCGGTATCGGAAGCGGGGACGATGCCGAGGCGGTGCGTGTCGGGCAGCTTGAGGATGTGGCGCGTCATGTCCATCGCATGGACGATGCGGCTCTTACCGAGTTTGGAGCGGTGCGAGCGGCCAAGCGAGGCGCTGGCCAATCCGTCGGCATGCCAGCCCGGGGGCTTGGCGCAGGGGCCGGAAGAAAAATAGGGGCGAACGGGCTTAACGCCCGGTTTCGGTAGGTCCGTCAAAATAGTCTCTCCTCACAGAGAGCGCGCGCCGCGTTGGGACGGCGTGGCCCGCCGGCGCTTCTAAAGACGGCGAGCGGGGAGTCAATCGGCGTGCCGGTAATCCCAGCGCAAGCCGGGATTTCATCAGGCTGGGTGCAATCTCTCCTGAATCCCAGCTTTGCGGGCAACGGGCTATCTCGCCTTGGGCTGTGGGTCCAGCTTGGCTCCGGTCGCCGGCGCGGGATGCCCCAGCAGGCCGCTATCACTCAGCCAATCCTCGATCTGCTGCGGCGAATGTTTGAGCGCGATCAGATCGGTGCGCTCACCCAGATTGTAAGCGTGGCCGCCCGCGCGGTAGATATGAAGCTCCGCCGATGCGCCCGCATCGCGATAGAGTTTGAGGATGTCGATCGGCGGCTGCGAGCAGCATTGATCGTCGTTGGCGGCGGCCAGGAAGACCGGCGGTGCGTCCTTCGTGACGCGCTCGTCGCCATGGAGCGGTCCTGGAAAGATCAGGATCGAGAAATCTGGCCTTGCGGGCAGCAGGTCCACTGCATCTCCCTTGCCCCGGGCGCGAACGGGCGCGCTCAGGCTCGCCATCCGTGCCAGTTCGCCTCCGGCCGAAAAACCGATCACGCCAACGCGATTGGGGTCGACGTGAAATTGGCTGGCATGGGCGCGGATGAAGCGCATACCCCGCTCGGTATCCGCGCGCGCATCGTCGAGCGTGTAAGGCGAGCCTTCCTCGCGGAACAGGCGGTAGCGCAGCACGAATGCGGCCACGCCGCGATCGTTAAGCCATTTGCCGACTGCATCCCCTTCCGTGGTCGTCACCAGCAAAGCATGGCCGCCACCCGGCACCACCAGCACTGCCGTACCGTTCGCCCTGGCAGGATCCGGCAAATAGGCCGTTACGCTGGGGTTGTTGACGTGTTTGGTCCAATAATCCTGTGACATTTCGGGAATCGACGCCCGCGCCTCGAAGCCGGGTACGCCGCCGTTCCACAACGGGAAGCGCTCTTGCGCCGAAGCTGCGCCAGCGGAGAGCGACAAGCAGGCGGTAGCGAACCATAAGACGCGTTTCACAGGCGATCCCCTTATTATGTTTGCGATACCATCATGCCTGCGCGACGATCGTGTCAAGCCAAGCAGGAGGGCTTCGTCTCCTCCCCGGGTGCAACATTGGTGGTGAGCGCGGCGCCGGCCCGCTAACGGCACGACATGCGTGCCGTAATTCTGCTCTGCCTGTTCCTCGCGCTTGCGGGTTGTCTCAAGGATAAACCCCAACCCGGACGCAACCTTCCCCCACCGGTCGACGATCCGCGTGCGTTCAAGGCCTGTCTCGTCGATCTTGCCGGGCTAGGCGCCAAGGTTCAGCCGTTGCCGGATCGCAGCTGGGCCAATGGCTGTTCGGCGACACAAACCGTCAAGCTGGTGGCGATCGGCATTCCCGTCACCAATCTCGGCGCGATCAAATGTGGCTTGGCGCGGCCATTTGTGATTTGGATCCAGCAATCTGTGCAACAGGCTGCTCGCGCCCGGCTGGGCAGCAATGTCGCCAAGATCGAGAGTTTCGGCTCGTTCGCCTGCCGTCCGGTCAACAATGTCGAGGGCAACAAATTGTCCGAACATGGCCGTGCCGATGCGATCGATATTTCCGCCTTCAATCTGGCGGATGGACGCCGCATCACGGTGAAAGACGGCTGGAACGGCCCGGACGACAAAGCGCGCGCTTTTCTGCGCGATCTCCACAGCGCCGCCTGCCGTCGGTTCAACGTCGTGCTGGGCCCCGACGCGAACGCCTTTCATCGCGACCATCTCCATTTCGATATGGGCAGGGGGCCCTACTGCCGCTAACTGCGCGGCAATGACTGATACATCCATTCCCAATCGCATCTTCCCCAAGGCCAAGGACGACGCAGCCTCGGCTGCGCAGCAGGCCGGCCACGTTCTGCCGCAAACGTCGGACCCGGCTTATCGCCTGGCCTATATGGATACGGACTTCCTACTTCGCGACGATCTGCGTCCCGTGCGCTTCCAGCTCGAATTGATGAAGCCAGAGCTTTACCTGGAAGAAGCCGGGATCGGGTCAACCTTCGTGATGTATGGGTCGGCGCGTATCCCCTCGCCCGAGCGGGCCGACATGCTGATCGAAGCAGCGAAGACCGATACCCAGCTACGTATCGCTCAAAGCCTCAAGGCCAAGTCGCATTATTACGATGTCGCGCGCCAATTGGCACGACTGGCGAGCGATGCGCCGAACTCGGTCGAAGGCAAGCGGCAGTTTGTCGTTTGCTCAGGCGGCGGCCCTGCCATCATGGAAGCCGCCAATCGCGGTGCGGCCGATGTAGGCAAGGATTCGGTAGGCCTGAACATCGTGCTGCCGTTCGAGCAGGCGCCGAACGATTATGTCACGCCGCACCTGAGCTTCAATTTCCATTATTTTGCGCTTCGCAAGATGCACTTCCTGATCCGGGCGCGTGCGGTGGCGGTGTTCCCGGGCGGCTTCGGCACGTTCGACGAATTCTTTGAACTGCTGACGTTGGTACAGACGGGCAAGACTGCGGTCCTCCCGATCCTGCTTTACGGCAAGGAATTCTGGAACCGCGTGGTCAATTTCGACGCATTGGTTGAGGAAGGCGTGGTTGCCCCCCAGGACCTCGACCTGTTTCACTTCTGCGAGACGGCGGAAGAGGGGTGGGAATGCGTCCAGGAATTTTACCGGACCAACCAGCAGCCGCTGTTCCGCAAAGGCCGAGGCGAAAAGAAATAGGAAAGGTTGAGCCCCGCCGCGCAGGCGGGGCTCGATAGAATTAAAGCGCCGCCTTGAGATCGTCGACCAGGTCGGTGCGTTCCCACGGGAAGAAGTCGCCCTCCGGCTGACGACCGAAATGGCCGTAGGCGGCGGTCTTCTGGTAGATCGGCTTGTTCAGCTTCAGGTGCGTGCGGATGCTGCGCGGGGTGAGCCCGCCAAGCTTCGGGATGCTCATGATAGCGGCTTCGATCTGATCGTCGCCGACCGTGCCGGTGCCGTGCGTATCGACATAGAGCGACAGCGGCTTGGACACGCCGATCGCATAGGCCAGCTGGATCGTGCAGCGCTGCGCGAGCCCGGCGGCAACGATGTTCTTCGCCAGATAGCGGGTAATGTAAGCCGCCGAGCGATCGACCTTGGTCGGATCCTTGCCGCTGAACGCGCCGCCGCCATGGGGCGATGCGCCGCCGTAAGTGTCGACGATGATCTTGCGGCCGGTGAGGCCGGCGTCGCCGTCCGGCCCGCCAATCTCGAAGCTGCCGGTCGGGTTGATGTGATATTCGGTAGCGTCGGACAGCAGATTAGCCGGCAGGATGTCGGCGACGACCTGCTTCACATAGGCCTTGAGCTCGGCTTCCTTCTCGCCCTCGTCATACCCCTTGCCGTGCTGGGTCGAGACCACGATTGCGGTCGCGGCGACGGGCTTGCTGCCCTCGTAGCGCAGCGTCACCTGGCTCTTGGCGTCGGGCTCGAGGAAGGGCGCCGCGCCTGAGTGACGATCGGCGGCCATGCGCTCGAGAATCTTATGGCTGTAATAGAGCGTCGCCGGCATCAGATCGGGCGTATCGTCGGCTGCATAGCCGAACATGATGCCCTGATCGCCAGCACCTTCATCCTTGTTGCCAGAAGCATCGACGCCCTGCGCGATATGGGCGGACTGCGGGTGAAGGTTGTTCTCGAAACGGAAGGTCTTCCAGTGGAAGCCGTCCTGCTCATAGCCGATTCGCTTCACCGTCGCGCGGACCGTGTCTTCGACTTCCTGCTGCACGCCTGGCGCCCAATTGCCGGCCTCATCCATGATGCCCTTGCCGCGGATTTCACCCGCCAGCACGACCAGCTGGGTGGTCGTCAGCGTCTCGCAGGCGATGCGCGCCTCCGGATCCTTGCCGAGGAACAGATCCACCACTGCGTCCGAGATCTGGTCTGCCACCTTGTCGGGATGACCTTCCGAAACGCTTTCGGACGTGAAGAGATAGTCGCTGCGCATGGGGTAAGAATTCCTCGGATGAGCGCCCGAAGGCCAGATATAAAGCTATCGTTATATGTGCCGCTTAGCTTGCACGGCGGCGGCTTGCAAACCCGATAGCGAACAAGAAAAGCGCGAGGGCCAATGGCAAAATATTTCCGAAGCGCGCGAACAGGGTCGGCGCGTGCGCGGGCGGCAGCGGCAATTCGATCGCGCCGGCGGTACGCCAGGGCAGCGCGCCCAGCAGCCGTCCGCCAGCGTCGATCACCGCCGAGATGCCGGTCGGCGTCGAGCGGACCACCGGCAGGCCTTCCTCCGCTGCCCGCAACCGCGCCTGGGCGAGATGTTGCGGCGGGCCCCATCGTCCGAACCAGGCGTCGTTGGACGGGTTGAACAGGAACATCGGGCGATGGGCACGATCGATAACGTGACCGGAGAAGATGATTTCGTAACAGATCTGGACTCCGATCTTGCCGATCCCCGGCAGCTCCACGTTGCGCGGACCCGGCCCCGAGTTGAAGTCGGCATCGCCCGGTGCAAGCCGCGACAGGCCGACCCGCGACAGGATTGGCCGCATCGGCAGATATTCGCCATATGGAACGAGGTGAGCCTTGTCGTAGCGCCCGAGGATGTGGGCTTCGGCGTCAAGCGCAAACAGGCTGTTGGCCGCGTAAGCGAGGCGGCCATCCGGTGCGAATCGGATCGTTTCCGCGCCCGTGAGCATGACGTCGCGCGGGCCAAGCAGGGCAGCGAGCGAACGGCGCGCCAGCTCGTCCTGTTCCAGAATGGCGGGGATCGCAACCTCGGGCCACAGGACGACACGCGGGCGGGGCCCCGGCTTGCCGCTGAGGGTGGCGAGCCGGCGATAATTGTCTGCGCTGTGCGCCTGATCCCACTTATTTTCTTGGCCGATATTGGGCTGGACGACATGGAGAAGGGGCCCCGAAAGAGTGACTTCCGGGGTGGGCGACCGCAACAACGCCGATCCGCTCCCCACAATGAAGATTGCCAGCAGGGACACAGCCGACTTGCGGTCGTGAACCGACTTCCAGATCAGTCCAGCCGTCAGGACCGTAACCCCTGACAAGCCATAGGTGCCGATCACCGCGACAAAGCCTCTCACCGGCCAGACCGGCGCCCATATTGCGGCCAACGGGTTCCAGGCGAACCCTGTGAACAGGGTGGCGCGCACGAGCTCGCTGATGATCCAGGTTGCGGCCAGACCTAGCATCAGTGGTGACCTCCAGCGTCTTGCCAGCCACCAGGCGACAGCCGTAGCCAGCGCCGGAAAGGCGGCGAGGTATATCGACACCAGAATTACCGCGACCCACCCGAGCCACGCGGGCATCGCCGCCTGATAGGTGAACGCGGTCGCGATCCAGTTCAGGCCGAGACAGAAATGGCCGAGGCCGAGCCACCAGCCCAGCGCCGCAGCGCGCCGCCAGGTCGCCGCCTGTTCAAGCAGGGCAATGAGGCCGGCGAAGCACAGCAACGTCAGCGGCCACAATTCCAGCGGCGCAAAGCCGCAAGCGGCGATCACTCCCAGCACGAAGGCGAGCGGATAAGCGCGGGTCGCGCCGAGCACAGGCATGGTCGTCCCTTAGCGCGATGAATGCGAAGGTGGAATGACGCGCAACGCGATAGCCGCTAGTAAGGCGCCATGCCTCTTCAGCCCTTCCATCTCGCCTTTCCCGTCCACGACCTCGCGGCCGCGCGCGCCTTTTATGGCGGGCTGCTCGGCTGTCCCGAAGGGCGCAGTTCCGATCAGTGGATCGACTTCGATCTGCGCGGTCATCAGATCGTTGCCCATCTCGACCCGGCGGCCAAGCCCGTGGGGATTACCAATCCCGTGGACGGGCATGATGTGCCGGTGCCGCATTTCGGGGTCGTGCTCGACTGGGACGATTGGCATGCGCTCGCCGCCCGGTTGGCGGCGGCGGGTGTCGACTTCGGCATCGCGCCGCATATTCGATTCCAAGGCCAGGTAGGCGAGCAGGCGACGATGTTCTTTCGTGATCCCTCGGGCAATGCGCTCGAGTTCAAGGCCTTTCGCGACCTCGGCCAGCTCTTCGCCAGCGCCTGATGCGTACACCGCCACCGACTTTCGATCCCGCGGTCTATCGCGCCAGCGATCCGGCTCTCGCCGATCTGGATGATGCCGCAGCGCTCGATCATTATCGCGAACATGGGCGCGAAAAGGGCATCGTCGCGTCGCCGCTGGCGCTGCGCGAAAACCTGCTCGCTTTCATCGACGATGATTGCTCGATCCTGGAAATCGGGCCGTTCCACTCCCCGCTCAAGCGCGGGCCCAATGTCGAATATCTCGATGTCCTGGACGCAGAGCAATTACGTAAGCGCGCGTCCACTACACGCGGCAATCCCGCCGGTGTCCCGGACATCATCCACCATGTCGGCGGGCTGGAGCGGGTCGATCGCCGTTACGACGCGGTGCTGAGCAGCCATGCGATCGAGCATCAGCCCGATCTGGTACGCCACCTGCAGCAGGTGGAGCATATTCTACACCCAGGCGGCAGTTATTTCCTGATCATTCCGGACAAACGCTATTGTTTCGATCATTTCATCGCCGACAGCACGATCGCCGATGTGCTAGCCGCCTATCGGGAGGAGCGATCGGCCCATACGCTGAAAAGCGTGATCGAGCATCGTGCGCTGACCACGCACAATGAGTCCCTGCGGCATTGGCAGGGTGACCATGGCGATCCCGAGCGCAGGCGCGCGGCGCGGGTCCAGGCGGCACTTGACGAATATGATCGAGCCGCCGGAGGATATGTCGACGTCCATGCCTGGTATTTCACACCGCCTGGCTTCAGATCGATCGTGAACACGTTAAGCGAGCTAGGCCTGATCGGGCTGGAGATTGCGGGGCTCTACCATCCCGCGTTCGGCCGCAACGAATTCTGCGCGATCCTCAGGCGGCCTGAATAGGACGCGGTGTCAGTTGCTCTTGTCCTCGAGCAGCTTCGCGCCCTGATCGCGCACGGCTGCGCTGATCATGCCGGAGAAATAAGCGAGCATCGCCGGCAGGGAGACGTGAACCCGAACCACGCTGTCGAGAACCTCGAGCCGGGCAGGGATGGTTTGCCCCATCACCTTGATCTCGAGCGCCATCTCATTCTCGCTCGGCCAAGAATGGTTCACCTCGCCCATGCCGCCCGGCATGTGGCCGCCAAGTTCCCCTATGCGCGACTTCAACCGGGCGCGAGCGCCATCGCGGCCGAGCTTGTGAGGAACATCGATCGTAACCGGTACGGACATTAGCGTGCTCCTACGCGCCAGACGGCCCCGCCGACGTCATCGGCAACCAGCAGGCCGCCGCTTTTGTCGATCGCCACACCGACCGGACGGCCGCGTGCGCGGCCCTGGCTATCCAGAAAACCGGTCAGGACATCAACCGGCTTGCCGACCGGTTTGCCGTTCGCGAACCTCACGAACACGACCTTATAACCGGACGGCGGGTTGCGATTCCACGAGCCGTGCTGGCCGATGAAGGCGCCCGCGGCGTAAGCCGGGCCGAGCGTCTCACCCGCCGCGAAAGCGAGGCCGAGCGATGCCGTGTGCGGGCCCAGCGCGTAATCGGGCTGGATCGAGGTGTCCTCGATCAGGTCAGGCGCCGGGTCCTTTGGCCGATTATCGGGATAAGTGCCCCAATAGAACCAGGGCCAGCCGTAGAAACCGCCAAACTGCACGCTGGTGAGATAGTCGGGCACGAGGTCCGAGCCGAGCTCGTCGCGCTCATTCACGACCGTCCATAAAGTGTGGGTGGCGGGCTCCCAGCCAAGGCCATTCGGATTGCGGATGCCGTAGGCGTAGATGCGATGGCTTCCGCTCTTCGCGTCGACTTCCCAGATCGCCGCGCGGCCTTCCTCGACGGCCATGCCGCGCTCGCCGACATTGGAGTTGGAGCCGACCGTGACGTAGAGCTTCGTGCCATCCGGACTGGCGATGACATTCTTCGTCCAGTGATGGTTGATCGTGCCACCGGGCAGATCCACCACCTTCTGCGCCTTGGCGGTGATGCGCGTTTCGCCGACTTTGAACGGGAAGCGCAGCAGCGCGTCCGTATCGGCCACGTAAAGCGTGTCGCCCACCAGCGCCATGCCGAACGGGGAGTTCAGGCCCGACAGCAGGACGGATCGCTGGTCCGCTACGCCATCGCCGTCGGTATCGCGCAACAGGGTGATACGGTTGGGACTTTTCCCGCCGGCTCCTGCCCGGCTCATAACGATCGTCTGGATCCAACCCTTCACCCCGGCGGTATCATCCGGTTTGGGCGGAGCATTGGTTTCGGCGACCAGCACGTCCCCATTGGGCACGACCAGCAGCCACCGTGGGTGGTCGAGGCCGGTCGCAAATGGCTGAACCTTCAGGCCAGCAGCGGGCGTTGGGCTCTCGCCCTGCTTCCAGCCCACCGACTTGGCGACCTTTACCAGCGGGAAGATGCCCGTGTGCGGCTTGCCGATCTGGGGACGGGTGCCCTGGACTGCCGCGATATCGAGTTGCGCGCGCTGTCGGTAGCCCGACATGACGATGACCGCGCCGCCGATCAGGACCATCAGGACCAGCACGGCGATCACGCCGATGAACACGCGTTTGATCATGGACGAACCCTAATCAACTCCCGGTCGGGAGAAAAGCGGGATCACTCGACCGGGGCTGGCTCCAGCGGCGGGTGAAGGCGCAGGCGCGTCACGCGGCGCGGATCGGCCTCGGTCACTTCCAGCCGCCAACCGCTCGGGTGAAGCACGGTTTCGCCCGCCTGGGGCACGTGTCCAGCCAGGACGGTGGCAAGGCCGCCGAGCGTGTCGATATCTTCCTCGACCTCGCCAAGGCGAGGGTCGACCAGTTCGGCTAGCTCCTCCAGCTCCGCGCGGGCATCGGCGAGCCAGATGCCGTCGTCCATCGGCACCAGGGATGCTTCGGCGGCCTCGTCATGCTCGTCTTCGATCTCGCCGACGATCTCCTCGACGATGTCCTCGATCGTGACGAGGCCTTCGGTGCCGGAATATTCGTCGAGCACGATCGCGAGATGGGTCCGCGTTGCGCGCATTTCCGCCAGCAGGTCGAGCACCCCCATCGACTCGGGCACGTAACGCGGCTGACGGATCAGGGCGGCAATGTCGTCCGGTGGCGTCTCGTTACGCGCCAGGATCGCGAACACGTCCTTGATGTGGATCATGCCGATCACTTCGTCCAAACTGTCGCGGTAGACCGGCAGCCGGCTGTGCCCGGCGTCGGCAAAGGCGGCGACGAGATCGCCGAAGCTGATCGTTTCCGGAACGGCGATTATGTCGGCGCGCGGGACGCCCGCGTCACCTGCGGTGCGGTCGCCGAAATCGAGCAGGTTGCGCAGCATCTGCCGCTCGGCGCTGGACAGGTCGCCCTTGGTTGGCGCGTCGTCCTCATGCTCCTCGATCGCTTCCTCTATCTGGTCGCGCAGCGTCGTTTCGCTGTCCCGTCCAAAAATCAGGCTACGCAGCCCGGTCCACAATCGTCCGCCGTCATTGTCTTCAGGCATTGCCGGCCTCAATCCTCGCGGATGGCATAAGGATCGTCGATGCCGAGCGTCGCAAGGGCAGCGCGCTCAATCTCTTCCATGGCCTCTGCCTCGGCCTCACCCTGTTCATGGTCATAGCCTAGCAAATGCAGCGTGCCGTGGACAATGAGATGCGTGGCGTGCGCTTCGAGCGCCACATCTTTTTCCGCCGCCTCGCGCACGGTGACACCATGCGCCAGCACGATATCGCCAAGCAGCGTCTCGCCATCGTCATCGCCGGGATTGAGCGCATCCAGCAGATCGGCCTGCACCATCGGGAAAGACAGGACGTTGGTCGACTTGTCCTTCTGCCGATAGGTGCGATTAAGAAGCTGCACCTCGTCGTCGGACGTATAGCGCACCGACACTTCCACGATGGTTGTCATCGTCGCGATGTCGCCATGCGCGCTGGCACTAACCGCCGCGCGCACCGCGCGCTCGGCAAGCGCATCCCAGCTGCCCGCCGGCCACGGCGCCTCAATCGCGGTTTCCACCTGAATCATGGCTCGCCCTTAGGCGCCTTCGCCTTCATACGCTTCGACAATCCGTCCGACGATCGGGTGGCGTACCACGTCGGCCGAACTGAAGCGGATCGTTGCAATGCCATCGACACCTTCAAGCCGGCCGACCGCGTCGGCCAGCCCGGACTTGCCGATGTCGGGAAGGTCGATCTGGCGCGGATCGCCGCACACCACCATGCGGCTGTTCTGGCCGAAGCGGGTGAGAAACATCTTCATCTGCGCGGGCGTGGTGTTCTGCGCCTCGTCGAGAATGATGAAGGCGTCGGCGAGCGTACGGCCACGCATGAATGCGATCGGTGCGATCTCAATCTCTCCGCTGGCGATGCGGCGTTCGACCTGTTCGGCCGGCAGCATGTCATAAAGCGCATCGTAAAGCGGGCGGAGATAGGGATCGACCTTCTCCTTCATATCCCCCGGCAGGAAGCCCAGCCGCTCGCCGGCCTCCACCGCGGGCCGGGACAGAATCAGGCGCGTGACCTGGCCCTGGATCAGCATCTGCACCGCCTGAGCGACCGCGACATAGGTCTTGCCGGTGCCCGCCGGCCCCAGCGCGAAGATCACGTCCGATGACGCCAGCGCATGCATATAGCGCGTCTGGGTGGCCGAGCGCGGCACGATCGTCTTCTTGCGCGTGCGGATCATGATCGTCGGCGGTTCGGTCACATCCTGACGGATGATCCCGTCGAGCACCGGCTCGGCCGACATGCTGATCACCGCCTCGACCATGCCCGAATCGATATCGTCGCCTTTGACGATGCGATTGTAGAGCCCGGTCAGCACCTCGCGAGCGCGGGCGGCGGCTTCCGCCTCGCCCTCGATCTGCACCTTGTTGCCACGCGCGCTGACATAGACTCCGAGGCGGTTCTCGATCGCCACCAGATTCTGATCATATTCGCCGAACAGGCGGCCGAGCAGCTGCGGTCGATCGAACAGGATTTCGAGGCGGGCGCGATCGCCGGCCTGGGCGGGAACAGGCTTGCGGCTCATGCGGTCCTTTCGAATCTCACGATGCCAAGATGGTGCGGCGGGAACGGGAAAGGAAGCGGAATCGGACGAACCCCATCATCCGATCCGAATCCGTGCCCAGACCGGGAGATGATCGGAGGCGTTGCGAGCCAGCAGCGAATTGTGCACCCCCGATTCGACAACCTTGATGCCGTTGCTCACGAACATCCGGTCGAGCTTGCCGACCGGCTGCCGCGCGTGAAAGCTGGGGCCGAGCGGTACGATCCTATGATGCTGGCAGAAGTCCCGGATACAGCCGCTGTTGCGCCATTCATTCAGATCGCCGGCCATGACGAGCGGCAGCTGATCATGCTGATGGTCGAGCTCGGATAGGATGGCGCGCGCCTGCTTGCGCCGCCACAGGCCGGACAGGTCGAGATGCATGCCGACAAGGCGTAGGGCCTGGCCGTCGACCTTTACGTCCGCCAGAACCGCGCCGCGCGGCTCCAACGTGGGCAGGTGCAGGGGCTGGTGGCGCAAGATTTCCACCCCCGGTCCGATCAGTACCGCATTGCCGTGCCAGCCGATGCTGCCCGGGCGCATTTCGTAAGGCACGGGGCGGTAGATGCTATGCTCCGCCAGCATGTGCGGCGGCAGCGCGCTCTGGCGGTCGCCGAAGCGACGGTCCGCCTCCTGCAGCAGCACGATGTCCGCGCCGATCTCACCCAAGATTTCGATGATGCGTTCGGGGCGGCGGCGGCGGTCGGCGGCGATCGCCTTTCGGATGTTGTAGCTCGCGATCAGTACCATGGCGCAACGAACCGTGCGCTTCGCTTCCTGTTCCCGAAACGATTAAACGAGTGCGGCAATGCTGCAACAGCGCGCCGCTTTTCGCTGCGCCGCGGGACTCATGTTGCGGTGCGAAAAAGGGCTGTGTAATCGTTACCGCAGGCCGCGACAGGGGTTGCTCGCGGAAAGAGTCATCGAGCTGTCATGTAGGGCGCACAAGGCGCCTGCAACACGCTTTAATAGGGGCAATATCATGAAGAAACTGCTTGCAGGCTGCGCTCTCGCGGCGCTCGCCACCAGCGCGGTCCATGCGCAGGAAACGACGTCCAGCATTCGCGGCAACGTCACGGCGCAGGGCGCGCCTGTCGCAAATGCGACGGTGACGATCCTGCACGTGCCGTCCGGCACCCGTGCGGTCACCACCACGGACGCAGCCGGCCAGTTTCAGGCTTCTGGTCTTCGCGCGGGAGGCCCTTACTCGGTGACCGTCACTGCGTCGGGTTATCCGAGCTATCAGGTCACCGACGTTGAAACGATTGCGGCCCAGGCATTCGAACTTTCGGTCGAGCTCGCCGGTTCAGAGCAGGAAGTCGTGATCACCGCGACCCGGCTGCCGAGTGCCCGCTCGGTTTCGCAGGGTCCCGCTACCGTGCTCAACACACGCGACATCCAGAACATCGCCACGATCAACCGCGACATTCGCGATCTTGCTCGCCGCGATCCCTTCGCGCGTCTCGATGATACGCCGTCCGGTGGCCGCGCGATTTCCTTTGCGGGTCAGAATGCACGCTATAACAAATTCTCGGTGGACGGCGTGCCGATCACCGACAATTTCGGTCTCAACACCGATGGCCTTCCCAGCCGCCGTTCCCCGATCCCGCTCGACGCGATCGGCCAGTTCCAGGCGAAGGTTGCGCCGTTCGACGTGCGCGAAGGCAATTTCCAGGGCGGTGCGATCAACATCGTGCTGCGTTCCGGCACCAACGATTTCCAGGGCACGGGCTTCTACAGCTTTTCGAGCGACGAGCTGACCGGCAAGAAGACCAAGGACCTGAAGGTCACACTGCCGAACTTCACCTTCAAGAATTATGGCGCCGAAGTTTCTGGCCCGATCATCAAGGACAAGTTGTTCTTCATGGTTGCGGCCGAGCGCGTCCGCGCCGGCACGCCGATCGCCGAAGGTCCTACCGACAACAATGCCGGTACCGCCATTCCTGGTCTGACCCAGGCGCAGGTCGATCAGATCTCCGCGATCGCGAAGAGCAAATATAACTATGACACGGGCGGCATCCTCAACAACTCGAACGATCGCGACGATCGTTTGGTCGCGAAGATCGACGCCAATCTGTCCGAAACGCAGCGCCTGTCGCTGACGTACAATTACACGAAGGATCAGATCAACCTCGGTCAGAACACCTTCACCACGGCCCCCCCGGGCTTGGGGCTGGAGTCCAACGGTTATATCCAGGGCAACCGGCTGCACACCGGCGTGGCGCAGCTGAACTCGCAGTGGACCGACGAATTCTCGACCGAAGTTCGTGGCTTCTACAAGGATTATAAGCGCCTGCAGGATCCCATTCTGGGCCGCGGGTTCGCGCAGTTCCGCGTTTGCGATGCCCCTACCTCGGATCGCTTCACCGCCACCAACC
Source organism: Sphingomonas crusticola (assembly GCF_003391115.1). Taxonomy (NCBI): domain Bacteria; kingdom Pseudomonadati; phylum Pseudomonadota; class Alphaproteobacteria; order Sphingomonadales; family Sphingomonadaceae; genus Sphingomonas; species Sphingomonas crusticola. The sequence goes on from NZ_QTJP01000001.1 coordinate 2,727,467, forward strand.
AGACCGCCAGCACGGAAGCGACCAACTGCGCCACCGGCAATGCCATCGTCTCCTTCGGTCCGGATATCTCCCGCCAGACCAATGCACTGACGAGCAAGACCTGGGGCGGTACGGTTCAGGCGCGCCTGACGACGGGCAATCACGACATCCGTGCTTTCGTCGATTATACCACCACCAAGATATTTAACTCATTCCTGCAATATTCTGCTGGCTATTATTATTTCGACTCGATCGCCGACTTCCAGGCCGGCAATTCGCAGCGGCTGCAATATGGCAACGCCGTGCCGTCGCTCAATCCGGACGATGCCGCCGCCAAGTTCGGCTACCAGCAATATACGTTTGGTATGATGGACACGTGGCGGATCAGCGACATCCTCAACGTGAGTTATGGCTGGCGCTACGATCTCTACGGCGGCCACAGCGAAGCCGCCTTGAACCGCAGCTTCGTTGCCAAATATGGCTTCAACAACAACGAATTCATCAACGGCCGCGGCGTGTTCCAGCCGCGCTTCGGCTTCGACTTCAAGCCGTCGCATCGCTTCAGCGTCCGCGGTGGTGCCGGTATCTTCGCCGGCGGCACGCCCGACGTCTATGTGTCGAACAGCTTCTCCAATACCGGCGTACTGACCAACCAGGTCACGATTACGCAGAATAACAACGGCACTTACGGTGGCACCGCCGGTGCGCTTCCGGCCGGCACCGGTGCTGCTGCTCTGACGAACGTTACCGGCACCTCAATCCCGACCGCGGTCAACAATTATCTGGCGAGCGGCACGGTGTCGGCGACTTCGACGACCAACGCTTTGGCGCACAATTTCAAGATCCCGTCGCAATTGCGCGCGACTTTGTCGGCCGCCTATCAGCTGGATCTGGGCGGGCTTGGCGACAATTGGGAAATTGGCGGCGATCTGTTCTATTCGGATGTTCGTAATCAGGTGTATTTCACCGATCTGCGCTCGGTGCCGATCGCAGGTTCGCTCACGCCGGATGGGCGCCAACGCTACCGCAACATCACTGGCAACAACGCGGACACCGGCACCGACATCCTGCTGACCAACACGAAGAAGGGTCGCAGTTACATCGCGGTCGCACATGTGCAGAAGGATTGGGACTTCGGCCTGGGTGCCTATTTCAGCTTCGCTTATGCGGACGTGAAGGATCAGGCGCCTGCCACCTCGTCTACGGCAGGCTCGAACTACACCAACGGTGCCTTCTACGACGGCAACAACGTCTCGTACGGCATTTCTAACGATCAGGTTAAGTACAACATCAAATACAACCTGACCTACGATCATGCCTTCTTCGGTGACTACAAGACGACGTTCGCGCTGTTCGGTGAAACCCGTATCGGCCACCCCTACAGCTATACGATGTTCGATCGCGCTACCGGCCGCGGGGCGGTTTTTGGCACGACCGGCACGGGTTCACGCTTCCTGCTCTACGTGCCGACGGTTGGTGGTGACACGAAGGTGTCCTACGACTCCGCGGCAACCCAGCAGGCGGTCGAAGCCTTGATCTCCGGCTCCAAGCTGAAGAAGTATCAGGGCACGGTCGCACCGCGCAATGCCTTCAACTCGAAGTGGTTCACGAAGTTCGATCTGCATCTCGCGCAGCAGATTCCGACCGGCTTCATGCACTCGCGCTTGGAAGCTTTCGCGGACATCGAGAACGTCACCAACCTCATCAACAAGAAGTGGGGTCAGATCCGCGAATATACGTTCCCGTATAATATCGCGCTCGTTAACGTTCAGTGCCTCACCACGCCGGTAGCCACCGGCACGGCACCAAGCGCTGCGCAGCAGGTTACGTCGACTGCGCAGACTTGTGCTCAGTATCGTTACTCGCCGGCGCAAACTTCGAACGGCCAGTTCGTGGTGCCGACCGACACGGTCTATACCCGACAGTCGCTCTATGCGATCCGTGTTGGTTTGCGCTTCAGCTTCTAATCGACGCCTGAGCGTGAATGATGGCCCCGCCGCTCCCCGGAGCGGCGGGGCTTTTCATGTCAGGGAAGGCGTTCGTTGGGGTCGAGGCCCCAAAGCGCCGCCTGCTCGATGAAGCCGGTCTTCTCGCCGATTTGAATGCGGCAATATTGGCCATCGCATTTGGAGATGCGGCCGACCACGCCCGGCTCCGCTTGCCACAGCAAGGGCGCGCCGGCGCTTGGCTCGGCACGGATCGGGCGCAAGCTGCCGATGACCACGGCCGTGCGCCGCGCGGCGAGCAGGCTGGCCAGCATCCAGCCGGCACTGCCGTCTTGTTCCTGCACACGCCGCCACGGCCCCATCACCTGCACCACCCGGATCGGCAGATCGCGGCGCTTGTAGAGCCATAGGGCAGGGTAGGAGCGGTCGGGCCCGGTCCGCATCAGCGCCTGGCCGGCCGAAATCGACGCCCAATAAGGCAGCGGGCGTTCCTGGGCGGCCGCGGGGGCGGCAACGATCAGGCTGAGGGCGGCGGCGAAGCGGATCGAGCGGAGCATGGCCCGCTCTTACATTCTCACCTTGGGATCGGAAAGCCGCCGCTCAGCGCGGCTTTGCTTCCAGCCAGGCCAGCACCTTGTCGGGCGCGCTCTCGCCATAAGGGTTTTCGTCGGTGCCCTCATCATTGATGCCGGGCTCTTCGAACCAGGCGGAGATTAGGCCGTCGTCCACGACCATGGCGTAGCGCCACGATCGTTGACCGAAACCGAGATGATCCTTCTTGACCAGCATGCCCATCCGGCGCGTGAAGGCGCCCGAGCCGTCGGGCACGAGCTTTACCTTCTCGAGGCCCAGATTCTTGCCCCACTGGAACATCACGAACGCATCGTTGACCGACAGACAATAAACCTCGTCGGCACCCGCAGCGCGCAGATTGTCATATTCGCGCTCGAAAGCGGGGCATTGCTCGGTCGAGCAGGTCGGGGTGAAGGCGCCCGGCAGTGCGAACACCACTACCCGGCCGCGACCGAACATCTCACCCGTCTGGCGTCCTGCCAGCGAAATGGATTGGGGCCATCCACGCTTTCATCGCGGACGCGCGTCTTCAAAGTGACGTCGGGGATTGCACGGCCGATCATAGATTACTCCGGAACTGTCAAAGGCCGCCTAGCGGCCGGTTCGTCATCGAAGAAACCGAGCTTCTCAGTCTCTGTGATCGATGCTTACTGGATCGGGCCTTCCGCGCGTCCCTGCACGAACTGATCCACATAGGGGTTGCCGCTGTCATACAGACGGTCTCGTGGCCCCACCCACACGATCTTGCCCTGGTACAGCATGGCAACCCGGTGCGCGATCTTGCGGGCGGAGGCCATGTCGTGGGTGATCGTCAACGCGGTCACGCCGAGATCGTCGACCAGGCTTACGATCAGATCGTTGATGACGTCGGCGCGGATCGGATCGAGGCCGGTGGTTGGCTCGTCGAAGAAGATGATTTCCGGCCGCGGCGCGATTGCACGCGCCAGCGCGACACGCTTCTGCATGCCGCCCGACAATTCGCTCGGGCGCAGGTTGAGAACCCTGGCGTCCAATCCGACCCGCTCTAGATTCTCCTGCGCAATGGCCCGCATCCTCGCGCCATTGACCGCGCGGCCCTGGGTCAGGCCGAAGGTGACGTTGCGCCAGATCGGCAGCGAATCGAACAAGGCCGAGCCCTGAAACAGCATGCCGAACTTGGCGCGCATCTTATCGAGCGCGGCGCCGCGTAATCCGACGACCTCGTTACCGTCCACCTTGATCGAGCCGCTGTCCGGCGCGAGCAGGCCGAGGATACATTTCAGCGTAACCGACTTGCCGCTGCCCGACTGGCCGATGATGGCGAGGCTCTCTCCGGGCTCGATCGCGAGGTTCACGCCATCCAGCACGACGTTCCCGCCGAATTGCTTAGTGACATTGTCCAGCAATATCTTGGCGTCGGGCATCAGCCGAATACCATCGCGGTAATCAGGAAATTGGACCCGAGGATCAGCATGAAGGCGCTGACGACAGCATTGCGCGTCGCATTGCCAACCCCGGCTGCGCCACCGATCGTGCGATAGCCGTGATAGCAGCCCATCAGCGCGATGAAGAAGCCGAAGACGCCAGCCTTGACCATGGCCATCTGGAAATCGTCGAAGCTCATATATTTGCGGGTCACCGCGAGGTAACCGGACGAATTGAAATGAAGCTTTTGCACGGCGAGCAGCCAGCCGCCGAAGATGCCGATCGCATTGGCGGCAAGCACCATCAGCGGCAAGGCGACTACGGCCGCGATCAGGCGCGGCGCGATCAGATAACGATAGCTATCAGTGCGTAACGTCGTCAGCGCATCCAACTGCTCGGTGACGCGCATCGTTCCGATCTCGGCAGCCATCGCCGAGGAAACGCGACCGGCGACCATCAGGCCGACCAGCACCGGCCCGAGTTCGCGCACCATCCCGATCACGACAACGGCAGGTACCGTAGACTGGGCGGAGAAACGCGATCCGGCAGTATATATTTGCTGCGCGAGAGCGGCTCCGGTGAAGATCGCGGTCAATCCGACTACCGGCAGTGAGAACCAGCCGATATGGGCCAGCTGCTCAAGAAAGCGCGCGGGATAATAAGGCGGCAATGCCGCACGCGCGATCGTGCGGCCGGCAAACATGGCTACCCGCCCGATCGCCGCAAACATGGCAATGACGGCGCGGCCGACGGCCGTGAACGGCGCGAGCAAGGTTACGGCGGGTTTGGTGGCGGCCATCGGTGACCCGCTGATAGCGGCGCGAGGCGGGGGCGGGCAACCCTATCCGGCACGGCCGGTCGAATTGCCCGCGATTATTCCTAGCGGTTGGTGCGGCGGGCAGATTCGGACCGGGCCCGCTGGATCGCAGCCAGTGCGCGAGCCCGATCTGCGTTCGAGAGATCCTGGGCGTCACGGATCTCATCGGCCGCTTCGCGTAGTGCGTCCTGCACCTCGCGGTTAATCTCGGCCATATCGACACAGCCTGCGGCGAGACGGCTGATCGCCTCATTGTCGGTCTCGTTCGCCGGACCGGGCCGCGCATGCGTGCATTCACGGGCCAGTTCGGCCCGCGCCTGGGCCATGGCTTCGCGCGTGATCGCGGCAACATCGATATTGGCGACCGCTCGGCGTGCCTCTTCGGACGCCTGACGCGCCGTCTCTGTAATCTGCCTGATCTGCGCCGCTGACATTGGCGAAGGCGGGACGGGCGGCACCGGCGCCAAAGGTGCGAGCGGCGCCAGCGGGGCCTGCGGCGCAACCGGAGCTACGGGCGCAACAGGAGCGACGGGGGCAACGGGCGCCGCCAGATCGTCGTCCGCATCGCGATAGGCCGGATTGGCGACGACGCGCGCAGTACGGTCGGCGACAACGATTCCCTGTGCTGGCGAGCTCGCTTGGGCCTGGAACAGCGGGCGGACCGAGACCGGTGCGACTTTACTTGGTGCAGCGATGCTGCCGGATGCGGTAAGACCCAAGCCTACGCCGACCAGAATGACAGCCAGGCTGGCACCAGCGATGCGGAGCGCCCGGCTACGCGTGGAATGGGCGATCATTTTCATTCTCCTCTTGAGCTGGGTTGCCGGCCCCAGCGCGCAGGCGCCTGCAGGCATTCCGGCGCGCGCCGACTTGATCAGGGCTCGGCCATAATCAGACCGCGCGTCAGGCGCCGCCCCGAGGACCGTCGCGTCGCAGGCAAGCTCCTGATCGGCGCGGAACGCGCGATAGGCGAGATGCGCGATCGGATTGAACCAGTGCAGCGCGAGCATCACCAGGGCCGCGCTGTTGGCGATAAGATCGCCACGGCGATGGTGGGCGAGCTCATGTTCCAGCGCCAGCTGCTGCTCCGCGCCGTTATATCGATGTTCGAAATCCTGGGGCAGCAGGATGTGGCGGTGGAAGATGCCGGCGGCGAGCGGACCGGAGACGACCGGGCTCAGCCGGACCTTGATGCTGCCGCGACGAAAGCCCGGCGCGGCATTTTCCAGCGCGATGCTCATGAAGCGATGATGTCGGCCAAGCTGCCAGGCGAGGTAGACGGCCGCCCCGCCGAACCAGACGACCAGCGCGACCGTCAGCCAATTGACGCCCGGCTGCGCGGCCGCCCCGGCGAGGGTTGCGGCGGCGGGCGGCGGGGCGGTGGCCGCCGCCACCAGCTTGGATATATCGAAATGGATCGGCACCGCCCGCACTGGTTCGGCGGCCTGGGGCATGCGCGGCAGGATCATGCGCAACGCGGGCAGCAGCCAAAGCAGGTAAGCGGCATGCGCGCCGAAGCGCGCGGCAACGGGACCGCGTAACGCGAGAACCACCAGCATTAATAGGGTCGAGGCCGCGAGCGCCTCAATCGTCCAGCCGATCATGCCTTCAGATCCTTCAGTAGAGCCTCGAGTTCGGCAATGTCCTGAGCGGTCAGGCCGTCTCCCGCGGCGAGATGCGCGACCAGCGGCGCGGCACGTCCGCCAAACAGCCGGTCGGCCAGTCGACGGGTTTCACGCACTGCATAATCCGCGCGCTCGACGGCCGGCCGATACAGGTAGCGGCGGCCGTCCTCCTCGTGGACCAGTGCCCCTTTGGTGAGCAGACGTCCCAACATCGTCTTGACGGTGCGTTCGCTCCATCCGCGCGCGTCCGGAATGCGTTCGGCAACTTCGGTGGCGGTGAGCGGGGCCTCGGCCCACAGCACCTCCATCACCGCTTGCTCGCCTTCGCTGATTCGTTCTGCCACGTGATTCTCCGATTACAGGCGTAGTCCTATATGACTACATCCGTAATCGTCAAGCGGCTTAGCTGTGGACCAAACCCTCGATACGGCTCTCGCCCGAGCCGGCCGGAAACAAGGTTCGGGCAGCGCGCGCGGGATCGAGCCCGAAACTTTCCGCCGCGGCGGCCGCTATTACGGAGTCGAGTCCGATGGTCGGCTTGAGGTCACGCTCCTCGTAGAGGGCGTTTTGCGCGAGACCCGGCCAATCGGCCAATATCCGTCCGCCTTTGACGGCGCCGCCGAACAGCATTGCGACCGAGGCCGTACCATGATCGGTACCACCGGTGCCGTTGACGGCGGCCGTGCGGCCGAACTCGGTCGCCACCAGCACCACGGTCTGGTCCCAGATCGGGCCAAGGCTGTCGCGCATGGCGGCAAGCATCGTGTCGAGCGCCGTCAACTGCGCGGTCAGACGATATTGCTGGCCGGTATGGGTATCCCACCCCCCCGTTTCGAGCATGGCAATGCGGGGGCCGTCGGGCTTCGAAAGAAAGGTCGCAGCCAGTTTGCCCAGATCTTCGGGCTTCTGCCCGCGATTCTCGGTTCCGGCCATGCCACGCGCGGATAAGGCTGCGTCCCACATGCCGTGGAGCTGCGCGTCGGCCTGATACATGCGCCCGACGCGGGCAAGCAGGTCGTCGGTCGGCTGGGGTAAGGCGGACGGTGCGAACGAGGTGACCTCCGCAGGACCGCGGAGCGCCGGTGGTACGGTCGACGCGAAGGCGATCGCCTCGTCCTTGGTTTGCGGCAACAGGCTAACGAGTCGGTTCATCCAGCCGTCGCGCTGGGCATAGGGGGTGGTGCCGCCGGTCTCGAGCACATTCTGGCCGTCGAAATGCGAGCGGTCGCGGTAGGGCGAGGCGGTGGCGTGCACGAACAAGGCCTGACCGCGGGCAAACATCTTGCCCGTCTCGACCATCGCCGGGTTGAGCGCGAAGTGGCCGTCGAGCTTGATGGCGCTTGCCGGGTCGATCGCGAGTTCGCGCCGCAGCCCCGCATAAGCCGCGTCGCCATAGGGAATGACGGTGTTGAGACCGTCGGCGGCACCACGCTGGATAATGAAGATGAAGCGCCGGTCACCCGGCACGTTCGCGAAAGCGATGTGCGGGCTGACGAGGATCGCGCCGGCGCCCGCGGCGGCGAAGCGCAGGAATTGGCGACGGGGGAGGATCATGGTCATCTCCGCTGGAATTCAGGGCTGACGAGCAGCAAGGCGAGCGCGGTCGGGCCGCTTTCCGCCTGGGCCAAGGCGGCGGCAGTCGCAGGCGTGACCTGTCCCGGCAGCAGCCTGGGGGCAAGATCGCGCGCATCGACCTGCCCGCCTGCGGCCGCGGCGAAGCGCTGCGCCAGCTCGACGCGACGCATGAGTGCGTCCGGCGCGGCCCAGCTGGCCGACAGATCGTCATAGCCGGCAGGCGAGCCTGGCTTCCATATCGGCTGACCGAGCTGATTGAGCATCGATGACGCGTCCATCTTGCCCAGATCCCGCCGGCCCAGCGCGCGTAGCGAAGACACCGTCCAATCCCACGGCGTCTTGAATTTCCGCGCACCGGGCGTCCATGCCTCGGGCGCATCGATCAGGACGCGATAGACCGCGGGCAGACCGCCGCGGCTGGACACAAAAGCGCGGCTCATTCGATCGATCAGGGCCGGCGGCGGGTCATCGGCGACGAAGTGGCGCGCCAGTTTGGTCGAGATGTGCCGCGCGGTGGCTGGCGAGGTGGCAAGATCGTGCAATACCGCGCGCGCCTGCGCCTCGCCGCTTTGCGCGTAAGTCTTGCCGATGATGGCGCGGCTGCCCGGCTCGTGAATGCCGGAACGAAACATGAAGGCGCCGAGTTCGACATTATCCTGCGCCGCCATCGGGCCAAGTCCGCCGACGCTCCAGCCGGTCATCGCGCGGGCGAACTCCGTCACGTCGGCCTGGCTGTAGCCGGTACGGACTCCCAGCGTATGTAGCTCCATGATCTCACGCGCGAGATTTTCGTTGAGGCCCGTTTTCCGGTTGGGTTGCCGCAGCGCCGCGCGGGCGCCGAACGGGCTGTTCGGCCCGACCGAGCGAAACTGATCGAGATAATAGAGCATCGCCGGATGCTGCTCGACGGCGATCAACATATCCTCGAACCGGCCCAGGATGTGGGGGCGGATCGCGGTCAGTTCGAAATCGGCAGCGTAGATGCCGACTTGCGGCTTTTCGACCGACAGCGCGAAATGATTGGACCAGAAGCTCGCCAGCCGCTCGGCGAATGGTGCGTCCGTCGTGAGCGCATTTCGCATGCGGGCATTGACCGCAAGGCGGTAGGTATCGCGCACCTCGACGTTGAGCGCTTGCCGGCGTTCCTGCCGCTGCAGCTTGGCCCGCATGTCGTCAGCCATCGCAACGGGAGGTGGAGCCGGCGGCATTGCGGGCGGGGGCGTCGGTGCGGGCATTGCAGGCGCAGCCGCCGCGCCCATTTTCTTGATAAGCTCGCCCACCTCCTGAAAGTACGCGCGGGCGAGACTACCGGGCGGAGGCAGAGCGGCGAAGGCGGCGGGTTTGACTTCGAAGCGGTCGAACTGATCGAGCAGCCATTTCTTGGGGTTGGCCGGCGGCGCGTCGTCCGGGCGAACGCCCAGCCCGAAGCGATTGAGGGCGATCGCCTGCGCCTGGAGATTGCTGAGCGACATACCAAAACTCCGTCGTGCCACTCTTCAACGCGCGGCAGCAGGAAAGCTGTCGCTATCGGTGCCGCGGCTGCCGCAACGGCCCGGTCTTGAGCGCTTCCGCCAGTTTCTGCCGTTCGCTTTGCGGCAAGGTGCCGGCGAATTGAACGACACGATTCTCGAGACTTGCCCGCAGCGCCATGTCGGCTGTCCGGGCGCGATCGAGCTGCGCGGCGATGGCGTTGGCATCATAGGCGGGCTGCACGAACAGGTGTGCGGCTTCGGCCCGCGCCGCGCGGCCCGCCTGCACCGCCGACGATGCGTTTCGCACGGTGTCACGGATTGCAGCGCGCAATGCATCGCCGTCGCGTTCGGGCAGGGCTTGCGCCGCGCGCGCGCGCCAGCCGCCGCGTGGGGTGAACCCCGGGCCATGCGTCCAATGCCAGACGCTGCCGGCGATGGCGCCGAACAGGAAGATGTTCACGAACAGGCTGACGATCAGCAAGATGGTGGGCCAGCGCTTCATTGCGCAATCTCCTCCGAAGGATCGTCGTAGCCGGGTAGATCGTCATGGGGATGCTCGAAGGCCTCGCCATGTACCACGGGTTCGAGCACGGCGGCGGCTGCGGATCCCGCAACGATGCCGGCCGCAGCCGCCAGCGCGAAGGCGGGGCCGCTCCACCACAGGCGTATGCGCCTGATAAACGGACCGCGGGTAGGCGCACCCTCCAAGACCATTGCCCGCAGCGTGCGCGACGGTTCGGCGACCCGGTGAGCGAACAGGAGTGTGTCGAGGCCGTCGGCTTCGGCGAGCAGGGCGGCGGCGCGCGGATCGCTTCTCGCGAGCGCCTCGGCGGCGTCGCGCTCCCCCTCAGGCCAGCGGCTCGGCGTTGCGCCATATGCGGCTACCAGCGCTTCGAAGCGGGCAAACTCCATCCGGTCAGTCATCGGCTTGCTCCAGCCTCGCCTTGAGCGCGCGCCGCCCGCGCGCCAGCAGGCTCTCCAGAGCGTCGATGCCGATGCCCATCAAGGCGGCGGCGTCGCGATTGGGGAGCTCCTGATAATAGGTCAGCACGATCGCCTCGCGCTGGCGCGGAGCGAGCGCGGCGAGTGCCTGTCCCAGGGCATCGCTTTGCGCCTGTGCGTCGAGCGCGGCATCGGCATTGGGGCTGGGATCCGCCGTGTCCCAATGCGGGGGCAATGGTATCTCGCGCCGCTTGCGCAGGCGATCGGTACAGAGGTTGAGCGCGACGCGATGCATCCAGGTGTCGAATTTGGCCGCGCCCGGGCGCCAGGCGCCTGCGCTGCGCCAGACGCGTACGAACACCTCCTGGACGACGTCCTCGGCCTCGCCGCGATCGTTCAGCAACCGCATCGCGAGGGCGGTCATGCGGGGTAGTTTGCGCGCGACCAATGTTTCGATCGCATGCGCGTCGCCCTCGCCAACCCGGCGGACCAATTCTCCGTCGGGATCGTCCAGGCTCAATCGCTATGCCTCCGCCCGTCATCGCACCGGCGCGGTCATTGCTGCGGCGCGGTCGTGCCCCGCATAGCGTGTCGCTCGTCCGCCGTCAGCGTCCCGTCGTGATTGGCGTCGCGGCGGGCGAAGCGCTTGGCGATCATCGCGTCGATCTCGGACGGGTCGAGATAGCCATCCTTGTTGGCGTCGAGCCGCGTGAACATGCGCGATGGGTCGCGCCGCCTGGCGGGAGCGGCGTCGGCATCGACGTCGGCGCCTCCGCCGTGGCGGGCGCCGGCCATCTGCTCGGCGCGGGCGGCGAACTCCGCCTGGCTGATGCGGCCGTCATGATCGGCGTCGAGCATCATCATGCGGCCGCGCGCCCTGGCTGCGAAGTCGTCGAAGGTGCCGGAGGCCGGGGGTGCCTGGGCGACGGCGGCGGTGGCGAGGCCCGCCAGGGAGAGGGCGAGGAGGGATCGGGTCATGGGAGCTCCGCTTGCGAACAATGCCGCTTTAACGGAGCTCCCACCGTAACCCGTCGCTCAGGGTCGGCGGCCCCGGCGGATACCGGGGCCGGGCCGAGTCAGGCGATCTTGAGGCCTTCCTTGTTCATCGCCGCGGTCAGCTCCTTGTTCTTCTCGGGGCTGAGCTTGGCCTTCAGCATCGGGAAGAGGCTCGTCTCCTCCTCGCGCATATGCTTCTCGATATCGGCGCGGAACTGGCGGACCTTGGCGATCCAGCCGAGCGAATCCTTGGGCATGACCGTCAGATCGTAGAGATACTGCTTCACATAGCCGTGATCGTTGTTGAGATGATCGGCGGCCTCGGCCTCGCCGGCATCGCGCATCGCCGGATAGATGGTGTTCTCCTCCTCCAGCGCATGCTTGGCCAGCATATGCTTGAGGTTCATCAGCAGGGTGCTGCGCTTGGTGGTGTTCTTCTCGGTCGTCGCCTCGATCGCGTCGAACACCTTGAGCGTCAGCTCATGCTCGGCCTTGAGCGCCTGGTCCCATTCGCCGGCGAAGTAGGTCGGCGACTGGACGGCGAGCTTGCGGGCGACATTGGCGGCAAGCCCGACCGCGAGGCCGGCCGCGCCGGCGGCGAGCATCTGGCCGGTGCTGGCGCCGGAGTCATTGCGCGCCGGCGACTTGCGCGCGGGGCGCTTGGCGGAGCCGGTCTTGGCCGAGGCTTCCTTCTCGAAACGGCCGTCCTCGTCGCGGGCTTCGGCCCGGGCATTGGCGGAACGCTTGGCGGAAGTGGTGCGGGCTCGGCTTGCGGTCGGGGTCGTGGCCATGACATTGCTCCATTGCAAAGGCGCGTGGGGGCTGCGCCGATCGGAGCGTTCAACGCGTAAAGCGCGGAAAGTTCTCACTTCCCTCGCAATTCGTCGAGCCAGAGGTTGGCGACCCCGTCCGACGGCGCCCGCCAATCGCCGCGCGGCGACAGGCTGGCGGCGGCCGAGACCTTGGGCCCGTTGGGGATGGCCGAGCGCTTGAACTGGCTGATCTGAAAGAAGCGGAACAGGAAGATTTCGAGCCACTTGCGGATCGCGTCGAGATCGTAGCTGTTGCGGCCCTCCGCGGGGAAATCGAGCGGCCATTCGCCCGCATCCGCATCCTTCCAGGCATGCCAGGCGAGGAAGGCGATCTTGGTCGGCGCGAGGCCGTGGCGGACGGTGTAATGAAGGAAGAAATCGTGCAGCTCGTAGGGGCCGATCTTCGACTGCGTGCTCTGGATCGCGCCGGACGCATCGGCCGGCACCAGCTCCGGCGAGATCTCCGTGCCGAGGATATCGGTGAGGATGCGGTCGGTCTCGGCGTCGAACTGGCTCGATTTGACCGCCCAGCGGATGAGGAACTGGATCAGCGTCTTGGGCACGCCAGCATTGACGGCATAATGGCTCATCTGATCGCCGACGCCATAGGTGCACCAGCCCAGCGCCAGTTCGGACAGGTCGCCGGTGCCGACGACGAAGCCGTCGCGCTGATTGGCGAGGCGGAACAGATAATCGGTGCGCAGGCCCGCCTGCACATTTTCGAACGTCACGTCATAGACCGGTTCGCCGCGCCCGAACGGATGATCCATGTCCTTGAGCATCTGCGTCGCGGCGGGGCGGATATCGATCTCCGCGCCGGTGATGCCGAGCGCGTTCATCAGTGCCCAGGCATTGCCTTTGGTCGTCTCGCCGGTGGCGAAGCCGGGCATGGTGAAGCCGAGGATGGAGGAGCGCGGCCGACCGATGCGGTCACACGCCTTGGCGGCGACGATCAGGGCATGGGTGGAATCGAGCCCGCCGGAAATGCCGATCACGAGATTGCTGCCGCCGGTCGCCTCCATGCGGCGGGCGAGGCCCTCGACCTGAATGTTGAAGGCTTCGTAGCAATCCTCGTCCAGCCGGTCGGGATCGGCGGGCACGAACGGGAAGCGGGGCACGACGCGCTTCAGGCCGATGTCGGCGAAGGCGCCCTGATGTTCGAAGGCGATGCGGCGGAAGCGCTGTTCGGGATCGCCGAAGGCGCGTGCGCTGTCGTTGAACGTGCCGAAGCGCATGCGCTGCTGGCGGATGCGGGCGACGTCGATGTCGGCGTAGATCAGCTCGGCCTCATGATCGAACCGGCCGGAGCGGGCGAGCTGATAGCCGAGCTCGTGGATCATCGCCTGGCCATCCCAGGCGAGATCGGTCGTGCTCTCGCCCGGCCCGGAGGCGGAATAGACATAGGCCGCGGTCGCGCGCGCCGATTGCGACGCGCCGTAGAGATCGCGCTCGCGCTCCTTGCCGACGACGATGTTGGAGGCGGACAGGTTGGTCAGGATCAGCGCGCCGGCGAGCGCGCCGAGCGAGGAGGGCGGGATCGGCGCCCAATAATCCTCGCAAATCTCGACGTGGAAGATGAAGTCGGCAAGATCGCTGGCGGCGAAGATCAGGTCCGGCCCGAACGGCACATTCTGTCCGGCGACGACGATATCGAGGCCGGCGAGGCCGACGCCCGGCGCGAACCAGCGCTTCTCATAATATTCGCGGTAATTGGGGAGGTAGCTTTTGGGCACCACGCCCAGCACCGCGCCGCGCGCGATCACCACCGCCGTATTGTAGAGCCGGCCGTTGCGGCGGAGCGCCGCGCCGACCAGCAGAACGGACTTGAGCTGCGCGCTCGCCGCGATCAGCGCGGCCAGCTCCGCCTCGACCCGGTCGAGCAAAGCCTCCTGCAGATGGAGATCGTCGATCGCGTAGGAGGACAGGCACAGTTCGGGATAGACGATGAGATCGGCACCCGCGGCATCGCCCTGGCGCGCGAGATCGAGGATCGAAGCGGCATTGGCGGCGACATCGCCCGCGCTCGCCGCCGGTGTGGCCGCCGCGACGCGGACCAGGCCCTGCGCGTGGATCGAGAAGAAGCGATCGGTCATGCGGCGCGATACCCTCTCCGTGCGGCGGGGTGTGAAAAAAAGTTGCTAGAAAGGCGAGGGGGTCGGGTCAATGTTTGGATCGAAGAGCCTTTTGGGGGGTAAAAACGAAAAAAACACAGAAACGAACTTAATGATTGGGGGTGGGAGGGTATGTAGCGGAGCTAGTTCCATGTGGAACATAGCAGGAACACGTGTGAGTTGTCAAGAGATAGGGCGGATTGGTCGACTATGCTGAGCGCCATCCCCGCCTTTCCGCAACACCATTGCAACATCGCGGAAGCTGACGTTGTCGCCAGCTCCGACCTGCAGCTCGAGCGGATGACTTCGGGTACTGGGCCGTAAGCGAGGGATTAAGTCTAGAGGAAAACAGCGGCCGACTGGGGAGCTTCGTGCGCCCAATATTCAATCGGACCGAGACCTTCCATGTCCTGGGCGACCTCCTGGATTTGCGCCAGGGTAGACAACGCGGCGTCGCCATAGATCAAGTAGATCGCGCGTTGATAGCCGAATTCGTTGACGAAGAATGACAGCGTTTCGAGATCTTTGATGATGCCTGCTTTGCCGGCGCGTTCGCACTTGACCTCAATCACAGCGAAGTTGCCGGCCATATAGCCAGGTCGATGCACGAGGAGATCGGGCTTGGGAAACCGATCGCGCAACTCGATCATTTTCGGGTGCCGAGCCTTGTCGACCTCTCCGTTAAGGTAAAACGGTGTTTGCGCCGGCCAACGCATACGCATCTGGTGATAGAGTTCATAGCAATAGACGCGCTCGCGGTAAATCGGATCGCCGCCATCGAGGTTCAGATAGAAATAGTCGGGAGCGATACCCGCGGTTGCTTGCTCAAGGATGGACGTAAGCTCTTCCATACGCGTTCATAGCGCGTCTCGCTGGGCGGTACAGGTCTTGACATAGCGGTTGGTAAGAATATCTTACTACCCGTAAGAGATGGAGAGTCGCGATGGACGCTAATTTGATCAAAGCTAAGCTGATCGAGGTGCTGCAGGCCGTGCAGTCACTGAGTGGCGAAGACTGTCCTGCTATAGATGGAGGTACGAAGCCTGCCGAGGCTCTGCCGAAATTCACAAGCAAGGTGTGGCCCGTCGCCGCTGGCATGCTCGGTATCGCGCTTGGCAAGTCCATTCCGTGCGAAGCCAATATCTTTGTCGATGACGATACGAAGGTGCCGCTCGCGATTAACCAGACCGTCGCGCTCGTTCTCAAGATCCTCGAAGCTCAGGAAGCTCAGGAAGCCGAAGAGGCCGATGCGGAATGAGCGACGCCCCCTCAGATAAGACAGCAACGATTCCAACACGCCTTCGCGCTGCGCGTGAAGCGGCCGGCCTCTCTCAGGGGCAGGTCGCGAAACTGATGAACATGCACCGCCCAACCATTTCGGAAATGGAGGCCGGAAATCGCCGGATCACCGCCGACGAACTCGCAAAGCTCTCTAATCTTTATGACACCAAGTTGTCTTGGCTGCTCGGCGACGCGCCCGAACGTGCCGCGACTGACGATCCCAAGCTTCAGCTGGCTGCCCGCGAACTAAGCAAACTCAAGCCCGATGACCTCGACCGTCTCCTGAAGCTCATCGCAGCAATGAAGTCTGACGATGACGAAAGGGAGCCTAACCCATGAAAGCGCTTGCTAAGACGATGATGTACAACCGCCGTGCCTTGGCAGACAAGGCCATGAAGGCAGCGATTACCGCGCGGCTGAAGGCCGGCAAGGACCTGGTCAGCCCGGTCTGCATCTATTCGATTGCAGAGGCGCATGGGGTTCGCGTGACCTTCAACGACATCAATATGGAGGGGATGTATCAGCGCGGCTCGCCCTCGCGCATCCATCTCTCCAGCAAGCGCCCACTGCCCCGCCGCGCCTACAATTGCGCGCATGAGCTTGGCCACCATTTGCTCGGTCATGGATCGTCGATCGACGAGTTGCGCGAAAACCAGCTGCAGCGCCCGTGGGATGTTCCCGAAGAATATAGCGCCGACACGTTCGCCGCCTATGCGCTGATGCCGACCCTGGGCCTGCGCAACGCCTTCGCTATCCGCGGGCTCAAGCCGGAAACCGCGACCCCGATCGAAATCTATCGCATCGCCTGCCAGTTCGGGATCGGCTACTCGACGCTGGTCACTCACCTTCTCTGGGGCGAGGCGATGATCAGCCATGCGCGCGCGGATGCGCTGCGCAAATTTACGCCGCGGGCGGTTCGCGCTCATATTCTGGGATCGTTGACGCTGAACCCGCTCATCGTCGCGGACGAGGCTTGGGGTGGCCACGCGATTGACGCGGAGGTTGGGCATCTGGTGCTGCTTCCTCCCGGCACGGTTGCGCACGGCGATGCCGTCGCTCCGGTCGCCGATCTGGTTGGTGGGCGCTTGTTCGAAGCGAAGCATCCGGGGCTGGTCCGCATTGACCGCCCGGGCACGGACTGGGCCGCTTTCGCGCGGGTTGCGCGCACCGCCTACGTCGGGCGCGCTGAGTTCCGCCATTTGGAGGATGAAGACGATGACTAAAGCAGTCCGATCGGACAACCCCGAGCCGCTGATGATCGCGGCTAAGAGCGTGTCCGAAGCCTATTCCAAGACGCTGCTTCACATACTTGAGCACCCGGGGAATGAGATCGCTCCGCTTGTCCTCACGATCGACGGTTTCGAGGAGGGGTACAACATCCCGGAAGACCCCAAGGTCCGCGCCACGCTCGATGCCCTTTTAGCCAAGAAGAAGAAGCGCGACGTCGAGGACGTTGCGTATACCATCTTCCCCCACAGGCTCTGGACGATGGCGCAGGGCGATCGCGCCAAGCTGTTCGAATTCTACAAAATGGCCTTTCCCTTCTATCGCGCTCAGAATCCCAAAGCTAATGGCAAGGGTCTCTATTTCGAACGGCTGATGATGTACGGTCGCGGCCCGTGCGAGGGGAATCAGTTGGAGTGGATTTTGAGTCGGTATGAAAGCCGTTCGGGCGTACGCCGGTCTATGTGGCAGGCGACCACCTTCGATCCCGCCCGCGATCATAGCGCGACTGCCCAGCTCGGTTTCCCCTGCCTTCAGCATGTGAGCTTCGTGCCGACCAAGGCAGGCCTGGTCACAAATGCCTTCTACGCTACGCAGCAGTTGTTCGATAAAGCCTATGGCAACTACCTCGGGCTCGCCCAGCTTGCTGCCTTCATGGCCCATGAAATGGGTATTCCGCTCGCGCGTCTCAACGTGACGATCGGTGTCGCGAAGCTGGAGCGGATCAGCAAGACGGACAGCGCGATGAAACCCTTGATCGAGGCGGCCCGCGCATGTGTGGCGCCGCCCGTTGGGGCAGCGCAGCGGCAGTCGCCGCCACTCCAACTCGCCCCACAGCCGGCCTGACGCGCTGTGACAAAGATCGGTACCGCGAGCGGTCGCAAGCGCGGCCGCCCTGCTAAGATTCCCACTGCGACGTCGCGAACCCTTCAGTTCGACTATCCCGCCGCGACTGCACCCGTAGCGCCGGTAATCGTTTCCAACCATCTTGCGCCAGCCAAGACGACTGCCGTCTATGACAGTTACTGGCGCTTCGCGGCCGAACGGCAGCGGGTATTCTACCGTCGTGCTCTAGGCAGCCCCTGGCCATGGACTGAAAACCCGGTGATGGCCGTCTATAAATTCACCAATGCCTATCGGGCGTCCGACCGGGTCAGCCAGTATCTAATCCGCAATGTGATCTACCGTGACGATCTGCCGGATGCGATCGATGAGGTTGTTTTCCGCATCCTGCTCTTTAAACTTTTCAACAAGATCGATACTTGGGAGAGGCTCGAAAAAACGCTCGGTCCAATCAGCTTCGCAGACTATCGGTTCGACCAATATGATGCGGTCCTGACCCGGGCTATGGCCCTGGGGCACCGGGTTTATTCGGCCGCGTATATCATGCCGCCGGGTGGCTCCGCATTCGGGTACAAAGCCAAGCATCAAAATCACCTCAAGCTCCTTGAAATGATGATGGCCCAGGCGCTGCCGGAGAAACTAGCGTCGGCGCGCACCATGCAAAAGGGTTTCGAGCTGTTGCGCGCCTACCCGACAATCGGGGATTTTCTCGCCTATCAGTTCGTCACCGACGTCAACTACAGCGAGGTGACGAACTTCTCCGAAATGGATTTCGTAATCCCGGGGCCGGGCGCGCGCGATGGTCTGCGTAAATGTTTCGCCGATACGGGCGGCCTGAGCGATGCTGAGCTGATCCGGTTGATGGTTGACCGGCAGGAGCAAGAATGTGCGCGGCTGGGTTTGGAATTCCCTTCGCTCTGGGGGCGGCCATTGCAGCTCATCGACTGTCAGAACCTGTTCTGCGAAGTCGATAAATATGCCCGGGTAGCTCATCCCGAAGCTGCGGGTCTGACAGGCCGCACGCGCATCAAGCAGAAGTTTGTCGCGCAGGCGCGTCCCATACAATTCTGGTATCCGCCAAAATGGGGTATCAATGATCGCATTGCCGCCGGTGCGGTGCCGAACGAAGCCTTTGAGGTATCTCGACCTGGCACTAACGCTCCAGAAAGCGCTTAGGTCGGGAGCATATCAATGGACCTCAAGACGTATCAGGCACAGGCGCTGCAGACTGATCAGGTGCCGGGAACAAGCGACGACGAGTCAGCCGCTGCCCTGATTGTGCCAATGCTTGGGTTAGCTGGCGAGACCGGACAGCTGCTCGGCGAGTATAAGAAACACCTCCGCGACGGCGCTGCGCACCGCTTGTTCAAGGACCGTGTCGGCGAGGAGTTGGGCGACCTTCTATGGTATATCGCGAATGTCGCGAGCAAGTTCGGGCTCGACCTCGATCAGATCGCCGAGAAGAACCTTGATAAGGTACGGGCGCGCTTTGCGCCAATGAGTGCACAGGCGCCAGAGCGTGATTCCGAGTTTCCCGATCTCGAGCGGCTGCCGCGCCATCTGCTCGTGCGGTTGGCCGAAGAGCCTGGCTCTTCTGGGTCGCGGCCGAAAGTCCGGATGACCATCAACGGCGAGGGCATTGGATCTCTACTAGGCGATAACGCCTATGATCCTGATGGCTATCGCTTCCACGACGTGTTTCATCTGGCTTACGCGGCGGTTCTCGGCTGGTCTCCGAATCTGCGGGCATTCCTGAAGCGCAAGCGCAAAAGCCGGCCATTGCTGGACGAGGTGGAAGATGGCGGCCGCGCTCGTATTATCGAAGAGGGCGTGTCTGCGTTGGCGTTCGACTATGCGCGAGTGCACAGTTTTCTGGAAGGCGTCACCGAGATCGACTACGGGTTGTTGCGTACGATCCAAAGCATGACTTCCCATTTAGAAGTCAGCGGAGCCACCGCCGCCGATTGGGAGCGCGCGATCCTTGAAGGGTTCGCGGTTTGGCGGCAGGTACTCCTCAACAACGGCGGCGATATTTCGGTCGATCTCAACGCGCGGTCCATTACCTACCTAGGTGCGGCCTGATCAGTAAAGCCGATAACGCTGGCCATCGCCATGTCACCCTCATGGCTGGTACTGACAAGCCATGAGGAGATGCCGAGCATTTCGGCACGCTGTTCTGCCGCGCCGTGGAGGACGACGGTTGGTGCGCCTGACGGCAGCGTCACGACCTCAATGCTGAGGAAGCCGACTCCAGCCGAGAAGCCCGTGCCAAGTGCTTTCATCACGGCTTCCTTGACGGCGAGCCGTCCCGACAAGCGCGCGGCGCGATCAGTTCCAGCTCCAACATCTTCCTGCTCCCGCGCCGTGAAGCATCTGGTCAGCAATTGATCAGTCGGATCAGTGAGCAGGCGCGTGGTGTGCGCGATATCGACCAGGTCGATGCCATGCGCGATGATCATACTGCCCGCTCGTTCATATTTCGACAAATCTCGAAGGTGGTTTGTCAGATTGATGTAGCAAATTCTGACAAACAGGAGAGGCGTAATGAATACGACGGGGTTCTGGAGTGGGGAAACGCTTGCCGCGCGCTTGCCGACGCTCATCACGCCATTCGACAAAGATCGCATAGATTGCTCAGCGTACACCTTGAGCATGGGTCGGGAGATTTATGTTTCTCCCAGCGATCAAGCTGAAGACCCAGAAAGCGTCACCATCCGCAAACTGGAGGATGGCGACGCATTCACCATCCCGCCAGGTCAGTTTGCGTTTCTACTGACCGAGGAAATCGTAGAGTTGCCCGACGATGCGTTGGGCTTCATATCGATCAAGGCGAAAATTAAGTGGCGTGGTCTGATCAATGTATCGGGATTCCATGTCGACGCTGGCTTCAAAGGTCGTTTGATCTTCGCTGTTTATAACGCGGGCCCGGTGCCGGTTCACCTCCGGCAGGGACAGCCAATGTTCCTCCTCTGGCTGGCGAGCCTTGATCGCCCAACGACATTGATCCGAAAGAATCCGGTCCAACTCTCATTTCCGGCAGACTTGATTCCTGGAATCTCTGGAGAGTTGCAATCGATCGCCGGCATCAACAAGAAAATCAAAGAGGTCGACAAGGACCTGACGAACCGTATCCACGCGGTCGAACGCGAACAAACCTACTATCGGATCATCGCGCTCATTTTGATGTTATTCGTCGGTGCGATGGTGACAAACTGGGTGCGCGAGGGTGGCTTGCGGCAACTGCTCGCGGCTCCAACAATTGGGCAAGATCAAGCGAATAAAACGATTTTCGCGCCGGACCTCAATTCGAATGGTGCAATCCCCCCGAATGCTGTGGATCCGCTTACAGACCCAACTGATACCGGTGGTGGTACGGAATAATGCAGTTGGTTCGGGCGACGACACTCGATGACCTCGCGACTTACCTTCCGCGATTTTTGTCGATGGTCGGACGAAAGCGTTGGTTCAAACGCCTTGACCAACTCGATGTTGAACAACGCCGGTCACCGTTTCGCTGGAAAATCGTCGCTGACTATCATTGGCTGGAGCTGGCCATCGGGTTCCAGTGCGATGTGCTCGCAAAGGAAGGCCGTTTACTTCCCGAATATGCGGACATGCAGGTACGGGCTGGCCTTCATTTCGTCGCTACCGTTGTCGAGGTGCATGATGCACTGAACGAGAAAGGCAAAAATGTCCTCGTCGGCCGCTTGAGGGACGCGCTGAAAGCCGAAACCGGTTTCGCAGCATTGTATCTCGAAATGGACGTTGCGCAGCGCCTCGCCATTGACGGTTTCCATCTCGAATTTCCGGATCTCGAAGGGACAGCTCAATTCGATCTCGCCTTCTCGCTGGGGAGCATTTCAGGCGAAGTAGAATGCAAGAGCCTCTCTGCTGATGCCGGAAGGAAAATTCACCGGAAGGATTTTTATCGCTTCATCGAGGAGATGACCCCGGCCTTCGCCACTCAGATGGAACGGTCCCGCCGCGAAATTATGCTCATTGAACTTGCTGACCGGCTATCGGCCAACCTCGGCGAACAGAAGCAATTGCGTCACACCGTCAGGGACATGCTTTCAAACGGCAAAGCCGGGAATGCCGCCCCGTCGTCGTTCGAAATCACGATGCTTAATTTCGATGAGGAGATGCGGGGCATTACGATCATCGACCAACGAAGTTTGAATGCTGCTTGCCAGAGTAGATGGGGGCCAAACTGTCATGCCGCAGGCGCCATCACTGACGAGGCCGGTTGCCTCATCGTTATGCGCAGTAAGAAGGAGGACGATACGTCCAAACCGCTGTTGGCGGCAATGCGTAAGGCCGCAACCCAGTTTTCGGGCGATCGTCCGGCCTTCATCGCCGTGCAATTTGACGAGATTAATCCTGCCGATTTGATGCTTCCGCATGTTCGTCGGCGCGCCGGCCTTCTCTCTTATGCGCTCTTCCTGCAGTATGGCGCTGAGCACGTGAACGCGACGTGCTTTAGTAGCTTTGACGGCTTGGTTGAGCATGACGACAATGTAGCCTCGCCCAGTTTTTGCGTGCCCAATCCCCGCCCGCGTTTTTCATTGAGGCCGGCAGATATTCCGACCTTTCTCTACTCGATCCCCGATCAACAGTTCGCTGACATTATTGGCGCGCCACTGCCAGCGCCGAACATCTCATACATCCCATTCGACACGTCCAACTTTGACGAGGCTTCATAATGCCCCGGGTCCTTAGCTTAAGCGCTTCCTAACGAGGCCGCCTTCCTCAAGCCGCCGCGCGCTGTGCCCTTTGGCCATGCATACTCTGCGGCCCCGCCGCCACGACCTCCACCTCGACCAGATCGCCGATCTCGCCGCCGTCGATCAGCACCGATTGCAGCCAGGGGGATTTGCCGAGCTTCTGGCCGGGGAGCTTGCCGGCGCGCTCGATCAGCACGTCGCAGGTGCGGCCGATCGTGGCGCGGTTGAAGGCGAGCTGTTGCGCGCCGAGCAGGGCCTGGAGGCGCTGCAGGCGCTCGTCCATCACTTCCGGTGCGATCTGATCGGCCATGGTCGCGGCAGGCGTACCGGTGCGGGGCGAATATTTGAAGCTGTAGGCCATGGCGTGGCCGACCGCGCGGACGGCGTCCATCGTGCCCTCGAAATCCGCGTCGGTCTCGCCGGGGAAGCCGACGATATAATCGCCGGAGACGGCGATGTCGGGGCGGACGGCGCGGACGCGATCGATCAGGCGGAGATAGGAGGCGACGTCGTGCGCGCGGTTCATCGCCCGAAGGATGCGGTCGCTGCCCGACTGCACGGGCAGATGGAGGAAGGGCATCAGGCTTTCGACATCCCCATGGGCGGCGATCAGCCCGTCGGCCATGTCGTTGGGGTGGCTGGTCATGTAGCGGATGCGGGCGAGGCCGGGCAGGCGATCGAGCGCGCGGATCAGGCCGTCGAGCCCCTGGGGGCGGCCGGCCTCGTCCTCGCCGGTCCAGGCGTTGACGTTCTGGCCCAACAGGGTGAGCTCGCGCGCGCCGCCGTCGACGAGCGCGCGGGCCTCGTCCATCACCGCGGCCCAGGGGCGCGAGACCTCGGCGCCGCGGGTGTAGGGGACGACGCAATAGGTGCAGAATTTGTCGCAGCCTTCCTGCACGGTGAGGAAAGCGGAGGGCGATCCGCCGCTGCGGCCGGGGAGCGCGTCGAATTTGGACAGGACCGGCATGTCGGTATCGACCGCGGGGCGGCCGGCGGCGGCATCGGCGATCAGGCCGGGCAGGCGGTGATAGGCTTGCGGGCCGACGACGAGATCGACGGCGCGGGCACGCTTCGGGATCTCGGCGCCCTCCGCCTGGGCGACGCAGCCGGCGACCGCGATCATCGGCTTGCCGCTCGCGCGCTTGGCGAGGCGGCCGATATCCGAATAGACCTTTTCCGCCGCCTTCTCGCGGATGTGGCAGGTGTTGAGCAGCACCAGATCGGCGGTGTCGGCGCCGGCCTCGACCATGCCCTGCGCCTGCATCAGCTCCGCCATGCGCGCGCCGTCATAGACGTTCATCTGGCAGCCGAAGGATTTGACGTGGAAGGATTTGGGGGCGGGGCGGGCCATAGCCCGCGCCATAGCGGAGGCGGGGGCGGGTGGGTAGATGGTGCGCGCGGGGAGTGTGGGTAGATGTTGCGAGGGGGTGTGGGACGTCCCTGTCCTCCCCCTCCGTCGCCTTCGGCGCCACCTCCCCCTGGCGGGGGAGGATTGGTGGGGGGTGATCCTCCCCCCGCCAGGGGGAGGTGGCATGCGTAGCCTGACGGAGGGGGCGGCGGAGGCGGGGGCGAGGCGGCATAGGCAAAGCGCGGCGTGCGCGATATGGCAAGCGCGTCAGGCGCCCCCCCGGGGCGCGGCCGCCGGGGAGCAACAGGTGAGCGCCGAGACGCCGCGGAAACCAGGCCAGGCCGACATGTTCCAAAGCGCCTGGTATCGGCTGCTATTGCTGGTCTTCGCGCTGTATCTGTCGGCATTCTGGTTCGTGCTGGGACCGGCCAGCCCATGGTATGCGGCGGGCGTGGCGATGGGCACGTTCAGCCTTGGCCCGGCCATCGCCGCCCCGATCGCGCGCCATGCGCCGCGGCGATGGTTCCGCGTGGCCGCGGGCGAGCGCCCGCTCCATCGCCTGCTCGGGATCGGGCTGTTCGAACGGCTGCTCGAAGCCTCTGGATGGAATCGCCGCGTGGCGCGGCCGATGCGCGGCTTTTCGGGGAGGCGGGGCGGCCTGGACGCGCTGGCCTGGGGCCTTCGCGCCAATATGGGGGCGCATGCGGCCTGCTTCGCGATCCACCTGGCTTTAGCCGCGCTGGCGCTGCTGGGGCGGCACGGATTGGCGGGCGCCTTGTGGATGCTGGTGCCGGGCGTGGTCCTGCACGCTTATCCGGTGCTCCTGCAGCGCGCGATCCTGCTGCGGCTGCAGCCCTTGCTGGGAAGGATTGCGGCCGGGGCGGGAGGGTACCCATTTGAATAGGGGCTGGGGGGCGTCGCTGTCCTCCCCCTCCGTCGCCTTCGGCGCCACCTCCCCCTGGCGGGGGAGGATTTGGTGGGGGGTATGCGCGGGGCACCACCACGCTTGCCGTCCGTGCCGAGCGAAGGCGAAGCAAGTCTCTCACCAGTAATGTTCGCGCAACGTCCTTGCCTGCGGCGACCTTCGGTTCGACTTCGCTCAGGACGAACGGGATTATAGCGGGGCGGGATCGCCACGGCGCGTTCCCAGGCTCGGGATAATGCACAAACAAGGAAGCGGCCCGGCCTGTGGCCGAACCGCTTCCCGCCACCCTGTACGTGACGGCATCCTCTCCACCGTGCAGGTTATATTTTTATGGGCCCTGCCGACCGTTTTCCGGTGCCGCACCGGATCGGTGTCGCGTGGTAGGTCCCTCGGCAGAATGCAGCAAGACAGCGCTACTGACCTATATGAAAATAAGGCCGACCATGGCAAATGAGCAACAATCGTGCTCGCAAGCGCAGCAAATCGTGAAGGGTGACGCCGCGCTGCGGTATCGCTAAGCGCGCTGGCATGGCAAATTCCGCGCCTCTTCGCTTGCTCCTAGACGGCTCAGCCCTGGTTGCCAACTGGCGCTGGCTGGCGGGGCTGAGCGGCGGCGCGGCCTGCGGGGCGGCGGTGAAGGCCAATGGCTATGGCCTGGGCGCGCGCGCGGTGGTGGCGCGGCTGGCACAAGCCGGCTGCCGCGACTTCTTCGTCGCGACCTGGGCGGAGGCGGCGGCGCTCGGGCCGCTGCCGGCGGGGGCAAGGCTGGCGGTGCTGCACGGGGTGCGCGCGGAGGACATGGCGGATGCGATGGCGTCGGCCGCGCGGCCGGTGCTCAACAGCGCCAGCCAGGTCGCGCGGTGGAACGCGGCCGGGGGCGGCGCATGCGACGTGATGGTCGACACCGGCATGAACCGGCTGGGGCTAAGCCTCGCCGAGGCGCGGTCGGGCCTGCTCGACGGGCTCGCGATCGATACGCTGATGAGCCATCTCGCCTGCGCGGACGAACCGGGCTATCCGCTCAACGCGCGGCAGCTCGCCGCCTTCGCGGCGCTGCGGGCGGCGGTGCCGGCGCGGCGTTATAGCCTGGCCAACAGCGCGGGGATTTTGCTGGGGACGGACTATGCCTTCGATCTGACCCGGCCGGGGCTCGCGCTTTACGGCGGGTTGCCGGTGGCGGGGGCGACGGGGCCGAGCCCGGTGGCGGCGATCGAGGCGCAGATATTGCAGGTCCGCACGGTCGCGGCGGGCGAGAGCGTCGGCTATGGCGCCACGTGGCGGGCACCGGGCGAGGCGCGCATCGCGGTGCTCAACCTGGGCTATGCCGACGGCTATTTGCGGCGCTTTGCCGAGGGGGCATTCGCCACCGCCGAGGGACGAGCCTTGCCGCTGGTCGGGCGGGTCTCGATGGACCTGATCGCGGTCGATGCGAGCGGCAGCGATGCCGGCGAGGGGGATTGGGTGAGGCTTGGGCTCGACCTGCCGGCCTTGGCGGCGCGATCCGGCCTGTCGCAATATGAGGTGCTGACCGGGCTCAACGACCGGTTCGAACGGCGGTGGTGCTAGCACCGGTTCCTATACGAGATCGGGACGGGCCAGCAGCCGTTCCACCCATTCGGGGACGATGCGGCTGGCCGGGCCGTAATTCGCCTGCTCGAACAGGCTCGAGCCGGCGGACGGCTCGAGGTTGAGTTCGAGCGTGCGCGCGCCCACCGTGCGCGCGATCTGGACGAAGCCCGCGGCGGGATAGACGGCGCCGGAGGTGCCGATCGACACGAACAGGTCGGCCTGCAGCAGCGCATCCTCGATCTCGTCCATCCGGTAGGGGATCTCGCCGAAGAAGACGATGTCGGGGCGGAGCGCGCCGGCTTGCCCGCACGCCGCGCAGGGCGGGCCATCGAGCATGGAGCCGGCGAAGCGCTCGCGTGCGCCGCACGCGCGGCACAAGGCCGACAGCAGCTCGCCATGGATATGGATCAGCCTTTTGGCGCCGGCGCGTTCGTGGAGATCGTCGACATTCTGGGTGACGATGAGCAATTCGCCGGGCCATGCGCGATCGAGCCGCGCCAGTGCCCGATGCGCGGGGTTGGGCTGGACGGTGGCGAGCGCGGCGCGGCGCGCGTCGTAGAAGCGCAGCACCAGCTCCGGATCGCGGGCCAGGGCCTCGGGCGTGCAGACGTCCTCGACACGATGGCCCTCCCACAGCCCGTCGGGCCCGCGGAAGGTGGCGAGGCCGCTCTCGGCGGAAATGCCCGCACCGGTGAGGATGACGATGTTGCGGATGGCGGTCATGGATCGATCATAAGGCGTTGCGCGAAGGTCCGCCATTGGCCGGGCAGGGAGCCGGCGTCGGTTGCCCGGGCGCGCGGCTGCCAATATGATCGCCAGAAAACAGCAGAGGGGGGGTCTGATGCGTATAGTTCATGCAGCAATGGGTGCTGCCGCAATGATGTTCGCGGGGATGGCGGTTGCGCAGGTGCCCGGCCCAATAAATCCATCAACGCTGGACATACCGGCCGGTGCCGCCGAGAACCGAAACCTCGACATCGAACGCGATTACAGGAAGCTGCGCGACGATGTCTTCAAACGCAAGCCAGGGCCGACCAGCTCATCAAGCCCGATACCCGCAAGTCCGGAGGATATTGTGGAAGGCAGCGAAGTCCGGGACAAAAGAGGTGTCGTGGTCGGCACGGTCGAAAGGATCGGCAAGGATTTCGCGGTGCTCTCCGGCGCGGCGGGCAGGGTCGAGGTCGATTTCAATTCCTTCGCCAAGAACAGGCTCGGCCTGCTGATCAATATGCGGAAGGATCAGCTGGAAGCGATGATGTCCGGCAGGCGCTGAGGCGATTTGGGCCGAGGCTTGCGTGGCCCTTGCGCCGGGGCCAATCAGCCGGGATGCGCATTGCCCTGTTCGAACCCGAAATCGCCGGAAATGTCGGCGCCGTCCTGCGGCTCGGCGCCTGCCTCGGCGCGGCGGTCGATCTGATCGAGCCGATGGGATTTGCGTGGGACGACCGACGCGTGCGCCGCACGGCGATGGATTATATCGACCATGTCGCGATCACGCGCCACGCCGGCTTCGACGCGTTCAGGGCGACGATCGGTGCGGCAAGGCTGGTGCTCTTCACCACCAAGAGCCGCCAGTCGGCCTATGAATTCGCCTTCACGGCCGACGATATCCTGCTGTTCGGCAAGGAGAGCGGGGGCGTGCCGCCCGCGGTCGCCGACGCCTGCGACGCGCGGGTGCGCATCCCGATGCGGCCGCAGGTACGCTCGATGAACCTGGCGACCTCCGCGGCGCTCGCGCTGGGCGAAGCCTTGCGCCAGACGGCTTCCCTGCCGGGGGGATGAGCGACCGCCAGCCCCCTTACAGGCGCCAGTGGATCGCGCGCCGATGCAACGGCCAGATCAGCGCCGTGATCAGCGCCAGGATGGCGATCGAGCAGGCCAGCGAGGCGAGCATCGGATCGGGGATGATCTTCTGCGCGATCTCCATGCCCCAGGCCTGCGCCGTCTGCGTACCGCCCTTGAAGATGCGATAGGTGCTGAAGATGCCGAGCAGGACCGACAGGACGAAGGCGAGCGTCGCATTGCCGCCGAGCACGCGCAACGGATAAGCCGCGGCGCGCGCCGCCTTGCTCTGGAATGCGAGCGAGAGCAGCGCGAACAGGACCATGCTCACGCCGCTGCTCAGCAGGGCGAAGCTGCTCGTCCAGATGCGCTTGTTGATCGGGAAAGCGGGATCGATCAGCAGTCCGGCGACGATCAATAGCAGCCCCGCTCCTGCCAGCCCAAATGCCGTCCGCGAGTGCGACGCCCGCTTCCACGCGCAGCCGGCGAGGATGCCGATCAGCAGATTGACGGTCGCGGGCAAAGTCGAGAGCAAACCTTCGGGATCGTACACGACCTTTCCGGCGGCGTCGGTGCCATATGGCCACAGGTGGGGGATGGTGAACAGGCCGCGATCGATGAAGGCGGCGAGATTGCCCTCGGGATCGAGATGGCCGGCGCCGAAGCCGGGGACCGGCACGAAGGTCAGTAAAGCCCAATAGCCGATCAGCAATGCGCCGATAACTCCGAGCACGACCGGCAAATTGACGGCGGCGAGCCCGTCGGGCCGGCGCCGTGCGGTGAGCAGCACCAGGCCGGCGCCGATGGCGTAACAGAGGCCGATCCGCTGGAGGATGCCGGGAATGCGCAAATGGGCGAGGCTGAGGCCGGCGAGCAGGTTGAGGGCGAGACCGAGCGCGATCAGCGCCAGCGTCCGCCGGGCGAGGCGCGACCAGCTGCGCGCCTTGTCGGTATCCGCCAGCGGTCGCGGGAAGGACAGGCCGACGGCGATGCCGACCGAGAACAGGAAGGTGGGAAAGACCATGTCGGTGGCGGTGAAGCCGTTCCACGGCGCATGATCGAGCTGGGCGTAGCGCAGGCTCCACGAACCCGGACTGTTGGCGAGGATCATGCCGGCCACCGCCAAGCCACGCAGCGCATCGAGCGCGATCAACCGTTTGGTCATGTATTATCCCTCCCCGCGCGAAAGCTATCGGTCACGCGGGCCGCTGGCAATCGATGCCTCTCGCCAAGCCCAGGCCCTTGTGTCAGACGGCGTCCATGAGCGTGAGGATCGGGATCATCGGGGCGTCCGGCCGCATGGGCCGCGCGATCGCCAATGCGGCGGCGACGCAGGGCGCGGGTGTGTCGGGCGGAATCGACGCGCAGGGGGCGGTGCACGGTGACCATGGCGATGCTGCCGCACTGGCGATCGCGTCGGACGTGCTGGTCGATTTCTCGACACCGGACGCGTTGGCCCTGACCCTGAATGCGGCGCGCGCGGCCGGAACGCCGATCGTGATCGGCACGACCGGGCTGCAGCCGGAGCATCATGCGCTGATCGATGACGCGGCGCGCGACCTGGCGGTGTTGCAGACCGCCAATACGTCGCTCGGGCTGAACGTGCTGCGCAAACTGGTCGAGCAGGCGGCGCGCGTGCTC
The DNA here is from genome assembly GCF_003391115.1 of Sphingomonas crusticola. NCBI lineage: Bacteria > Pseudomonadati > Pseudomonadota > Alphaproteobacteria > Sphingomonadales > Sphingomonadaceae > Sphingomonas > Sphingomonas crusticola. The sequence continues at coordinate 2,757,056 of NZ_QTJP01000001.1, forward strand.
GGCACGGACTGGGACATCGAGATTGTCGAGATGCACCACCGCCACAAGCTCGACAGCCCGTCGGGCTCGGCCTTGCTGCTCGGCGCATCGGCCAATCTCGGACGTGGTGCCGCGACCACAATCGAGCACAACCGCTTCGATCGCATGCAGGAAGGCCCGCACGAACGCGAGGAGGGCGGCATCTATTATGCCAGCCTGCGCGGCGGATCGGTCGCGGGCGATCATCTGGTAGTGTTCGCGGCGGAAGGCGAACGGATCGAGCTCGGCCATCGTGCCGAGAATCGCGGGATTTTCGCGACGGGTGCGGTCAAAGCGGCGCTATGGCTCGCGGGTAAGCCGGCGGGCCGTTACACAATGGCGGACGTATTGGGGTTTTAGCATTTGACCTCATTCGCTCATCCTGAGGAGAGGCTGAGCTTGCCGAAGACTCGGCTCGAAGGATCCTTCGAGACGGCATTTCGCCAGGCTCAATGCCGCCTCAGGATGAGCGGAGTTTAGGCCAGAAGAGTTTGGGCAGCCGGCAATGAAGCGCGACCAGGTCTTCGAATTCTACCGCCGGCTGGCCGAGCTCAACCCCTCGCCTGAGACCGAGCTACGCTACGTAAATCCCTATACGTTGCTGGTCGCAGTCGCGCTGTCGGCGCAGGCGACCGACGTCAGCGTCAACAAGGCCACCGCATCATTGTTCGAAACGGTGCGCACGCCCGAGGCGATGGTCGCGCTCGGCGAGGAGGGGCTCAAGGCGCATATCAAGACGATCGGCCTGTTCAACATGAAGGCCAAGAACGTGATCGCATTGTCGCACAAGCTGATCGCCGAACATGGTGGCCAGGTGCCGGAAGATCGCGCGGCGCTGGAAAGCCTGCCCGGGGTTGGGCGCAAGACCGCCAATGTCGTGCTCAACGTCGCCTTCGGGCATGACACGATCGCGGTCGATACGCATATCTTCCGCGTGTCCAACCGCACCGGCCTCGCGCCGGGCAAGGATGTGCTCGCGGTCGAGCTCAAGCTGGAAAAGGTGACGCCGCAGGCGTTCCGCAGCCACGCGCATCACTGGCTAATCCTGCATGGCCGCTATGTCTGCAAGGCGCGCAAGCCGGAATGCTGGCGCTGCATCGAGATCGACCTGTGCGCCTACCGGCCCAAGACGCCGCCTCCGAAAAACCTGGTACCGAAAGATCAGGCATGATTTGCCGGGGCGCGGAGGCTTTGCTAAGCGCGCTCCAACGCACCGGCACCCGTAGCTCAGCTGGATAGAGCGCTGCCCTCCGAAGGCAGAGGCCAGGGGTTCGAATCCCTTCGGGTGCGCCACGTTTTCAATGACTTAGATGTGGCCGTATGACCGCGTACGGAAAATGTACGGAAAACCGCCGGCTGATTTGGCGCTATTTCTGACATTTATTCTCTGGATGCCCTCCTCTTGGCCCATCCACGTCGTGCAGCGCGATTGCGTCACAGGTGAAAGATTGACTGACGGCGATAAGAGCGAGAGCGGCAGGATCATGTGCGCCGCCTTACCCGGAAAATTGGCGTTCGGCAGTGGCTAACGAGTCTGCCGCCCCCTACCTACGCAGAAGGGGCGTCGTTCCCTAGCAACCCAAGAGAGCGCCACGACACACCGATGAGCTGTCGGCCTGCAGCGCAGTCGCAGGCACAAGCAGCTCAAGCGCCGAGGCCGTTCCAAATGACTTGCAATCGGTTCAGCAGCTTCACCAATTGCAACGGGACGCGCTGATGCCCGTACACGCCCCGTCTCGATCACGGCAAGCCGTAGCGATTTCGGCCGCTCACGGAAACAGCGAGCGAGCCGAGCTTTTCATGGGAAGCGCGCTCGATCGCTTAACTGCGATGCCACCGCGCCGTTCCGATGATTCAACGCAACAATACCGCGGCAGAACCTACGTCGGGCAGCCCAACCTTCCGCGATATGGAGCAGGACAATTAGATCTCGTTCAATTTACCGTCATGCAGCTGATTTCGGTAGAACTGATCCTGGAGCAGGCGGCCATAAAATTCGCGCGCTTCCAGTGGAGAAAGAGCCCGAAAATCTCGGATATCGATCACATTGATATCGCGTCCGCTTATCCGACTGGCATCTTGCTGATCGATGACTGCGGTGCCCGAAAATACCCGCAACTCTGCTCCCGGGTTTCTATTTTCCAGGGCAGCTGTCAGCTTCCCCTGAATAACCTCATCTTTCAGTCTCGGGCTGAACGCGTCGACAGGGCAATTCTCCGACCGTAAAAGCGGGCGAGCCTTGCCCGCTTGCACGACGAAGATACGCACTGAGGAGTGTCCCGGCGTGTTCGCTGCGTGCAAATTCCAACACGACGCAGCACTAGCGAGTGGCGCCTGTTGATGGGGAGAGCATGCGCTCACCCCCAAAAACAAAATGCTCGGCCAAAGCTTATTTTTCATAGCAACCTGCAGGTGCGTAGGGATTATAGGACTGCGTTGCTTGGATACACGATGCGCGAGCCGCATCCACGCGTTTTTTGTCATATTGTGAAGGCGTTATCCCCGGCTGCCATACGTCCGTACGATAATTATAGTGGGCGGCGACCACGGTCTCAACGCTATACGCCGTCCGATCTCTCAGAAGATATTCATGCATTGTCGGCGCGGGGCCCATCGTCCGATCTAGAAATGAGTGGGTGGCCTCATGGGCAAGCGTAATGGCCCCGTTGACGATTTGGGATTTTCCAAGTTGAGATGGATCAATTCTGATTGAATTTCCATCCGGCGAGGTCTCGCCCACCGCACCACTTTCTGTTTTCCCCAAAGAAATCTGTACTCCAGTGTTGTCACCTTCTTTACCAAGGGCGTTTAAGACCATGCCCAGCTTTTGGTTGGCGCTGCTGGGCAGTAATGACCCTGTGGCTGGCTCTTTAGCTGCGCTCTTGGCAGCAGCCAAGTATTTACTTATAGTGCCACAGTCGGACTGGGGGCACGAATAAAGACCGAACGGGTCCGCACCATTGGCCGGATCATTTCCTACATAAGCGTACAGGTTTGCTTGGTCATTGTAGCCTATAGGATCTACTTGCAGAAACCGGCCTAATACGGGTAAGTAAGCCCGAGCCTTGTAATAATATATTCCAGCTTCTGGTACCCAGATCTGGCCGGTGTACTGGAATTGGCCTACATTTGAGCTGCCTGGGACACCATATTCGTCATATGTATTGACCGCGAACTTGCTTCCTGAGGAAGAGCTTACGGCCACGATTGAACCTTGCGCGTCGGAGTGAAAGTAGCGCGGAGTGGTAAAATCGGAGCCTTCATACCATAGCAGCGGCTCATCCACGGTTGGGCCATGCACATAGCGACGGAGCATTGCTCCGGTTGCGTCGTAGCGCGCTATCAACGCATCGCCATCATACAGAAACGAAGTCGTTCCTGCGGCGCCGCCGCTCGTCTGGAATAGGCGACCCAGCGGGTCATAACTTAAGATTGCAGTCTTTGCGCCCGAAACGGCGGTAAGACGGTTTTCGACATCGTAAGTATAACTGCTCGTGCCGTCCGACGTCAGGTTGCCGTTGAGGTCGTAGCCGTAACTATAGTCGCCGACCGCAGCATATTGGTTAAGGCCATTCGCCGCGTAACTTCTGTTGGAGTTCGCAGCGGCATTCCATGCGTAAGCATCGCTCTCGATTGCGCGCGTAAGTACCTGGCCAGCCGGGTTGTACCCCAAGGTCGCCTCGTAGTCCCACCGGGTCGTGGGAAGATCGTGCGTGAGTGACGTCAACCGCTGCGTTCCACCATCATAGCGATAAGAGGTAGGAACCCCGTTGGCGCGCTTGATGTCTGACCGCCGACCGGCAGCATCATAGACGATCGACACGGCGGGCGCCCCAGCATTAGGCCGCAACGCTACCATCCGGGCGTCGCCATCGTAATCGTATTGCACGAAGTCGGTACCGTCAGGGTATGTTAGCCGCGTGCGATTTCCATCCGCATCATATTGGTAGTTAAGCGTTCGGCTAATCCCGCCCAAGTTGATCGTGCTCGACAGTTTGCGCCCGAAACCATCCCAGGTCTCGGTTACGCCCTGCCCTGAAGCGGAACCGAATTTGGCCGAAGTCTGTAGCCCACGCAGGTCATAGGTATAATAGACGTCTCCAGTGGTCGTGCCAGGCAGATCCTTGGTGACCGGGAAATTGCGCGCATTGTAGGTATAGAGGATCGTCTGGCCGTCACGCTTGTGTAGGGACGTGCGATTGCCTGCGCTGTCGTAGCCATATTGCTCGTAATCGGCGGAATTAACGGCTCCGGCAGTGGCAAGGGCGGTAGCTTGGGTGCTGGCGTCGAACGCGGTAGGCCGGATCGCCGAGGGGAAATACCACAAGTTCAGACGATCGAAATCGTCGTAGGCATGCTGGGCGCGATTGCCATTGGCGTCGATGATATAGCTCTGCTTGCCGTTGGGCGTGTAGCTATACGTCACGTGGGCGCGCTCCAAGGGGGTGCCCACGCCGTCCCGCACCTGAACGATCTGCCAGGCCGGGTCGCGTACATTCGTGGTAATGCGATCCGGCCCATAGTCGCCAGCGCCCTGGCCCTGCGGACCTAGTGTGCAGTCATAGGTAAGCGGCAGGGAATAGAAGACGCTCGGGTTCATGCGCGTGACGGTGCACTGCAGCTGTCCCGTCCCGTCATAGCTGTATTGCTTCATGTCGTAAGCGGTGCTGTCACTAGATTGAATTTCGCGTATCTTCCGGTCCATGACATCATAGGCCACGTCTGTCCGCTCAAACACGGTGAAGTCCGTCCAAGCCGAGGGCGCAACGCTTTCGGGTTGCCAAGTCGCGAGCTCACCTTTTTCAACGGAAAGCAAATTCCCGTTGCCGCTATAGAGGTTGCGGACCGCCGGGTAATGCAGTGGACCACCGCCGTCAGGATCGGGCGAGATTGTCCCGACCACGCGATGGTCTGTATCGTACCTATAGCCGGTCGTGAAATCCGAACCCGAGCTTTGGGCGCGAGCGGCAATACTGTGTGCGGCAAGCACCAGCGCGAGTGTGATGTGGGTGTTACGCATTGTCTTGGTCTCCTGCGCCGGCGTTCACGAACAAGTGGCGAGTCCGGCGCGCGGGCTCGTCTCTGCAATCTTGTTTCCCTGCGTGTCGTAGAGGTAGCAGGAGCGCAGCGACTGACCGTCTGCGGTCACGACCTTGCCGCGCAGCTGGAGGTTGTTCGGACCACTGTCCGGACCGTATTCGTAGGTCGTTACGACCTCCTTGACCGAGCCCGCGACACAGTTCTCGCCGCTTGTAGCGCCGCTCGTGCAGGTGTGATCATCGGTAGGAAGCCACACGGCGGTCGAAGCCGGGACGAAGCTGCCCGCACTGTTTTTGATCCAGGCGTAGCGCTGTGCATAATGGTGGCGGACTACCTGCGAGATCCCCCCGGATCCTGCCGGCTTAGTTTCCGTCAGCACGCCGCCGTGCACAGGGTCGTAGGTGTAGCTGGTGACGTTGCCGTTGCCGTCGGAAATTGTCTTGGGAAGATTGCAGCGGATCCGGTCGCTCGCGCAGTCACTGTCGGTGGGGAAAGTCTTCCCGTCGGGCGTGATCGGCGCCGCTAACGAACCCGTCTTTGGATGGAAGCTGTGTCCCGCGTCAGCCAGGCGGTTGTTCGACAGAAAATCGACCTGGTTACCTTCCGGCGGCTTTACCCAGCCGAGCTGCGCGCTCGTATAACCCATCGTTGTCTGATGGCCGTTCTGATCGGTCGATCCGACCATGCCAAGCCCATGGAAGCTATAATCGAGCTCGCCGCCGCGCGGATCAATTGCATAGGTATCGTCGTCGGCGAAGGCGGGGTCTTCACCGCTGTCCTTGCCGTCGAAACTGCAGCTGCAGCCAAATTGCCAGATAGCGCCGTCGCCCAACGTCTGCTGGATGATGTGCCCGTTATTGCCGCTATTGTAGGTATTGGTAACTTGGCAGGTGGCGGAATCCGGCATCTTCATACATGACAGCCACCCTGCATAGCTCATGGAGGTGGTGTACCCGCGGGTGTCAACGAAGCTGGTTAGAGCGACGCCCGACCCGTTGGGGCCATAGCCGTAACTCGTCTTCAGCGTCGCCCCTGCGCACGTCGTGCTCGTGCTCACATACGTGTTCGCCAGATTGAAGCCGCAGGCTGCGGTTACACCGTTCGATCCATAATCGAGAATGAGGGCATAACCCTTGTTGTCTGATATCATCTTCGGCTTGGACGAGACGTTCGTCACGGTGATCCGATACCCGCTTGCATAGGTAATGGTGCTGACGATCCCCGCGATGCCACCTTCAAACTGGTAGATCGTTCCCATTCGGTCAATAAAAGTATAGTTGTTGTTTGTGTATTGCAGCGTTGTTCCCTGTGCGTCGAAATCCGGAATTATCTGAGTCTGGGGCGTCCCGGTGAAAACGTATTTCGTGCGAGCAATAACGACCTCAATCCGAGGATTCCCGGTGCCGTTATTGTAATAGCGCGCTCGAATATCGAAATTGTGCGTCCACCCATTACCAAAATATCGGGAGTTTGTCTCACGGCCGCCCAAGTAGGATCGCTCCAAACTGAGCGATCCAATCGAAAGATCGGTATGGCTATAGGTGTAAGTGAGGTCCCGGAGATTTACGCCCGTCGGACTGACCGAATAGACCTTAGGCGGCGAGAGCGTCTGCGAGAATGCCCCCGTCTGGTGCAGCGGGAGCAGAAAAAGCGCCAGCCGCCATGCTTTTGCATAACGCATAGGTTCTCCTTTTCGGCGATTGATCGCGCCGAAGTGTGGGTTGAGGAAGATGTAAAGCCCGGCGTCGCCGGGAGAGGTCAGTGCGATGCGCCCGCAGTGATCACCGATGTACGATCATCCGCGGCGCCAAGGCCACAAATGATCTGAAGACTGTTGTTGCCGCGCCCGTATCCCAGCCTTGGGTAACTCAACCAAGGAATAGGTAGATCGCAGTTTCAGTGGCGGATGCCGCCTGCCCGCCGCCGACTTAGCAGCTAGTAGCAATTTTCGCATGGAAATTCCGATTCTCTTAGGAACATTCGAAGAACATCTGCCTCGAAATCCTATAATGCAACGGAAAATTCCTACGCCGATGAAGATTCAGATCAACTTGCGGCCGATCCACACGACCCGACCGAGGACATCGACCTCGCTCAGCGAAACGTCTTGCCAGGTGGGATAAGCAGGATTGTCACTCACGATCGTGATCGTGCCCGCACGCGGCGTCACCGCCAACCGCTTGACCATGAGCGCCTCATCGCGGCGGAGCACATAAATGCCGTCGCGAACCCGGCGCCCTAAGTTGGAGTGATCCACCAGGCCGTCATCGCCATCGTTAATCGTCGGCGCCATCGAGTCGCCGACGAAGGTTATGATCGAAAGTTCGTCCGGGCCCGCGTGCGAGATCTGGTTGAGCCATGACCGCTCGAAGCGGAACCTGCCTACCGCGTATTCGCCGTCAATCATTAGCCCAGCTCCGGCGGCCGCCTCGATATTGAGGCGGCGCACAGACACCAGGTCGTGCATAATAGGGTGCTCAGACGGCATCCCACCGAGAGCGACCTCGTCAACCTGCAGATAAGAAGCCAGCAACTTGCGATCACGCTCCTCGAGGCGTGCTGGCGAGCCTCGCGTGACGAACTGCTGGAGGTAGGCGGCGTTGCGCCCGATCATGCGAGAGAGCGCGGCATAACTTTCGCCGCGCTCTTTGACCAAGCGGCGCAGCGCATTGCGGGAATCATTATCGCTCATAATGGATCAAGTAGCATAAGATTTTTCCTAGACAAATAGGAAATCGAAGTGGAACATAAGTAGAACAACGATTCGGAGGTTACCATGCTTCTTTGCCGTGTGGAGCGCCACCTGCGGCGCTTCGGCATCCCGCCAGCGCGCTTCGGAAGCCAAGCGCTCAACGACCCGCGCTTCGTCTTCGACCTGCGTAACGGGCGCGAGCCACGCGCTAGGACGATCGCGCGCGTCGAAGCCTATCTCGGCCAGATCGAGCGGGAGCGGGGCTCATGCTGAGCGCCATACCTGCCGACGCCATTGGCCCCGTCTTATGGAATGCTCTTGGCTACCAATATGAGGCTGCCTCGATGCTAGGGGCGCTTGCCGCGTGCGGCAGCGTACGGCTCTGGATCACGTTGAATGAGCGGGAACGGTCGGGCCTCGTGATAGCGATCGACCTCACGGTCAGTGTGATCAGCCTGCTGTTCACTGCCGGGTGGGTTATGACGCAGCGCCCGCAGCCTTTTTACGCTCTGCTGGGCGGCGCAGGGTTCGGTGCTCTGGGCGTCGGCATCGTTGCCGTGGCGCTAGCCTGGATAAAACGGGTTGGGTTCGGAACCCCGCCTGAAGTGCCGGCAGCGTCTCCGCCTTCTGACAATCGCAACGCACCGGAGGCATGACATGGCCAGCCGTTCCCTCGACGACCTTAACCAATATGTGAAATCATTGGCGGAAATGCTGTTGAAGCGTGCCGCCGCGGTGGGAATCCCGCTGACCGTGATCTGCACGTTGCGCTCAATGGAAGAGCAGGCGGAGCTCCACGCTCAAGGCAGAACTAAACCGGGGCCGATCGTGACCTACGCCAGGCCTGGCTACAGCTTCCATAATTTCGGCCTCGCGCTCGACGTTGTGCCAACGCGCCTCATTACGATGAAGAATTGGGGCGAGACCCCTGATTATCGCGAAGAGGCGCGAGCGATTTGGGACCAGCTCGGCTCGATTGGGGTCGATGTCGGCCTGACCTGGGGCGGCGACTTCACCACTTTGAAGGATCGGCCGCACTTCGAATGGTCGGGCGGATTATCGCTCGCCCAACTGCGCGCCGGCGCCCACCCGCCCGCGCTCAATCTGGCGGACATCGCAAAACAGAAAGGAACCAAAGCATGAAGATTAAACTGGGCAAGGTGTTCAGCATTCTCGCTCAGGTGGCGCTTGCGCTGCCTGCCATCGTCGAAGCTGCGACGCCCATCATCAAGATGGTGAGGCCGGTCACGAAAGATGCCGATTCCACAAAAAGCCCGGGTTCAATCGCCTGACTTCACGCAACCGACATTAAAAGGATTATAAGTTATGAAGAAAGCTTTCAAGCTGGCAAAGCTCGCGCTCTGCGCCGGAGTTTGCCTAGTCGCTGCCCAAGCCAATGCGGCCGTTACCGGCACCATCAATCAGATCGATGCAACTAGCGGCGGCAACCTCGGCCTGCGCGTCTATCTAACCGGAGCACCGAATTTTTGCTCGGCCAATCTCAACTGGGCGTATCTGGAGCCAACGGACAGCAACTATGACTTTTATGCGAGTCTGCTTCTGACCGCGTGGATCCAGAACAAGACGGTCTACATCACGAGCTTCCAAGATGGTGCTTATTGCCACATTCAATATGTTCTGGTGTACTCGTGATCCCGCGGCTCATCGGGGGGCACCTTCGTGCGGCGTGCATCTTGCTGCTGCTGGCGCCGGCGCCAGCGTTGGCAAAAGAAACCATCAGCTATAGTTACGACGCTCTCGGGAGGTTGATCGCTGCCGACCATGCAGGTTCGGTCAACAACGGTCTTAAGGCGTCCTACGCCTATGATGCTGCCGATAATCGTACGGCTGTTACAGTCGTTGGCGCAACATCGACGACTATTGTTGTTCCGCTGAATGGCCTAACAGTCTTGAATGTCCCAAGGCGCTGATGCTGAGCATCTCTTCCCTCCGCAAAGGGGAAGAGATGCTTATAATTGGTGCGGGAGAGGAAATGCGCACGATTGGTAAGGTGGCTAAGCTAGTCAGCGACGGGGTATGGATGCTCCCGGCCAGGCAATGATCAGTGAATGGGAATTATGGGCGTGCGCTGATCAGGTGCTACGACAGCATGACGGAGCAGACGAACATATTGCATCGCGGACCGCCGAACTGGCGTTGGCGGGTGAATAGCCGGGTCGCGACGTGGCGTGCCATTGCCGAAAGGGTCGATCGGTTGCGCGACCAAACCGGAGGGGCCCAAGTGCGGCATTTATGTAAGGCGGGCCAAGCTTCCCACGGGTGGCCGAGCTTGAGAGCTCAACTCTTGGTTCGAAGTCAGGACCCGCCACCTTCGCCCAGATCAACTGGCGTGCTCACCTCAGACGTACGAGGTCGTTGCCTCAGGTCCAATCACTGAGTCAGAAGCCAGAAGCGCCAGTGGAAGGCCGTCCCTTAATAGTCGATTGTCGTGCAGCCGCCAACGTCTTGTCGAAGCTGCTGCCATTCTTCCACATCGCCAGCATGGTCACTGCCAGACGGCGAGCGACGGCGCTCCTGGCTTTCCCGCGCCCCGCTCGCTCCGCGATCGCAAGGCCCCACGTCTTCAGGGAATGGTCCGCCATTCGAGCGCCAAGCATGACGCTCGCGGCCAGGTTGAGATGGGCGCGGGTGATCTTGTTTCCTCGTTTGCTGATCCGGCCATGGCGAAGGCTGTGACCGGACTGCAGCACCACCGGCGTCAGGCCAAGATAAGGCCCGACATCGCTCGCTCGCTTGAACCGGTGTGGATCCTCGATCGCGGTGAAGAAGGACACGGCGCAGATTGGCCCGACGCCGGGGATTGTTTGAAATCGAGAACAAACCGGCTCGTTCGCTGCCCAGTCTGCGAGTTCTTTCTCTATGGACTGCAGGAACCGGCGCATGCCGACACTAAGCTCCAACAGGGGCAATACGCTTTGTGATAAATCGATCCCTGCGTCTTCCATCAGGCGATCCAGTTCGGCGGTCACGTTTGCTTCGAACTTCCCGACGGATTTGCTGCTGGCTAGCCGCCCACCGTGCAACCGAAGCAGAGACCGCATCATTCCTTCGCAGGCGACACGCTGAAGCGTCAGCTTGTGCCGGAAGAGGAGCTGCGAGCGTATTCGCTGCACCTCGGGGCTTTTCAGGTGAACCTGCGAAATATTGGGTAGCAGCTTTCCGATCTCGGCCAGCCCGCGCGCGTCATTGCCATCGGTCTTATTGTTCCGAATGCGCAAAAACCGGCTGACCTGCCGCGCCTCGTAGATCACCACCGGAAACCCCGCAGCTCGAAGGTCGTGCGTCAGCCGCGTGCTTGTCGAACCGGCTTCGACGGCGATCTGCCGAATGCGCCCACGCGCGAGCGGCATCAGAGCAGTCTTAACGGCCCTCGCGTCAGAAGGCACAGTCTCTTCGATCAAGGTCTGCATGTCGTCATCGATCGCGCAGATCCGCGAAACATCCGCGCCCGTATCCAGCCCGACCCACACGCGCTTGCGGTCCACTCGCCTTGCTCCGTCGATTCTGCGGAGCCCATTTAGGAGGGTCGCAAGACAGCTTCTTCGGCAATCCGCTCCGTTTTGCTTGCCTTCAATGTTCCACCTATGTTCTACAATCCGGCTCTTGGAGGTGTATGTCCGATTCGCGGACGAATCCTTTCGCAGGCCCTTCGTTGGGCATGGACCCTCGCCTCAAGGCTTGGCTGGATACCGCGCCCGAATTTCGGCCGATCGAGGAATATGCCGGCGGCGACGTGCTGCTGCATTTCGAAGGGGCATGCCGTTCGGGAATTGCTATGGCTCCCGGCGCGACGACGGCGGTTGGCTCATGTTCAAAGACGGTGACGAAATCCGCTCGACGACGTGCCGACTACGATCTCTCATGGTGAGGAATTGCCGGGCCGGGTACGCATCCCGATCGCTTCTGCGAAATCCCGACGAATTTCAGTTTTTTACATGATGCTTTGACCGCGCCCGGCCCGGTCGGCGGCCAATCAGGACAATGACAATGCAACACCACGAGCGGCTGAGCGCGGCCGAGCAGGGGCGAGAGGCGCTGGCGGCCGATCCATCTTCGCGCGCTACTGGTGATCCTAGCGCTCCACGGGAAGGGCGATCCGGCCTTGTACCGCAAGTTTTGGGCGACCGTCCGTGCGCCGATGGATCGCCTATTCAGAGCCTCCGCAGCATTATGAACGCGGAAGCTATGCACAAAACTACTGGGCAGGGATCGCACGCGATCTCGACTTTCCGGCGGACAGCGTCGACTTCTGCCGCAAGATTGCGGACATCGTCTCTCGTTCACGTGCACGGGCGACCCAAGATCCCCCAGCGGAGAAGATAAGGCCGGCCGCGCTCGACCATGTTCACAACGCCGTTCAGCATTACGAATTTGTCACCAGCAAGGGCTATCGCGGGCTTAAGCTGCCGCGCCACCCCTAGCGCGGGGCCGCCGCCACCCTCGCTCACCATTCGGCCAGGCGACCGCCCTCACCGTGTTTTCGGAGCAGATGCGCAGACCGGAGGCGTCGGGCCCCGATGCATGTAGCGGATGGGGTCGACAGATGAATTAGGCGCCTTGGGAAGGAGCAAGATGCCGCGGTGACGGCCTTATCGACCCAGGATTACTTGCGTTTTTTCGGGCAAAAGGTCAAGGAATCTGGCCATGAAGCGCGATCACCTGCCGATGGGAGACCCCCGCATCGTTGACAGCAGGCAAGGTGGCACCCTCGGCGCAGCGATCTTTATTCTCATGACGATCGCGGTGGGCCTCCTCTGCCTGCTTTTGCTGCAGCTGGACCCATACGGACCTTATATGCAGTGACCGCGCGATTGCGCTTGCTGCCGCTATGGGTGGCGCTGCCATATCTGCTTATCACTTGGTTGCTTTTTCTGGTTGGACCCTACGTCTGGCCGGTCCGCGCATGGTGGGCGATCTGGATCTATATCCCGGTCGCCTTTGCCTGCCTCGCGTTCGGCTTCACCCACGGTTCGAAGGGCGAGCCCCGAGGGGAGGGCATGCCGAAAGCCAAATGGCTGTTCTACGTGGGCTCGATCGGCGCCCTTCTGCTGCTAATTCCCACAACGCTCACTTATACGGGAAAGCTTCCTTGGGCGCTGGGCGGGGCGCTGGATCAGCGTGAGGCGTATGCAGCACTCGCCGACCAGCTGGCCGCCACTGCCGGCGGACGCGGCCCCATTGCGCTGCTCCGGGCCCTGCTGGGACCATTCGTATTCTGCGTTATTCCCATGGCGGTCCTGCTCTGGAAGACCCCAAATCAGCGGATGACATGGCTCGAGCGCGCGCTCGCGATCGCCACGGGCATAATCGCGATCGATTTGTCTCTGCTGCGGGGCACTACAGCGCAGCTTGCCGATCTGCTGATCGTCATTGCGAGCGCAGTTCTGATCCGCTTGACACTGCATTCGCGGGGCGCGGGGCTGACGGCCGTATTCCGACACTGGAAGCTGGCGCTTTCAGGTGCCGTGCTTTTGTCGATGGTCGTCCTGGTTCTTGTCGGCCGAACGGAAGCAAGGCTTGGAGGTCGCAACATCGGCTGCATCGAGCGCAGCGGTGTGTGCGCCGATCTGTCTACCGGCGCTTATGGCCGGATGCCGGAATCGGTCGCATTCGGAGCCGCCGCGGTGAGCGGCTATTTCAGCCAGGGTTATTACGGGGTAGCTCTCGCAGCCGAGAAGCCCTGGCTGCCCACCTGGGGCGCGGGACACTCACCTGTCGCCGGGACTCTATTCGTGATGTTCGGCGGGAAGGAGCAATTCCTCAATCGAACCTACACCTCTCGCGCTAGAGCCGAAGGGTGGCCCGACGATACTCAATGGTCCAGCCTGATCACCTGGCTCGCCAACGACGCCAGCCTGTGGGGCGCCTTAGCCCTGCTGTGGGGGCTGGGTTGGTTATGGGGCCGCACATGGATAGATGCATCGCAGGCTGGTGATCTGCGGGCCGCAGTGTTGTTCTGCGTGCTAAGCATGGTGATATTTTACCTGCCAGCTAACAACTACGTCATGGGCACCTATGACGCTTATGCCACCTTGATCGTCTGGTGGGTGCTGTGGGGGTGGGGACGAGGCAGGCGGTCTAGCTCAGAAGCATACGCCCGTAGCCTTTGAAGGCTACTAGAAGATCGCCACGTTGAGACGCTGAAGTGGGGTATTGGAGCAACCCCGGGTCATGCTGCGAGACGCGCGGGTTAAACGGACCAAACTGTCCTTTCAACCGGGCAGTCAGCATGTTTGCAGCCCGTTCAACTCCATATCTCCTCTATAAAAAGCGTTCCCTTGTTATACTTGATAGTTTGCACGACGCCTTCCTGGACAGTGCGACTAACATCATAGCGACACGTGTTTAGTGGACGGGCCCGGCAAAGTTCACTCAGCTTTGCGCTGGCGGCGTCGACCTTGTAGTACCAACGAAACATGCCCTCCCCCGAAGTGGGAGTAGCCTTCCCGTTTTATCAAACGGTCGTGCCCGGCGACAGGAGCACAAAGAAGAGCGACCTGTATTTCCTTAGGCCACAAATAATTCCGGTAATACAAGTTATAACCTAGGAAAAGAGCGCCGACAGTAACGCTGATTATCACTATCGTGGCGAATCTAGACATCTTCATGATCTACCGCCCGTTGCCGGAATTTTAACGTCGCCGGCGCATTCGCCTCTTGAGCCGTTCGAGCACAAGAGAGACGGCGCCTTATGGGTAACTATTCGATTGTTGCCTAAAATGGATCAAGTTCTTGCCTTCTGGCGAGGAGTGCCAACCTGAACCACTCTCAAGCAGGACTAAACGCTAGCCGCTGCTGCTTCGCCTAGCGGGCCTACTCGCAGGCTACGCCATCACCATCGCGGTCAAGCTTTGGGGCGTAGCCTGGCTCCCCCATGCGGATAGGTGCCGCCCCTGCCGCTCGCGCAGCCGAACAGTTCTGATAGTAGACCGCCTGCTGCGTAGGCTGTGCGGCGATCGGCTCCTCTTTGATCGCCTTGGGTTGGTCCGTGCCGCTCTCTTCAGTGGTGGGCGTTGCTGCAACTGCCGGCGCTGACGGCGAGATTAGAGGTGCAGGGGCGGCCGGGACCGACGCGTTTTCGGAGGTGGTCCACCGGCCAAGTAGGAATGCAATGCCGATAGCTGCCAGCGCCCAACTCGTCGGCATCGTGCTTCGTTGCCGCTCCATGCCTTCCCCCCCGGAAGCGTTTCGCTCAGCATACTACTGACCATCCCAGTGTAAACGAGATGATCTAGTAAGGCAGCGTTGTAAGTCTGGAGGCTCTTCTATGCGGGATATATTCATGGAAAAGATCACGGTGCATACGAGCACCGCTTCATCGAGCGCCTCTTCGCAAGCAGGCTGAAAGCGGCGCCCGACGCTTCCAGCTGACCTCTTAGCAAACAGCTCTCAAGATAACCGACCGAAAGGAGGACGCGTTGACCACTGCCAGTAAGTCGGATGATCACGACGCAATGACCTTAGTCCAAATATACCTGTTGCTCGATGCGAGGGCGCGAGACCAGCGGGCGATCATGCTGGCATTCTTCGCCGGCGCCCTCGCCGCGATATCGGCGGCCATGCTCGGGGCCACCGGAGGCAATACTGCAATGGCCGTGTACGGGGCTCTAGTTACGGTCGTCCTGGCGTTCCTGACCGTGGGCCGCCAACGGCAAGTTAAGCGAACAATCGAACGCGCTGAGCGCGTGCGATTAAATCTCCTCAATCACGCTGACGTGCCGCCGATCGACGTTGATCTACCACGGATTGGCAGCTGGGCCTCACCGTTGGGGCGAGGGCATGGAGACGATATCGACTAAGCCCAGCCTAGCTTGCCGTTCGCCACAAGATGCCAGCTCATACAGGCGGCATCCGATATGAGCTTTGAGGAGTGGCGCATGGATAATTCTCGGCGTTCGAAAGTCCGCGTCGTACCAGGATTTGGCAGCTAGTGTGGGAGCGCCATAGGCCTAAGAGAGGCCTCTTCAGCTAATATCAACAGGTTAGCTGGTATGGAATAGCTCCCCGGGGCGCATCATTTCGATCTGATCGCCAGCGACCGTCAAGGGGGCTCTGGAGGAAGACTCCATCGATCTGCAGCGCGCAATCGAGGCCGCGGATGGGTTGGCGAGATAGTCTTGCGGGCTAAGCTCGGTCAGGCTGTGCGGGCTGTGCGGGGCGGGTGCAGGCCTGAGCCTAAACGGTTAGGTCACCAAGCCTGTAGCGACGGAGTGCGCCTTGATCGGTGAACGGGAACTCTGGGCCTGTGCGGATCAGGTGCTTAGGCAGGACGGCGACGGAGCTGCCCAGTTCCTTGCCGATCGCATCGCGCACCTTGCCATGATGGCGTCGCGGCGTGGGTGGCGATTGCCGGCCGTATCGACCGCCTGGCTGATCAAATCGGCGCGGACCGGCTGCGGCACTGATGACATCGACGCGTTCCTCGGCTCTGCGCCTGCCTTTAGATACAGACGAACTGGCGGCGGCGATCGGGGCCATACGAACGTACATTTGCTAGCCGCATCGCTGTGCAATTGCTAGGATCTCGCCGCGCGAGGCTATTGGGATAGCAGAGAAGATGGTCTCCAACGCAATTGACCGGATGGAGCCCACAGCCAGGGCGCTCCTGGCGGCAGTGCTCGAGGGTTCGGATGACGCCATCGTGAGCAAAAGCCTCGATGGCACCATCCTGACCTGGAACCATGCGGCCGAGAGGCTCTTCGGACATTCCGCCACGGAGGCGGTCGGGAAATCCATCTCGATCCTCATCCCCGAGGATCGCCAATCTGAAGAGCGCGAGATCATCGAAACCGTACGGCTCGGTCGGCGATACCAGAAACTCGACACTGTCCGCCGGGGGAAGGACGGCGAGCTCATCGACCTTTCGCTCACCGTTGTACCGGTCCGTGCTGAGACCGGTCAGATCGTGGGCGCTACCAAGATTGCGCGGGATATTACCGCGCTGCGCGATGGCGAGCGCCAGGCCTTGTTGGCCCGCGAGCTCAACCATCGCATTAAGAACCTTTTCGCGCTGGCCACCAGCCTCGTCTCGCAAAGCGCGCGCGAGGCAACAACGACCGCCGAGCTGGAGACTATTCTCAATGCGAGGCTTGCCGCTCTCGCGCGTGCCCACGATCTGACTTTGCCGGACCTGGGCGACGTGACGTCCGAGGAGCGGACGACCAGCCTGTTGTCGTTGTTGAGCGCGATATTGGCGCCCTATGGCGAGGCGCCCAATGCGCGGGTCGATGTGGACGGGGACGACGTAGAGCTCGGGGGGAGGGCACTAACCTCCCTGGCGCTCCTGCTCCATGAACTTGCGACCAACGCCGTGAAATATGGTGGGCTGTCGAAGCCCGAAGGGCGCCTGCGCGTCGCCGTGTCAGTGGGTTCGAGCTTCGTCCACCTCGCCTGGATCGAGCGCGGCGGCCCGGTGCCGGCACTTCGCGGAGGACCGGAAGGCTTCGGCAGCCATCTTGAGCGCGTCTGCCTCAGGGGATTGGCCGCCACGCTTTCGAGACGCTGGAATCCCGAAGGGCTCGAGGTGGATTTGGAGATCCCCGTCGATCGCGTTCGAGAATAGCATCCACCGCTGCCGATCGCCCGAGCAAACCCGCGGCAGATTTTCAAGTTCTAAGCCTGACCTGCGTCGCGCCGCTGGCGACTACTGGCAGCGAGGCTTGCCCATGCCGCCTTGCAAGCGTCTAGACTTGCGGGAAGCCGTGGAGCGAGCAGGGACAGCGCCAAATTGGCGGCAGCGCCAATCCGGCTTCGATGAATGTTGTATCTTCGGCGGATTGTCATAGAATCGCCGGCGCGCCGCAATTCAAGTGGCGTCGAGGCGTGAGAACCTCGCTTGATTGGTGTAAGTGCCCTGCGCGACATGCGGCCGGGTGGCTGACGCGCATGTCCAGGCCGTTCGCGGCTAAAGGCGTCGGCGCGTGGCTGATCAAGCACGTTCTCAACACCCGGCTTTCGCCGGCTTCGCCTCGCAGCGGAGCGGTGTGATGATCGATCTATTTACACGATCGGGTGGAGAAGGGCGGGAGGCTCGTGGCGATGGCGTCTAGGCTGCCGCCGGCCCGCCTGCGCGCGGACGATCCGCTTCCGCCCGAGGACCATTTGCCGGCGCCCGGCGGCGATACCGTCGCCAGCCTCTACCGCACCCACGGTTCCAGCCTGACCAAGTTGCTGCGTCGCCAGATGAGCAGCGAGCGCGCGCCCGATCTGCTCCATCACGTCTTTGCGCGCTTCCTCGGTCTCGCGCCGGAGAAGCGTGCGGCGATCAAGTCGCCGGAGGCATATCTCACACGGTCCGCCTGTAATGCCGTGCGCGACCAGCGCAGGCAATCGCACCGCCAAGCGGCTGATCGGCATGTGCCGGAGGAAGAAGCGTGCCTGACGGCGCCATGCCAGGTCGCCGCGCTGGAAGCGCGCGACATGCTCAACCGGATCGAGGCGGCGATCCAGAAACTGAAGCCGATCACGCGTGAGATTTTTCTCGCACACCGTCTGGACGGCTATACCTATGCTGAAATCGCCGACTGGACGGGACTAAGCGTGAAGAGCATCGAGAAGCATATGAGCCGCGCTATCGCCCATATCGACCGGACGCTCAGCCGGCGATGAGCCCGACCGAGGAGTTCGGGGAGATACCCGAGCCGACCCGTCGGGAAGCGGCGGACTGGTTCGCACGAATGCGTTCGCCCGAAGCCGCAGCGTCGCGCCAGGCGTTCGAAGACTGGTATAACGATCCGGGCAACGCCCGCGCCTACGAGCAGATCGTGGGGCGGTGGGAGCAAAGCGCGTTTATCGGCGCGACGCCGACCGGCCGTTCCCGCTATCTGCCGCGTGCGTCGCTCGCCGCAAGGCATCCGGCCTGGGCGATGGCAGCGGCGCTGATCGCGGTCGCGGGCGCGACCGGCCTGATCGTGGCGCGCTTCCGGCCGCATTCCGCCCCGACTGAGATCGCCGAGGTGGCAAGTTCGCAGCGGTTCGCAAGTGGAGGAACGTTGCGTGAGGTGGCGCTGGGAGACGGTTCCCACGTCACGCTCGACCGAGCAAGCCTGCTGCTGGTCAGCTATAGCGATAGCCGTCGTGCGATGCGCCTGGAGCAGGGAAGGGCGCGGTTCGACGTCGCGCATGATGCCGCCCGCCCGTTCGTCGTCTCGGCGGGCGCGGGTGAGGTCACCGCCCATGGCACGCTATTCGATGTCGCGCTGCGGGGAGAGGTTGCGACCGTCACCCTGCTGCGCGGCACGATCACGGTTGCAGGGCGCAGCGCCGCGTCACCGCCACGATGGCTGCGCGCCGGGCAGCAGATCGTCGTCACCCGCACCGGCTCCGCCTTGGAGACGACCGCGGTGGCGCCGCGCACCGCCGCCTGGCTGCCGCCCATGATCGAGGTCGACCGGATGCCGCTCGAGCAGGCAGCCAGCGAGATCGGAGCCGGCGCCAAGCAGCGCATCCGCTTCGTCGGGACCGTCGGCGCGCTGCGGATCACCGGCGCCTTCCGGGCGGGCGATCTCGAGGCGCTGGCGCGGGCGGCGGCCGCGATGTTCGACCTCAGGCTCGAGCATGACGCCTCCGGCGACTACATCCTGTCCGTCGACCCGTCCCGGGGCGTCAGTACGCATTAAGGCGTACCTGGAAATCGCGGAAACCGCGATGGAATGGCTGTGTTAGCTGAGGCAGCGCGAACGCAGCATCACGGGTTTGCTCGGATATTCTTGAGGAGGTCCTCGATCTGCCCGGCGAAAAGATCCGACGGGGGATCGAAGCCGTCAAATCGCTCGTACAGTGGGCGCAATAGGCCTTCGATGATCTGCGGCAGCTGCGTGCCGATTTCGCCGATGCTCGTCGTGATAGCGAGATCGACGCTGTCGCTGCGGGCCCGGTAGCGTTCGCCTAGCGCGAAACGCAGCAGTGGCTTCGCCCAGGTGAAAAGCTCGCGCCCGGCCAAACCGGTGTACCTGCCGACGAACCGGATTTTCGTGTCTGTGTCGCCGCCCAGCTCCCGCGCCAGCCAGGCCGCGTGCAAAAGCACCTCGCTGGTCCGAGAGATCGGCAACGTCAGATCGAAGATCGATCCAGGCTCGAAGTCGAAGCCGTCTTCCTGATATCCCCGCTGCAGATAAGCAGTGCCGCCTCGCGAGATCTGCCAGAAGTCACTGTGGCCCGGATCGTCGAAAACCTTGTCGGCGTCCGGCTTCCCGATCCAGCATTCGATCAGGCCTTCCCGGATTGACGGCTTGATCGAATCCTTCGTCGGCACCCAGAACGGTGTCCAACCGGACGTTTTCGGCGCCGTGCTCAATATCTCCCGCAACTTGGCCAAGCTCGGAAGCCGCTCTACCCCATCGATTCCGTAGGATTGTTCGCTATGGCCCTCCGGTTGGCGGGACGGGTTGTCAGGGGGCAGATCTTGGATGAGCTCGGTCCAGCGGATACGCGCATCGTAGATGAACGACTGAAGGCTGTCGGTCCGCCCTGATTGCACGAACAGTCCCAGGGAATCGAGGATCGCCACGATCCGTTCGAAACGCAGGTTGATATCGCCCTGCTCGAACGCGTTGACCGTGGGCACGCTCACCCCGGCAAGCGCCGCGAGGGTGCGCTGGGTAAAGCCTTCCTGCTTGCGGCGTTTTACCGCCTCGTCGACGACGGCGCGCCAGTCGATCGGCCAGTCGCTCATGCCAGAATCCTGGCTGCATTCGCGTGCACAATGTCGCGATATCGGATGCGAAAATCGTCCGGTTGAACCTGTGACGGAAAGGCGAGCACCCTTGCGTTGGCAAAGGACGCTGCCAATCGGTCCAGAGTCTGTTGCGCGGTTTTGGCGGTTAGCCCGATGTCCGTGCCAAGCTTCTCCACAAGGACGCGATCAAGCGCTTCGAACTCGCGCTTTTGGCCACCGATCTCGAGAGCGGCGTCGCGCTCGTAGCCCGAATAAACAAGCGTGTTCACAAGGTCGTAGGCTGGGCTCAGCCGCAATCCTTCTGGGCGCTCGAGCAGCGAGAAGTTCTTCAGATGGGCGTCTGCGTTGCCGATCACCAGATTAAAGACGACGAGATCGAAGTAGCGCGCGAGGTCGATGCGCGCACGCGCGGAATAGTTCTCAATGGCAGTGGCGGCTTCCTCATAGGAGGAATCATATTTCCCGTCGAACTGGCGACCGCGCGGCCTTTTTAGGATTTGTGCGAAATCCTCCAGTCTGAGTAGATTGCCTTCCTGTCGGTCGAACCGCTCGACCAGCAGTGCAATGCCCTCGATGCCTCGCAATGTGGCTGGGCTTGCAACCGTGACGCGATCCTCGCCGAGTATCTCCCGTGCCAACCGGAGGGATAAGTCCTCGTTCTGGACGAGCGTCTCCAAATCGGGCCGGTTGAACTTCGCAATGTGGCTCGCAGGGTCGGCGTGCCCGAGACAGGGGCGAAAGCCTCGGTCGTCACGCCAGGCAAGCAGCTTCTTCTGGACCCCAGACAGGGTCTTCCCCGGCACAACCGCCGCCTCCTCGACGATATCGCTCGATGGCTGTGCATGGTCGGCCAACTTTTCGGCGGGTCTGATGCCGACCGCGCCAACGCAGTCCTCGCCATATTGCAGGAGAAGGCCGAAATCGTCCTGTTCCGCAGTTCCGCCAGCCTTTGCTTGCCGACCACGGAGCCATCCTTCGGGTGCAAGGTGCTCGAAGAACGGGATAAGCCCGCCGCGCCAATAGTGATCCCGCGTCTCAATTGGGAGGGCGCAAGCGATCGGCTCCTTCCAATCGTCGTGGTACAAAAATCGCGTATCGGGGATAGCGCCACCGCCTATCTCGCTAAGCGTGCCCGCCTGGTGGCCCTTGAATGTAACGATGGCATGGCGGTCGGGAATAGTCGCTTCCGTTCAATCTTTATATAGCTTAGCCCCACAGGAGCATATAAAATAAATCTATCTTTATCATTGATACGATCGCGCTGCAATGCGGTATGTACATGCCGGCGTTCATGCCCACGGTCGTTCAATATACGCACATTCCCAACAGGGTCGCCCGGTCATAACCAATGTACATGGAATAAGCCACAGGTCATCTCGTTATATTGCTGAACATTAAACAAGACGAGACGCTAGCGCTCGCTCGGGACGCCCATAACAACCGCCCTGTCATTGCTTGCCTCGACAATCGAACAACAGTGCGGCGTTCAAGATGAACGAATTTCCGCTGCCAGATGCGGGGCTTGTGGATCAGCAGCAACCCTGACCTCCGCTGCGCTGCCGGCAGCGTAGCCGATGGCTGCGGCGTCTGCTCGCGAGCTCGGCCTGGCGTTCGGCCCTGCAGGACGAATTTACGCCGTCACCTTGGCTGCAGCGTTTACGCTGGCTCGGTCCGCCGTCGCTTCGGCGTTGAGCGCCATCTCGTCCCAGATCGCGGCAGAGCGCTCGTACATGGCTCTGCGGTTTGGCAAATCAGTCTTAGCTGCGAGTAGCCGCTCCCTGGCAGCGCTTTTGCGGTACGAATCCGAGATGCTCATGTAGTCCTATTTGAGCAACTGCGCCGAAGGACACAACATCGCTACGGTTGGCGGCGGCGATCGTTGGTTGCCGTTGGAATGGATGACAACCCATCCAGGATAATCGAACCGCCGCCCCGGGGGGAATCCCTTTCGCGCCGGCGCGGGTTTGAGAGGGGCGTCGAATAGGGGTGGGGCCGCCTCTGAACGGGGAACGTCTGGATATTTAAAAGCACAATAGCTTCGGGGAGATACGAAACGATTTCGAGCCTCTCTCGGCGCCTGAAGAAAAACGGAGGGTGAAGCCGCTGCGTGTCGTCTGACCTCCTGCGAACGCCCTCGATGGGCGCGCAGGGGAGAGAAACGATGGGGGTATTTCACTGCAGGCCGATAGTCTTGGCCGGGTCCGCTTTGTTGCTGGCGAGCGCGTGCGCGCAGGCGCGGCGGCCGGGTGCTGTCACTTTCGATCTACCGAGCCAGGATCTGGGCGCGTCGCTGCGTGCGGTCGCCGCGCGGGCGCATCTCAACGTCGCCGCGCCGTCCGACCTGGTCGCCAACCGGCAGGCGCCCGCTCTCTCCGGGGACTATACCGCGGCCGAGGCGATCGACCGCCTGCTGGAAGGCAGCGGTCTCCATGCCGAGCAGACCGGCAGCGCGATCATCGTGCGCGGCGATGCGGCCCATGCCGCCGCCGGCCAGACCTCGATCGCGCAGGATGAAGTCGTGGTGACGGGCAGCCTGATCCGGGGCGCACCGATCGCGTCGCCCGTCATCCGGACGACCCAGGATGAGATCCGCAATCTCGGCCGGACCGACCTCGGACAGGTCATTCGGGAGATTCCGCAAAATTTCGGCGGCGGCCAGAATCCCGGCATCGGCCAGCCGGTCCCGTCGGCGAGTGGTGCCGATATTGGCGGCGGCTCCGCGCTCAACCTGCGCGGGTTGGGCAGCGATGCGACGCTGACCCTGCTGAACGGCCATCGGCTTGCTTATACGGCGGTCTTCCAGAGCGTCGATATCTCCGCAATCCCGGTGGACATTCTCGATCGGATCGAAATCGTCCCCGACGGGGCATCGGCCTTATACGGCTCGGACGCGGTCGCCGGCGTTGCCAACATCATCCTCAAGCGCGACTTCGATGGTCTTCAGCTCAGCACGAGCCTCGGCAAGGCGACCGAAGGCGGAGATTTCGAACAGCGCTACGGTGCAATGGGCGGCGCCAGATGGCCGACCGGCGGACTGATCGTTGCCGTGGAACATGGCCGCAGTAGCGAGATCCGCTCGGAGCAACGCTCCTATGCCAAGGACAATCCGGGGCAGACGCTGTTCCCGCCGCTGCGGCACGACAGCGCGGTCGCCACCGGCCATCAGGCGATCGGATCGGCGCTGACACTATCCTTTGACGCGCTCTACAATGATCGCAGGGCGAGCAACGACTATGTCTACGCGCCGCGCGGCGATCCCTCCGACAGCCATGGCACCTGGCGCAGCAAGGATCGATCGGCCGCGGTGGCACCGACGCTGGAATATGCGGGCGCGCAGTGGCGCGCGCGGCTCGTCACATCCTACGGCTGGGAAAAGGTCGATTATTCAGCAAGCGAATGCGATTTCGGCGTGTGCGGGCCGACCGGCAGCGGCTATTACCGCAACCGCGAATATTCCGCCGAGCTCGGCGGCGATGGCGATCTGTTTAGCTGGGCGGGCGGCACGGCCAAGCTGGCGCTCGGTGGCGGTTACCGCGGCATCGGCTTCGAGCGCTACAACGGGCCTGACGCCGCCAATCTCAACACGCGGCACACGCAGGACAGCTACTTTGCTTACGGCGAGGTCAGCCTGCCGCTGATCGGCAAGGCCAATGCCCTGGCCTTCCTGACGCGCGCCTCCGTCAGCGCGGCGCTGCGCTACGAACGCTATCCCGGGATCGGTCAGATCGTCACGCCCAAGCTCGGCCTGATCGCCGGCCCGACGCCCGATTTCGATCTCAAGCTGAGCTGGGGCAAGTCGTTCCGGGCGCCCACGCTCTACGAGCAATATCAGCCGCGCTCGGTCTATCTCTACGAGCCGGCGTGGGTCGGCCGGCCCGAGGCGCCGGCGAATGAATCGACCCTGGTGTTGCTGGGCGGCAACCGCGCGCTCAAGCCCGAGCGGGCCACGACCTTTTCGGCCACCTTCGACCTGCACCCGCGCGACACGCGCTTCGACCTTGCCGCCACCTTCTACCGGGTGTCGTACCGCAACCGGATCGTCGCTCCGATCCGCTTCCTGTCCAATGCGCTGATCGATCCGAGCTACGCGGCGCAGGTCACCCGCAACCCGACGGCGGCCGAGATCGCCGCGACGATCGCGAGCGGAGCGACCTTCCTCAACTATACCGACGCCGCCTTCGACCCGGCGATGGTCGACGCGATCATCGACGACGGCAATATCAATGCCGGCCGGGTCGACGTGCGCGGGCTCGACCTGCTGGTGAGCTACGTCCTGCCGATCGGCCGGCACGCGATCGCGATGAGTGGCGACATCGGCTATATCGCCAGCGATCGGCGGGTGACGATCGACGCGCCGGTCGAAACCTTGGCCGGCACGATCTTCAGCCCGCCGCATGGGCGCGGGCGGGGCACGGCATCGTGGCGCGCGGGGCCGGTCACGCTGACCGGAGACGTCAATTATACCGGCGGGGTGCGCGACACACGCGGCACGCCCAACCTCCTGATTGGCGGAATGACGACCGTCGGGCTGACCGCGCGCTGGCGGATCGCCGCTGCGTCGCGCTGGCTGGACGGCTTCGACATGTCGATCTCGGCGCAGAATCTGCTGGACGCCAAGCCACGCACCATCGTGACCCGGTCACCGCAGGACCTGCCGTACGATTCCACCAATTATTCGCCGATCGGCCGCTTCCTGAGCATCGCCGTCCGCAAGACGTGGTGAGACAGCCAATGCGACCGGTCATGCGCGCGATCGCGCTCTCGCTTGCGCTTGCGGCGACGGGGCAGGCGCGGGCGGCATGCGACGTCCTGCCGCCCGTCGCCCCGACGATCTCAAAGGCACGGCGCGCGGTCACCGCCGCCGACCTGATTGAGATGCGCGACGTCGGCGATCCGGAGTCGGCCTCCTTCTCAAGCCCGAGCCCGTTCGGGGTCGCGCCCGATGGCCTGCAGGTCGCTTTCTACGTCACGCGGCCCAGCCTCGCGGACAATAAGATATGCCGGGCGTTGCTCCTGCTCGATCTCTCCGGCCGCACCCCGCCGAAGATCCTCGACCAGGGCGGCGACAATATCCTGCTCGAGGACCCGAAATATGGTGCGCTGGTCAAGCCGGGCTCGCCGGCGGTCGTCACACCGGCATGGTCGTCCGACGGCCGCTGGCTCGCCTATCTCAGGAGCGATGGCGGGGTGACGCGCGCCTGGGTGACGGCGCCAGGCGAAGCGGACGCGCGCAGCATCAGTCCTCCCAGGCTCGACATCGATCAGCTCGGCTGGACCGCCGATGGCCGCCTGATCATCCATGGCCGGCCCGGGCTTGCCGCCACGCGTGCGGCGATCGAGCAGGAAGGCCGATCGGGCTGGCTCTATGATGCGCGCTTCTGGCCGAATATCGGCGCGCGTCCCTTGCTGCCGGCGGACCTGCAGGTCGCTTATTCCGTGATCGAGCTTCCCTCCGGCACGCTACGCCCCGCCACCTCGACCGAGATCGACGCGTTCCAGCTGCGGCCCGAGCCGGGCGCGCCGGCCGAGCCGGTGGCGGAGCAAGCGGGACGGCGCGCCTTCACGGTCCTGGAAGCCCCCTCGCCGGTGAGCGCGCGCCGGCTACGCGTGTCCGCGGCGGGGCGGCCTGATCAGGTCTGTCCGGACGCCGCCTGTGCGGGCCGCATCCTCAACCTGTGGTGGCGGCGCGGCGCGGTCATGTTCATGCGCCGCGAAGGCTGGAATCGCGAGGCGATCGCGATGTACCGGTGGCGCCCTGGGCGCAGCCGGGCGATGCGGCTGTGGCGCACGACCGACGTCCTGCACGGCTGCGTCGATGTCGCCTTGGGCCTGGTGTGCACGCGCGAGAATAGCATCACGCCGCGCTCGGTCGTGCTGCTGGATCCGCTCAGCGGCCGATCCAGGCTGCTGTTCGCACCCAATCCCGAATTTGCCGGCATTCGGCTGCCCGCGGTCGAACGGCTGCACTGGAAGAATGATCGCGGGCTGGAGGCATGGGGTGATCTGGTCCTGCCGCCCGGCTATTGTCCGGGCCAGCGGGTCCCGCTCGTGGTGACGCAATATCGCAGTGTCGGCTTCCTGCGCGGCGGGGTCGGCAACGAATATCCCATCTTCCTGTTCGCCGAGCGCGGCATGGCCGTGCTGAGTTTCGAGCGGCCGCCGGATGCCTTCACGCTGGCACTGCAGCTTTCGGACTGGAGCGACCTGATCGCTTTCGATCAGAGGGATTGGGCGGACCGCAGGAGCTTCCTGTCCTCGCTACTGCGCGGGATCGACCAAGTCATTGCCCGCGGCGTGGGGGATCCGGCACGGCTGGGCATTACCGGCTTGAGCGATGGATCGACCTCGATCTCCTTCGCGCTGGTCAACAGCCGCCGGTTCGCGGCGGCCGCATCGAGCACCTGCTGCATCGACCCCAATACCGTCGCGACCTATGGCGGCATCGGCTGGTCGGATTTCATGCAGCAGATCGGATATCCGCCCGCCACCCGGCCGGATCCGGCGTTCTGGGCGCCGATGTCGATCGCCCAGAACGCCCGCCGGGTGACGACCCCGTTGCTGCTTCAGTCCGCCGATAGCGAATATCTGCTCGCCCTCGAGACGTTCGAGGCGCTGCGCGAACTCAAGCATCCGGTCGAGCTGTATGTCTTCCCGAACGAGTTCCACAACAAGATTGAGCCGGTCCATCGCGCGGCGGTGTTCGAACGCAGCCTCGACTGGTTCGACTTCTGGCTGCGCGATCATGAGGTGGCCGACCCCGCGAAGGCCGCGCAATACCGGCGCTGGGAAGCGATGCGCGCACAGCGCGTGCCGCCCGACCCCAATTAAAGCCGGCTCCGGACCCACGCTTCGGCGTCGACCAGATCGAGCACGAGCGTGAAATCATACCCTTTCGCGAGCGCGGCGTCATCGACGGCGGCGCGCAGACGGGCGCGGTCGATCAGCCCGGATCCGGCCAAGTGGCCGTCCAGCAGGAGCGCGCGGATCTCGGCCTTGCGCTGCTCGAAGATCGTGGCGATGAAGGCGTCGGGAGAACCTTTGGAGCGCCGGTTGATCACGTCTTGCGGCAGCCGTTCGGCAAAAGCGGTGCGGGCAATCGCGCGGTTCCGTCCGGGTGCGAACCACAGGTCGGTCGGCATGGTGAGGCAGGTTTCGACCAGGGGTTGCGTCATTAACAGCGGGACGCTGGGAATGAGCCGGAGCGGATCCACGGTCTCGACCAGCGACAGCGTCGGCGCGAGCAGAGCCACGTGCGAGGCCTTGCCCGGCAGGATGTCGGCGGGCGGGTCCTCCCATGGGTGGCGCTGATAGGGGGTCTCGCTCGGTCCCCCGGTCAGGAAGTCGAAGCGCAGATTGCCGGACTGGATCGGCCTGCGCTTGCGCAGCGCCCGGCGTGCCGCCATCGCCATGACCCGCCACCGGCTGGCGCCGGCAAGATCGGCGAGCGCGCCCGCGCTGGCGCGGAAGCGGCCGTTGGACCGAAGCAGGCAATCCGCGACCGGCGCGACCGACAAATAGCCGTAAAACAGATTGTCGCCGCCGCCGCCGTGATAGATTGCCGTCGCGTCCATGCTGGACGCGAGCGCGACCGCGCAGCGGTCGAATTCCTGATAGAAGAGGCGCTCGCTCGGCCTCGGCAAATGGCGCGAGGTCGAGCGCTGCAGGTCGACGCGGGCCGGATCGGGCACGATTTCATGCCACGGCACGTGGAGCCGCTCGGCGACCGCGGCGGCATAACCGCTTTCGTCTCCGCCGGCGCCGGCGGGCCGAAAGGTGAGGCAATCGAAATGTCGACCGGCCTGCCGCAGGCTGGCTGCGGCGATCGAGGAATCGATGCCGCCCGACAGCATCAGCACACCGCGATCGTAGCGCGAACTCATCGCCTTGACGCTGAGGTCCACCGCGCCGCGCAGCCGCGTGGCCGCATCCCAGGGCGGCACCTCGGGCAGGCGCGCGAACGTCCAGGGGCACCATATTTCCTCCAGCGACGTCCGTCCGCCCCTGATCGTCAGGCGGTGGCCGCCCTGGAGTTCGTGTACCCCGTTCAGGCAGGTTCGGCTCCGCCGCAGGTCCGGCTGGAGGAGATGCAGCCGAAGTCCGGCCCAGTCGATCGCCGGCCGCCGCAACCCGGCTTCCTCGAGCAGCGGCAGGTCGGAGGCGACCCATGTCAACCCGTCTTGCTGCGCCCACAGGCATGGCAGCATCCCAAACGGCGCGCGCAGGATGTGCCACGCCGGTCGCGCCGGGTCGGGCATGATCGCGAGGTAGCTGCCCCAGCAGGTAGCAGGGAGATTGCGTCCCCCACTCGAGACGCAGCTTGCCTGCTTGATCGCGTCGAATTCGGCGCAGGGTTCGGTTTGCCCGCGCAGGAATAGCCGACCCAGCAGCACCCCGTCTGTGAGCGGGAAATGGCGCAGATCCTCTTCGACGAGCAATGTCGCGCCGTCGCCGTCGAGGACGGTGGCCAATGTGCTGTACGCACCCAAGCGAGCGCATGCGGCCGCGCGCCGGGCCCGCTCTCCGAACAGGGCGATAAACCGGTCCGGCATCAGATGACCAGGATCGGGGTATAATGACACACATTGTCGATGCTGTCATTGACGAGGGCATCGCCGAACTGAACCCAGCAATGGGCCGAGAAAGGGCGCATGTGAACGCCGACGACGAGACTTGCCGGAATGCCTCGCGCGAACAGCGCGCGCGCAACTGCGAGCGAATGGGCGAGGCAAAAGTCATGCGTTGTGGCGAGCGTGGCGGCGCGCCGGAAGGCGGCAGCGACGTCGGCGGCCGCCTGCTGCGCGCCGGGGCCGCGAACATGCCGCTTACGCCGGCGAAGCGCGTGCAAGCTGGCGGCGAGCCCGCCGTGCCGCAGGCGCCCGCGTGCCCAGGCAAATTGCGCAGCCGCCTGAACGGCGCAGGTGAGACCGGCCCGATCCGCGGCATCGTAGAGGCTATGGCGGGCAGGGGTGGGCGGTCGACAGGACAGCGGGATGGCGTCGCTGGCGTCGGCCCGCAGGATGCCGCGATCGACCAGTCCGGCGAGGTGGGCGACGTCCCGATCGGAGAGATCGGACCCGGCAATCAGCCCCAGGAGGCTCCCCTCGGCGGCGGCAGACAGGCAGAAATAGCGGTCGCGCGCGCTGTCGAGGAAAATGCAGCGCTCATCGACGCTGCAGAAGGACAGGCCTGGGGCGAGAATATAGCCCATCGACACGTTCGGTTGCGGCGCGCGGCACCGGCCGCGCGCCGCTGCCGGTCAATCCTCGACGAGGCCGAGTTCGAAGCGGCCGAGCTGCACGTCGCCCGGCTTGCCGCCCGGGCCCTTGGTCTCGACGCTCGCGGCGCCAAGGTCGATCAGCTCCTCGTTGATGCGTTCCATGATGGACTCCTTTCCGTGCCACGCCAATGTGGCAGGGCAAAGTCTCGCGCCGGCGGGTGCGTGTCCGAAGTTTATTCGCCGCTGATATGCGGAAAGTTTCCAGGGCGCGATCGCGCCAGCGTGGGCGGCAGTCCCGTCCATCGGCGGGTGGCCTGCCGCTCACGCCTGCAGCGTCACCCAGATGGTAACCGGCGTGACGAACGTTCCGGGCGGCGCCTTACCGACCTCGACGCGCTGCACGGTGACGCGCTCGCCATTAGCCAGGTGAAAGGCCGTTCCGACGAACGGCATTCTGCCGAACATGTGCGTCTGTATCTGTTGGCCCGTGGCGACATCGATGATCGCGGCTTTGATGCTCATCGCGCACGCATAAGGAGGCAAACCTGCGGCGTCGACGCCCAGGTGGGATCGGCGGCAGAATCCTGTGCGGTGCTTGTCGTGAACGTTGCTCGTGGGTTGCGGTCTGGCGGCTAGTCGCGGTCGAGGCACGTCTCGAGCGATCGAAGTTGCTCAGCGAACTTGGCCGGATACTCCCGCTGCAGCCGTTCGACGTTGAGCAATTTCCAGCGCACCGCCGGAAGCTCGGCAATCGCGGGTTCGAAGCCGATCGCGGTCCGATCGGGGCCCACCTGGTGGAAGGAGGTAAGGAAGCGGCGCTCGCGCGCATTGTCGGGCATCACCCCGATCAGTAGGCCCACTTGGTCGGCATAGCTCTCGGCGCTCATGGCTCAGGCGCCGTCGTCTTCCCCGCGAAGTCGCGCGGCACGGTGATCTGATAATGTTGATCGAGCCGTCCCCCCGCCACAATCTGGCGTATGCCACGCCCGAGGTCGATCCGCGCGCGCGGTGCTTGGCCCAGCCACGGTCGTGCCGGTCGGTAAAAAGGAGGAAGAGCCGCTTGGCCCTGATGCTTGCGCAGTGCTCGAGCAGGCTGGAGAGGAGCTTGGGCCGCAAGGTCGTCAGGCCCTCGAACACATTGTCCGCATGTTCGAAACCGAGCGTCGCGCCGACCGCTTCCATCATCTCGATCGCGGCGCGCTCGGCGCTCGCGGTGCGCATGAAATAGTCCCACGGCTCGTGTGGCACCGGCGAGGCGACGATGGCGCCCAACCTGCCGGTGCTGAATTCGAGCTGGTGCCATTCGACGCCTAGCTCCGGATCGGCGAAGAGCTTGCGCTTGTGGAGGATCAGCGTTGCGTCGGTCGAGAGCGTGCGGAGCCAGGAAGGTGCCGTAGCTTGCGGATCTTAGAGATGTACAATGCGATCGGCGCCCAGGCGCGCATGATGTCCCTGACCCAACAGCTCGAGCGCCGTCAACCCACCCACATAGAAAGTCGGCATAGCGATCCGTTGCGCGGATACGATGGCGATATCCCAACGGACTTGGCCCCCATCCGAGCGGGTCGATGAGCGCCGATAGACACGTGGGGCCGTCAGCTCGAGCCAGCCGCGTCGGACATAATCGTGGATCGATGAGCGGAAATGCCCTGTGCTTGGACCACGCGGAATCGACCACCAGGCCGGGCGGCAGGCTGGTCAGCATTTTGTTTAATGGGGAGCTTTTTTCTTCGTTGATGTCGAACATATCAAAGGACTTATAAACTCACTTCAACGTGTAGTTCACCAATCTGAGATTTTGTTCGGCTACCGCGAACGGACTGTCGTTTCGGTAAACTAGGTGATCCGTAGCTCTGCCCCTCCCAAAATTTGCTCGTCGTCAAAGACTCGGGTTGGTCCGGCGGTATGGTGCCCACGCCGCATCGCGGTTTTCCGGCTGTGGTGAGGGTCCCAAGACCTAAGCCGCTGTAGAGCTTGGCCCCGCGGCACGGCCATTTGCTGGCTGATTTACACCGAGGACCGGCGGCCAGCTTTCATGTTGCTGCAACCTAGCACAAAAAAGGCCGGAACCGGAGTTCCGACCTCAGTGGGCCTGAAGGGAGGCTGGCTTCCTGTGTGGCGGCGCGTCTGCACGATGGCCAATGCCATTTTCGAATGAATCAATGCCCGAAAGTGCGCGCTACCTGCCACCGACAGCGAGCGCGGCGGGAGGCGCCGCCGTCCGCAGGCTGGCCGACCGGCGAAGATGAGAACCATCGAAGCGAAACAGATCGATCCGCCGCTCGACATTGGACTGAACGAGCAAAGTACGTGAATTCGCAGTCCAGGCAATGCCCTGGCCCCACCTGCCGACCGTTGCCTTGGCGACCCGCATCAGATGCGATCCATTGATCCGCCAGACCTGGACCTCACCATAAGCGCGATAATCGGCTGAGGCGGGTGAGCCGTTCGAGCCGGCATTGACGTTGACCGCGATATGGCGGCCATCGGGCGCCATGGCGATCCCCTCCGGCGTGAGCCCGACTCCGGCCGTATCGACGACGCGCGGCGTGGGTCCGGCGAGATCGATCAGACTTATCGTATCGATGTCGTGGCCGCCGCCGCCAATGTTGGCGACAACCGCAAAGCGGGTTCCAGCCGCATGGGACAGGCCGTACGGGCGTAACCCGGCGCGTATGCCTCCAGCATCGAGGCGCATCCTATTGCCCTCAATGTGAAGCGTCGAAAGGAGATGGTCGCCATCCCGCGATATCAGCGCGCGTGTACCCTGATCGTAAAAGATCGGTTGGGCGGGGGCGCTATGCACGTCACCGATCGTGAGTGTTTGCCTCAGGCTGACAATCGTGCCGGCGATGGTAAACAGCGAGATGGAGCCCTCGCTGCGGTTGGCGACGAGCGCATGGGTGCCGCTGGGATCGATCGCTATGCCGGAGGCGCCGGCGCCCGCCCGCACCGTCGCCAAGACCCGTGCTGGACGGGCGCGCAGATCGACCACCGTGAGGCGGTCGTCCGGAACGAGGCTCGCGGGATCGGAGGGATCGATCCGACGGGAGGACGTGACCAGGGCAAGGCTACCGTCGGGCGTGATCGCCACGCTCGATGGCGGCCCGATGACGCTGGCCGGAAGTGGAATTTCCGAGACGATCCTGGGAACGCCCGCCAGCGCGATTAGCGAGAGCATGTCGGGTTTTGGGCGCGGCGGTACCCTTTGGATGCCATCTACCAGTACCTGCTTGCCATCGCCGACCGACACTGCGACTTCGGAGGCGATCGGCGTGATGAGCGCCAAGATGAGAGTGATCATTCCACTCGTTCCCGTGCGGTGAGTTGACGACGGGCTTGCGCCAGATCGATCGCGCCGTCCCATCTCGCGACAGCCACAGTGGCAACGCAATTGCCGATAAGATTGGTCACCGCACGCGCCACGTTGAGGAAGCGATCCACCCCCAGCAGCAAGGCGAGCCCGGTGACGGGTATCGATGGCATCGCGCTCAGGGTTGCCGCCAGCGTGATGAAGCCCGCGCCGGCTACACCCGCAGACCCCTTGGACGTCAACAACAGGACGCCCAGCACGACCAGTTGATCTCCCAGGCTGAGATGTACGCCGGTCGCCTGTGCCACGAAGATCGCGGCGATCGCGAGGTACAGGCTCGTGCCGTCGGCGTTGAACGTATAGCCAGCGGGGAGGACCAGCCCGACCACCGGCTTCTCGATCCCGAGCGCCTCCAGCTTCTGCATCACGCGTGGCAGGACCGCCTCGGTCGAGCAGGTCCCAAACACGATCAATATCTCGTCGCGGAAATAGCGCAGCAGCCCGATCAGCGGCAGTCCGACGATGCGCATCACCATGCCGAGCATCACCACGACGAACAGGACCGCGCTGCCGTAGAGAACCAGCACCAGCTGCCCCAGCGATAGCAAAGAGCCGATCCCGAACTTGCCGACCGTATAGGCCATGCCCGCCGCCGCGCCCAACGGCGCGAGTACCATGATCGCGCCGATCAGGCGGAACAGGATCTGCAGCATCTGGTCGATCAGGTCGACTACGCCGTTGACCTTGGCGCCAAGGTGGCTCGCGGCGACCCCGATCATGACCGCGATCAGGATCACCTGCAGCATAGTGCCGCCGGTGAAGGCGCCCAGCAGCGTGTCGGGGATGATATTGAGCAGGAAGGGCACGATTCCCTGCTCGTGCGCCGCGCCGGCATAACGCGCGACCGCCTCCTCGCTGCCCGGTGCAATGTGGGCAGAGATGGCGCTGCCGGGCCTGAAGATGTTGACCGCAGCCAGCCCGATCAGCAGCGCAAACGTCGATAATATCTCGAAATAGAGCAGCGCCTTGGCCCCGACCCGGCCGACCTCCTTGAGGTCGCCCATGCGCGCGAGCCCGATGACGATCGTGCCGAAGATGATCGGCGCGAGCAGCATTTTCACCAATTTGATGAAACCGTCAGCAATCGGCTGCAGCGCGGTCCCGAAGCTGGGTACTACAAGGCCGATCACTGCGCCGATCGCGGCGCCGATCAGTACTTGGACCCACAATTGACGGAGGGTGGCCACCTACCGGGTCTCGCGATCGGGCATCAATTCTCCGCCAGCGTGCGTAGCAATGCGTAAAGTTCGGCCTTGGTCTCAAAGCCCACACCCGGCGCGTCAGGCAGTGAGACATAGCCCCCCTCGACCGCGATGGCATCGGCAAAGCCGCCAAAGGGACGGAAGACGTCGGGGTAGGATTCGTTGCCGCCGAGCTGCAGGCCGGCGGCGATATTGAGCGACATCTGGTGCCCGCCATGGGGCACGACCCGGCGCGTGGACCAGCCTTCGGCCTCCATCACGTCCAGCGTGCGCAGATATTCGACCAGGCCGTAGGACAAGGCGCAATCGAACTGCAGCCAGTCGCGTTCGCGGTTCATGCCGCCGAACCGCAGGAGATTGCGCGCATCCTGGTGCGAGAAGAGGTTTTCGCCGGTCGCCATCGGCCGATCATAATGCCGCCCGAGCTCAGCCTGGAGCGCGAAGTCGAGCGGGTCGCCCGCTTCCTCGTACCAGAATAGATTATAAGGCTTCAGCGCCTCCGCGTAACGGAGCGCCGTGTCGAGATCGAACCGCCCATTGGCGTCCACCGCGAGGTTGGCGCCTTCGCCAACCACCTCCAGCACCGACTCTATCCGCCGCAGATCGATGTCGAGCGGGGCGCCGCCAATCTTCATCTTGACGACCTTATATCCGCGGTCGCGATAGCTCTGCATCTCGGCCTTGAGCTGGAAGTCGTCTTTGCCTGGATAATAATAGCCGCCGGCGGCATAGACCCACACGCGATCGTCGGCTTTACCGCCGCGGTAGCGGTCGGCGAGCAGGCGCCACAACGGCACGCCGGCGATCTTCGCCACCGCATCCCACACCGCCATATCGATCGTGCCGACCGCAACCGAGCGCTCGCCATGGCCGCCCGGTTTCTCGTTACGCATCAGAGTTTGCCAGATGGCGAAGGGATCGAGATTATCACGGGCTTCGTCGACTAGCGATGCCGGATCCGCCGCTGCGAGCCGCTCGAGAAAACGGTCGCGCATCAGCGCGCCCTGACCATAACGGCCGTTCGAATTGAAGCCGTATCCGATGACCGGCTTGCCATCGCGAACCACATCGGTGATGACGGCAACCACAGAACAGGTCATTTTGGAAAAATCGATATAGGCATTCGCGATCGGCGACGCGATCGAGACGGTCTTTTCTCTTACGTCGACAATCCGCACCCAATATCCTCCCTGTATTATCGGTCGG